>NZ_JBWBWM010000089.1:0-12294 GCF_056174665.1 Bradyrhizobium sp. WYCCWR15520
GCAGCGGGCTACAACTTCCGGCGTCTCATCCGCTGGCTCGAGCTCTTGTTGCGCCAGTTCCTCGCCCAGCTCACGGTCCGACTTCAATTCGTCCCGAGTTGAAATCCGGCGTTCTTCACGGCCGACGCACTCGCATCGATGAAGTAAATCTTCTTTGGCCATCCCGGTTTATCCCGCCATGCCAAAGGCCGCCTTATCCATTACAGCAACTGTCGTAACATTCATAAACAGACCCGCGCCATCGCGCAGTGTGAAGTATCGATCGTGATGGCCCTGGAAATAAGCTGGGTAAATGTGGGACCGAGCTGGCTCAACGCGAGGTAATGATGCTTGTGGCCGCCTTTGGACGGTTCTTTCTGTGCGTAAGCTGGGCGTAGATCTTCTGGAAATCGGCGCGCTTGCTGTCATAGACGGCCTGAGTCGTGCGACCGAGCGTCAGCAGCGGCCGCAGCACGGCTAGATGGCTATCCCCAAAGCGGTGGGCCAACGCTTCGAGCTAGCTAGCCGTTCGCAACATTGGCGTGAGCGGCGGCGAAGAGCCATGTTGTATCTCACCAATGACCTTGAAGCCGTGGCGTTGATAAAAGGGAATGTGCTCGGGATTCGAACTTTCGAGATACGCGGTAACGCCCTCCTCATCACATCGTTGAAGAGCGTGTTTCATTAGCAATGTGCCAAGCCCTTGTCCGGCACAGTTGGGATCGGTGGCAATGAGAGGCAGATACCAATGTGGCTCGGGCGGATGATGTTCGGCCATTCCCCGCCGCAGGTGTGCCATATCCTCGGTAATCCCCGGGCTCAGGGATTGCGCCATGATTTCGTCCAGCGCCGCCTCATCTTGTTGTACGCCGGGAGGGAGCCACAGGGCCGCGGCGCGAACCCCTCCCGTGACGTACGCTGTGCCATGCTCGAATGCTCGTCCGCCACAGGCGTTGATGAACTGAGGCATGCTCTGAATGTATCGCCTTGCGTCAGGCCAACTCCAGCGCATCAACGGATCGGCGGCAAAGCCGAGGACAATTGTCCAGACTGTGCTTGCGCGATTGTTTGCGTTCGTACATTTGATGTCCGACTCCGCTAGCATATGAGATTTCCAGCTCTCAATCTAGACGTCAGAGTTACAAGTGTGCAGGACAAATGGCTCTGAACGAAAGAAGGATACACGACACAGGCTTTCGTCGGATGCATCGGGCGTCCAGGTTAGCAAATGTCGCACGTTGAGATCGCAGATGACCAACGATCTTTCACACGATCTTATAACCTATCATCCTCGTCTCCCATTGAGCTGTTCTGGTAGGGCCCGACATTCAAAACACGTGCCAACAACGAAAGCCGCATATCTATTGCCCTCAGTCGGATGGTGCCGTTGTTCGAAGCGGACGGCGCGCCTCGTCTTCTCGCGCCAAGCAACCTCGGCAAGCTCTCCAGGGCCGCGATGCCGACCCCATGATCTCCGTCGTAACATTCATCCAATGGATGAAGTCGACGTATTAACTTACCGGCTTTCCTCTTCGTCTCTGAACTTTCGGAGTGCGTCGAGAAGGAAATAAGAAGGAATCGATAAAGTTGTGTCATTCTAGGTGCGGGCAATGCTTGCTTGGCCCAGAATTGTCTCCGGTCGGCCGCTGGGCTGGGTGTGATAGTTCTGGGCCTGAAGTTGAGATTTGCGTCGACCGCGCCGAAAGGAAACTCGTCTCGATATTTGTCGTTAAATGGACGGGTGTCCTTGAAGCATCAACACTGATACACTTTCGTCCATCATGCTCCTGAATGGCCTTGACGCGCATTTCGTAGAGCAAGGGTATCAACGCTCGATCGCCTCCAAGTGCGGGTGAAGCGCAGCTCTCGAAGCCCGGGATGCATCGCGGGTCTTGTACGAATCCCCCTGCCCGAATTCTAACGGGGCATGGAAAGCGAGTTCCGCGACGACAGCCCAGACGCTTGCCCTGCGAATGCACGTGTCGAACCATTTGGCGCAAAGAAGAATTTTGAAAGCTCGCAATTCGAAGACTTGCGAGAGCGTTATTCGTCGCTTCATATTTGCAGCAAATGTGCAAGAAATACGAGATGCACACTTAGCTCAGCTATAGAGCGTCACTCACCAAGGTGGAGGCCACCCGTTAGAATCGCGTCGGATGTGCCACACTTTGATTGGTTCCGAACCAACGGGCACTCGCCTACCAAACCGATGCGATTTGAAAAATCTGACGCCGGTGCAGACGAGGTGTAATTTTCGATCAGCGTGGTTCCGCTGCACCTCGGGCATTCAACGGATTCGTCACGTCTGCGATCGAGAATCCGGGCAGATGTCCGGCTTCTAGGAAGAATATCAACTCGGCCTCATAGGGCGTAGGATCGATGTCCCGCGCCTTTAGCCACTCCGGTTTGTAATAGGTCTGCCGATAGCGCTCGCCCGAGTCGCAGATCAGCGTCACCAGCGATCCCGCTCGGCCGGCGCTGCACATCTCCGAAGCCAGCCGGCACAGTGCGAAGAAGTTGGTGCCGGTAGAGCCGCCGACCGGCCGGCCCAGGCGACGCGACAGCACGTTCATAGCCGCGATCGTCGCAACATCCGGGATCTTCATCATGCGGTCGACCACGGTCGGAACGAAGGATGGCTCACAGCGGGGCCGGCCGACACCTTCGATCAGCGAGGGACGCTCGCAAGTTCGCGAGCGGTCCTGATAGCGGAAGCAGTCGAAGAAGGCGGAATGCTCGACATCGGCAATGCAGAGCTGCGTTGGAAACTGACGATAGCGCAAATAACGCCCGATGGTCGCCGAGGTGCCGCCAGTGCCGGCTCCCATCACGATCCAGTCCGGCACAGGGCGCGGCTCGCCCTTCAATTGGGTGAAGATCGACTCGACGATGTTGTTGTTGCCACGCCAATCCGTCGCCCGCTCCGCGAAAGTGAACTGGTCCATGTAATGTCCGTTGAGACGGGTGGCGAGCGCCGCTGCCTCGGAATAGAGCGCGCGGCCGTCGTCGATCAGATGGCACTTGCCGCCATAATGCTCGATCGCAGCGATCTTCTCGGCCGACGTCGTCCGCGGCATAACCGCATAGAAGGGTACGCCGATCATCTGCGCGAAGTAGGCCTCTGACACCGCCGTGGACCCCGACGAGGCCTCGACGACTGGCGTGCCCTCGTGAATCTGTCCGTTGCAGAGCGCGTAGAGGAATAGCGAGCGAGCCAATCGGTGCTTCAGGCTGCCGGTCGGATGGGTCGACTCGTCCTTCAAATAGATGTCAATGCCGGCGAGAGCCGGCACGATCAGCCGAGTTAGGTGCGTATCGGCCGTGCGGCACTGCTCGGCCTCGATCGCAGCCACGGCCTCGTCCACCCAGCCACGCCGATAGCTCGGCAAGCTCGAGTCATTGCGACTGAAAGACGTGCGCCCGATCGACATAGCGTCTAGCATGAAATAATTCTCTTTGCACATCAAGTCGCATTGCCACGGTCGCTCTGATGCCCGACGCCCAACTTCCGAGCGGCATGGAGGGCTCCCAGACTGCCACGAAGCGCTGCATCGAGTGTTCGCATAGATTTCCGGGTCCATCGAGGCACGACACGTGACGACGCATCGCATTTTCGCTCGTCTTTCTGATCCCTGCAGTTCTTGTCATGGGACACCCGGCTCGTGCCGCCAGTCGAACGTCAGAATTCTGACGAATTGATTTAATCACCTCGCCTTCCTCCAATAAGTTATGCCGCACCTAATTTTGGCCGGCACCAGCCGAAACGCTGCACGACTCGGATTCCTCTCGAGCATTCTGAACCTAGCTCTAGTCATGTTTGATGGGCGCCTCCGATCCAGTCTATACAAAATCGGATCGTGTCGAGCGGTTAACTGATGCGATCATCGGCGGAGCCGCCGCTGGCCTTCATCAAGCAGCGGTATCGGCTCGATCCCGATTCGCCGCGAGCAGTGTTCGAGCGCGTCCAGCTCTGCGTCTGACGTTTCGAGGCATTCGATATCCGGCGAGGAACTTCGCAGGACCAACGTCGTGGGGGCTTTTTAGCATGTGCTGCTACGTCAAGGCGGCCGGCTCATCATGCGCTTAACGCGAACGCGTTCTTCGCGAACCATTATCGGAATGGATACCTTCCATCAAAACAATAGATTTTACTAACTTTGCCGCAATCGCCATAGTCAGACGCCAGCTAACTCAACCATCAATCAGGAAAATGCGTGTGAAACGAATTGTTCGTTTAAACACAGTTGCTCGATGATGGGCAAGCACGAACGGACGATTGCCCAGCTGCGTCCTGGTATGCGCGGTACTGGATTGGGACTGAAGAGGTGTGCTCATGAGGTCTGCGAAAAGCTGGACTGGAGGCTCTTCAATGGTCGGTAGACCCAGGGAGGCGGAGCTTTCGCGTAGTTCTTCGAGGCTGGTCTCGTTTGACAGCATACGCGCGGGCACCCGATCGTGCATTCTCAGTAGGTAGGCTAATCATGAGTTCGGACAGCAAATATCAATCGTTAGAGCAGGAACTAGCCGCCGATGATCCGTGGAGGCTCGACGGTAATCCATTCGAACGCGAGCGTCACTCGCAAATGCTCCGGCTATCGCGCTCGCAAGGAGTGATTTCCCACGCCCTCGAGGTCGGGTGCGCGGCTGGCGCATTTACGGAAATACTAGCACCTCATTGCAAACGGCTCACAGTCATCGACGTTATGCCGCAAGCGATTGCTCGAGCTCGCCTGCGGACGAAACGGTGGTCGCACATAACCTGGATAGCTTCGGACGTTCAGCAATTTTCGACCGTCGAGCGGTTTGATTTGATCGTACTGGCCGAAGTCCTCTACTACCTTGGAGGCCTGACCGACATGCGTGCGACTATCCGCAAGTTGGTGCAGATGCTGGCGCCAGATGGACAGCTGGTTTTTGGGTCAGCCCGAGATACCAACTGCAGACGTTGGGGCCATGCCGCTGGGGCTGAGACTTGCATCCTCATGTTGAAGGAATCGTTGGTCGAAGTCGAGCGAGTGAGTTGCCAAGGTCAGTCGGCTAACGAAGACTGCTTGATCTCCTGCTTTCGGCCGAATTGATACCGGCTCAGGAGGGTGTCAGAACGAGTGTGTAAGCAGGTTTCTGTGAGTCACGACGTTTACACCTGAACTACTGGATCACTGCTTGCTAACTAAGCCTAAAGACCTCACAGGTGCGGACGGGCTTTTCAAATAGCTGAGGAAGACGCTGATTGAGGGACCTGGTGCGGAGCTGACTGATCACCTTGGCTATGAAAAGGGGGACCCGGACCGGCAACGGCAACGGGAAATCGGCCAAGAGCAAGAAGAAGATCGTCATGTTCAGCGCTCCACGTTCAAACCTTATTCCGGCTGATAAGTTGCCCGGGCGTCAGTCATGCAGGTCCTTCCGGACCAAGTGAGGTGCCGTGCAAGCAGCAGTACTTCAACTACCTTTTCTTATAGGCTTACTCCGGTTGGTCCTAATGCCTTGAGCCGATTCATTCGCGAGAAACAGTTTTCTAGCCGATGGGGCGGCGACGTCCAGGTTGAAGGTGTCTTGTCATATTCACCGCCAAGAACTTCAGCGCGCGGGCATTGCCCAGATCAACTCACTGAGGCGTGGCGGTCGCCGCTGCCGCGCAGCTGTGCCGAGGGGACCTCGGCCATCGCCTGCTTGCTACCCGCAATGCCGCGAAACATGCCCCTGCCACGCCGCTCGATCTCCGCATACTTGCTCCGCACGCGCCTCGGGAATGGGAAAGTCGATATATCGCAGCTGTTGGCCATCGAGCGGCACGCCCTGCCCTGAGCATGAGCCGCCAGTCTTGGCGAAATGAACCGCGCCCTTCTTGCCTTTCACCTGCGTGATCGAGCCGTTGGGCAATCGCAGCAAGCTCTTGTTCAACTTGATCCCGGTCAGCACGAAGGCAGCCGCGCGACAGATCGCCCGGTTGGGTGCCGTTAATGCTGTTTTATCATCCGCAGTGCGTCGAGAGCGCGCGGGTTCCTGCTACTGCGCGGCTACGTTTCCAAGAATACCAGCCGGTTCAACTCGGCAAATACATTCCATGGCATATCGCGTACCAGCCCTCGAATGTGGCTTTTATTCAAAACGTCATCGCGCCTTCGAGCCAGCTCGCGGATCAAGAGGCCGAGCGCAAGGAATGAATCGTTGAGCGTCTTGCAGTAATGCAGCGCGTGATCAGCGCGTCCGCATCCATCTTCGCGATCGGCGCGACGCGGATTTCTTTATCGTGTCCTATGGTCAGTCACTGAGTTCGTCGCGCACGGTTCTAGACTCTGGCTCGGGAGTCACGGCAGTGCCATCAACCCACAATGCCCCGTCGCGCTGGCGCCAACGCTCCGATTTCACTGTACGCATCCGGCGACGGCCCCTGGTCAGGTCGCTTTGGGCGGATAGCCGATTGCGCTCAGGCGGCGTGAGCGACGCTCTGCGGGCGCCAGTTCCAAGGCAGGAGTTCGTGGATGCGCCTGGCGGGATGATCCGGCAGGCGCGCCAGCACGTCGGCGAGCCAAGCCTGCGGATCGATGTCGTTGAGCTTGGCGGTGGCGATGAGGGTGTAGATCGCCGCCGCACGGCGTCCGCCCTCATCGGAGCCGGCGAAGGTCCAATTTCTTCTGCCGACGGCGACAGCCCGTAGCTCGCGCTCGGCGGCATTGTTGGACATGCACAGGCGACCGTCATCGAGGAAGCGGGTGAAGGCATCCCAGCGGCTGAGGCAGTAATTGATCGCCTTGGTCGTGTCGCTGTTCCTGGAGAGACTGGCGCGCTGCTCGTGTAACCACGCCTGAAGCTCGACGATCAGGGGACGGCTGCGCTCCTGGCGCACGCACAGGCGCTCTTGCGGCGCGAGACCGTTGATCTCGCGCTCGATGGCGAACAGTACGTCGATGCGCTTGATCGCCTCGGCCGCGATCGGTGCCTTGCTGAGCCGCGCGAGATCGAAGAACTTGCGCCGGCCGTGCGCCCAGCTTGCGTCAGGATAAGTCCTGGAAAGGAGGAAGAATGTGATCTGAAACCTTTCATCGTGACCCAGAGGGTTCGACGCCCTCCCGGCAAAGGCGGAGCCCGCCAGCCGGAAGCGAGTCTTGCATGGGTGACGGCAACGTCGCTCGTGAAGCGTAGACAGCGGGTACCAAAGCCCTGTGGCAAGCCTCGAAATCATGGTCGTGCTGAAGCCTTCGCCGTGTTGGGTCCGGGGGCAGCACCGGGAAAGCCGCTATGGCCAGGCTCATCGGTTCGGCCGGGGTCTCCGAGCAGGGCAAAGGTGCGGGATGGGTCACCAGGAAACCTGAGAGATCCCGTTGGTGTCCACATGGAAAGCTGGCGCGGAGCACCGGCCTCAACAACGCTCCAGGCCTGGTGTCCCGACTTGGCGGGCATCGGGAGCGCGCATGCGAACACGAAACACCAAGGCATGTGGAATCCGGAGGCGAAGACATAAGCTGACGGACATGCGCAGCGGGAAGTCGTAGCGGCTTCGTAGTACTGAGGAAGGCGGGGAACTGGGCTTACCGGGACCCACTGGAGGGAAGGGAGTCGCCACGCGTTAAGACCATTGACGAGAAACACGGGAGGGAACGCTGAGTCCTGCAAACCTGTCCACGAAACGACAATGGATAGCCGATCTGGCGAGGAAACATCCCGAGCGGGTGCTGACCTCGCTGCATCACCTGATCGACCGTGAATGGATGCTCGAAGCCTATCGCCTGACGCGCAAGGATGGCGCGCCCGGCATCGACGGCATGACGGCGACCGATTATGAGGCGAACCTGGAGGTCAATCTTGATGATCTCCTGGCGCGCATCAAATCCGGCCGATACGTCGCGCCGCCGGTGCGACGGCACTATATCCCGAAAGCAGATGGCACCGAACGGCCACTGGGTATCCCGACATTGGAAGACAAGGTGGCGCAGCGGGCGATTCTCCTGCTGCTGGAGCCGATCTACGAGACGGACTTCTTGCCGTGCTCGTACGGCTTCCGACCGGGACGGTCGGCCCATGAGGCCCTGCACGCGCTACGTAATGGGTTCATGGAGCAAGGGCTGCGCTGGGTGGTGGACGTCGATATCTCGAAATACTTCGACACCATCGACCACGCGCACCTGCGCCGATTCCTCGATCAGCGAGTCACGGACGGCGTCGTCCGGAGGATGATCGACAAATGGCTGAAGGCGGGGGTGCTCGAAAAGGGCGTCCTGCGCCGCACGACTGGTGGAACGCCCCAAGGCGGCGTGATCTCGCCACTGCTTGCAAACATCTACCTGCACTACGTGCTGGATGAATGGTTCGAGCAGGTGGCACGACCGCGGCTCAAGGGGCGGTGCCTTCTGGTTCGATACGCTGATGACGCGGTGATCGCCTTCGAGGACCATCTGTCCGGCAAGCGATTGCTGAATGTGATGGGTAAGCGGCTCAGTCGGTACGGACTTCAACTCCATCCGACCAAGACCCGCTTCGTAGACTTCCGGTTCAAACGCCCTGATGGGCGTCATCCTGCGACGGCGGGGACCACGTTTAACTTCCTTGGCTTCACCCATGTGTGGGGTCAATCGCGGAAGGGTAAGAATGTGGTCCGGCAGATAACGGCAAAAGACCGTTATGCTCGCGCGCTGGCTTCCGTGACGGAATGGTGTCGGCTCAACCTGCATCGTCCGTTCCGGGAACAGCACGCCCATCTGTCACGGGTGATCCGGGGGCACTGCGCCTACTACGGCATCTCCGGAAACGGCCGACGGATTAGATGGTATCACCACCAGCTCACGCGGATATGGAAGAAATGGCTCGCACGGCGTGGCCGCCACAGCAATCTGCCGTGGTCACGCTTCCGGGCCATGCTCGCGCGACATCCGCTGCCGCCAGCCAAGATCGTCCACCAATATGCCGCTCCGTGAGCGAAGCTTACGCGTGAAGAACCGGATGCGGGTAATCCGCTCGTCCGGGTCTGTGAGGGGCGGGGATGGCAACATCCCCGCCTACTCGGCACGCGGCCTCAATGATCGGACTTGGCTTGCGATTGGCCTCGTAGAGCCTGCCGAAGCCGGCATAGGCATCCGCCTGCATCAGCCCGGCATAACCCGCCAGGTGCTGCTCCGGATGCTCCCCACCACGATCCGGCGAATAGAAGAACGCGGCCGCCGGCGGATCGGGACCGGCAAACGGGCGGTCGTCGCGCACATAATGAGATGGACGGTCCCCGCCCTGATAAGCTGCAAAAGAGCACCCAGAAGGAGAACGAGCTATGGCTATGATGACAATCGGGCTTGATATCTCGAAGAGCTGGTTTCAAATCCACTGGATTACGGCGGATGGAGAAATTATCCGCAAGAAGCTCGCCCGCGGGAAGGTTCTCGATTTCTTTTCACGGCTCCAAGTTGTCTCGTTGGTCTTGAGGCTTGCGGCAGCGCTCATCATTGGGCTCGTGAACTAATAAAGCTTGAACACAAAGCACGTCTTATGCCGGCTCGCTACGTGCGAGCCTACGTGAAGACAAACAAGCATGATGCCGCTGATGCGGAGGCGTGCTGGGAAGCCATCCAACGACCTGGCATGCGTTTCGTCCCCGTAAAGAGTGTCGAACAACAAGGAATTTTGATGCTACATCGCACGCGCGACTTGCTTATTCGACAACGCACAGGCGCGATAAATGCTCTGCGTGGTCATTTGGGCGAGTTGGGCATCGTGGCCGGAAAGGGAAAAGCGAACGCGAGAGAGCTCATGACACTCGTGGACGTTGACGAGCGCATTCCACAGAGCGCGCGCAGCGCCCTGTCAATCCTTGTCGATCAGATCGAAGACCTTGAGCTTCACATTGAAGGCTACGAGAAGATGATCCTTGCAACTGCCAAAGACAATGAAGTCTGTCGGCGTCTCATGAAGATGGCTGGCATCGGCCCATTTGCTGCCACCGCCCTGGCGGCATCTGTCGACCATCCACAACAGTTCGCTTCGGCAAGGCATTTCGCTGCCTGGCTTGGATTAGTACCAAAGCAGCATTCGACCGGGGGCAAGGAGCGGTTGGGCGGTATCAGTAAGCGCGGCGACGGATACATTCGCAAATTGTTGATACATGGCGCTAGAGCAGCCGTTCATCGCGTCCGTATCCATCGGGTGACAAATACCTGGATAACAGAGTTGCTAGGCAGGCGTCCATTCAACGTGGTGACAGTCGCGCTTGCTCACAAAACTGCCCGGATCGCTTGGGCGATCATGGCCAATGGTGAAGATTACCGCGCGCGAGCATAAGTCGAGCACGGTTCCGTTTGCGAGGGCAACAGCAGAGTGATGGCAACCGGTCGGACCGGGGTCGGCTAAGCCCGTTGGACCTATCGAGTCTCGAGCTCGCCAACATAATTGGACGCCGATCCGCGGATCTCATCAAGGCTCGTGGCAACGCCATAAAGCCGGATAGATAGCTGCAAACGATCGTTAGCCGGAACAAAGCAAATGGCCTTGCACAGCGGGGACCGTCCATAGATAGGTCCAGAGCCGGCCGGTCCGGGTCTTGCCCTTGGCCAGGACCGGTACCGTGGTGTCGTCCGCGTGGATGCGTTCGGCCGCAAAGACATGGCTCCGGATCGCGTCGACCAGTGGCATCAGGGTTGCCGCGGAGGCGCCCACCCAGTCCGCGAGCGTCGAGACGTCGAGGTCGATGCCTTCGCGATGATAGACCTCGCTCTGACGGTTGAGCGGCAGGTGCAGGCCGTACTTGGCGAACAGGACATGGGCCAGCAGCCTGGGTCCCGCACGCCCGCGTGCAATCGGATGCGACGGAGCCGGCGGCTGGCTGATCGCTTCGCAGGCCCGGCAGACGAGCTTCTCGCGCACGTGCTGGACCACCTTCCACTGGCGCGGAACGAGCTCCAGCGTCTCGGTCACATCCTCGCCGAGCTTGCGCAATCGGTTGTCGCCGCAGCATGGGCAGGTCGCAGGCATTGGATACACAAGGCGCTCCCGCGGCAGATGCTCCGGCAGCGGCCGGCGGGCTGGCTTGCGGCGCTCGAACGATGGCACCGCAATCTTCTCGGCTACCATCTGCGCCGCCGTCTCGGCTTGCGCGGCGTTCTCCTCGAGATCGGCGAGCTGCAGCTCGAGCTGGTCCAGCAATGCGCCGCGCTCGGAGGACTGTCCGAACTGCTCGTGCCGCAGCTTCTTGATCGTGAGCTTGAGCTTCTCGATCAGCAATATCCGCGCCTGCGCCTCCGCTTCCGCGGCCAACCGGGCCGCGCGCTCGGCGCGCAGCATCGCCTTCAGCGTGGTTACATCGTCGGGGAGAGAATCATCGGCGCCTATCGCCGACCAGAGAATCACAATACAGACGCCGTGTCCGAACTACCGATCGATGATCGATTCAAATCCCGGCGATCAGCCCGCCGCCTGCGGGCGCCAGGTGTGTTGCGGCATCCGCCAGTCGATGCCCTCAAGCAGGTAGCCAAGCTGGGCTGGGGTGATGGTCACCACGCCATCGGCCGACAACGGCCAGAGGAAGCGGCCGCGCTCCAGTCGCTTGGCATAAAGCGACATGCCGAGCCCATCATGCCAAAGGATCTTGATCAGCTTGCCGCTCTTGCCACGGAACACGTAGAGGTCGCCGCCGTGGGGGTCGCGCCTAAAGGCTTCCTGCACCAGCAACGCCAGCGAGTTCATGCCGCGCCGCATGTCGGTGTGGCCAGTCGCAATCCACACCCGCACGCCCGAAGCAATGGGGATCATCACCGCTGTCCATCGGCCAGTGCCGCGACCGCGGCCTTCAGCATCGCCGCGTCGACCGTGCCGGTGATCCGCATCCGAGCCCCAGCCGCAAACTCGATCTCGATCGCCCCGCTGCTGGCCGGACCGACTGGACCAGGCGTCGCCCCCAAGTCCGGGACCACCCTCGCTGGTACAAAGCCCATTTGTTGCGCGGCGGCATCCTTCGGCTCAGGGCGAAACAACCGTCGCCAACGCAGTAGCAACGAGCGCGAAACGCCGTATCGCCGCGCCGTCGCCGCAACCTGGCGCGGCGCCTGTAAGCTCTCCAGGACTATCTTGCGCTTCTCGTCCTCGGACCAGCGGCGCCGCCGGCCGGTCTCCACCACTTCAAGCCGTTCGACTTGGGCACTGCGCCTATCACTGTCCATAAGGACAGTTCTCAACACCGCGCCTCATTCGGCAAGGTGGCCGCCACCGGCTTACGATTACCCACATTTTTGAGTCAGAGTTTTGCTCCCGTTGCGATATCGATGAATCGCGATAATCCGCGCCACATGATCAGATTCCCTGGTGGCGGATCGTTGGCGCGGGCGAGATAGCCGC
>NZ_JBWBWM010000090.1:0-11864 GCF_056174665.1 Bradyrhizobium sp. WYCCWR15520
GAGTGAATCACAAATCAAGTTTGCAAGGAATCCCGCTCCAAAGGCCCGCTTTCCGGCAAATTCAATTACTGCAAAATGCCGTTTCCGGATTCCAAATCAACGGCTTGGGAATTCTTCACGGACGACTGGGTAGCGCTTCCTCCATCTTGTTCTAAGAGGCGCATCTCACCTTCAAGGGTAAGTCCGATGCTGAAATTGCCTTAGCCTTCGGTGCGCTGGAGCGCCTTCTCGAGTTCCGCTACGGCTCGCGAGGGGGTTCGGCCTGCTCGGAATTCTCATGGTAAGGAGACGACGAGAATGATTCCGCTCGCGGTCGCGGATCGGTTATGATCGGCAATACGGGCAGGCGGTCGGCCAGTTCTTCATACACAAAAGCGACCATTCAGGCGTCCCTTGCGAACGCGGCCGAGTTCTTCAACGGTCTGGTAGGTCAGCACCACCTCATTCAAATGCTGCTTCAGTAAACGGTAAGTAACTTCGCCGCGCGGCCACCGGCTACGAAAAGACGGCCAGAAATGACATGGCCGTCGTCACGATTTTGGTTACGATATTATGGCTCGATAAAACTGCACCCGAAAGATCACTGGAGAGAAGAAACGAACTTTGCGCCGTCCGGCAGTTCGCACACGAATTCGCCCTGATGTACTACTTCGGTCGCCCCGACGATCAGCTTGGATGCCCGCACCGTAAGCTTGCCTTCGCGGCTGAGGCTGTGGCGAATGTATTCCGTCACTGGCTGTCCCGAGCTATCCACGGTTTGATGCGCATTAGCAAAGCTGATGCCGTTCTGGGCGGTCACCCTGAACGCACTAATAAGCAGCCCGGCCTGCGTCGCTGGTCCGGGCTTGCCGCCATCGAGCGTGGTACAGCGGCTTAGGTCCAATATGAGCTTCACATTCTTGCCGGCCTGCAGGGCACTGAGCACCTCAACGTATTTCGGCGAGGGCTCATCGGCCTTGGCCATCGTGCTCACGCTCACAGCCGAAAGCAACGAAAACAGGATCGACAGGCATCTGCGATTGAACTTCATACTCTCTTCTCCTTCACAACAACACCGCACGCCACGCATGCGGCAACTCCGATGTCGCGTCCGCAAACAGCTTGGTAGATTCCCGACATCGAGCATGTGCGCTTCGCAACAACTACACGTGTCGCAACCGCTTGCAAGTTGTTGCGAAGGCTAATCCAACCTCACAAGCTCGTACGTAAGGTTTTTCGAAGTGGCGTCACCGTTTGCGACATCCTGTGCACTGTTTTGTCCAGGGGTGGCAGCGTCGAAACGAGGAATCGCAATAGTGCGTAAATGCAAAGGAGGCCGATATGAGCGAAAGCGTGCAGGTTAGGACTCTCATATACACGTGAGCGGAACAGCTTCGAACGAGCCTTCAAACGACGGGCGTTCTTGCTGCGCATTTTGTGTGGTCGCCCGTCAGGGGGCCGCTGCCGCCCGAAGAAATGGTCCGGAATGGACGGGAGGCGAAACTGATCCAGTGGGAGAACGAGCAAAATACTTGATAGTTCAAGGAAGTTGACCTCGGTCTATCGAAACAAGGTTGGCGGAATGTCAATGGCGCAACGGCAGCGTTGATTGCTTGCCCCCGCGCTTGGCGCGACTCCGGGGCCACCCCGCTCATGCAATGAATGACTAGCTGACCCGCGGCGCTCCCGCCGAAAACGGTGCGTGACATACGCACTCGCTCGCTAGCATGCGGCGGTGCGTCGCGAGCTCATTTGCTTAGAGGTTACGTAGATGTTCCTGCTGCGCAATCGAAATGGAAGGTCATGCGTCGTCATGATTTGTGACGCAGTATATCTAATCCGTTCGGATGCCCACGCCCCTCTGGCCACACTGCGCAACGAAGTCTCGCCTACTTCGAAATCCGGCGATCGTCCAGCCACTAGTCTAAGGAGGAAATGGCCCATAGGTAGGCGCGTCCTGCCGCAATTGAAAATCCGTGCGCCCGACGCCGGCGAATCGACGCCGATCATCGGCACTATTTCGTGTGGCATATCATTTGCACGGGTTTGTCTGGGTTGGACGACCAAGTGCCGCGCCATCCCCAACCGGCCCCACGCACCTTATACCCGGCAGTGTGCGTTGGGCCGGTGCTGTTGCAGCATAGGAGATCGACGCTCGACCGCATTCACCGGTGTTAAGTCGGATGCAGCCGCTTGTGCGATGACCGATACAACGGCCGAGAACGCTGCGCTCAAGCGTGCCGGCAGGAAGGAATGGCAACGCGTGGTCATGACATGATCTAGCGCTGCTCGCTGACTGCCGCGCAACGTGCGCCTCGGCGCCAACACCAACGCGTTCGAGGGAGGATTTCGACTGTGTGAAGAAGGGGCGATTAACGCGCCCAGTGTACGGCGATAGAGAAATGCCGGAGCTGGCGCCTCCAACGTACAGGCGCGTGAGCTTTGCGTTCGCTCTTGGTCGTCATCGCGATGCTATTTCAAGGCCAAGCATGCATTTTTTCACCTTGAGCTTAGGGGGCTACTACAAGATTCGGTAGATGGCAAAAGCCAAATTGAGGCCCTAGGGTCTGGCCGCCTTCCCCGCCGATCATCGTCGACGAACAGAAGTGAACGCAAGCGCAAGTGAGGCCGCTGCCCGCAGCACCTGCCGGTCACCTACCGCCCTTGCGTCGCTTAGAGAGTGAAGTGCCACCATGTCCGAACAACCTTTGCCGACGCTGCCGATGTGGCGCGTCGATCACATCGAGCCCTCGCCCGATATGTTGGCGCTACGCGCCGACGGTCCGATCCACCGCGTGCGCTTCCCATCCGGGCACGAAGGCTGGTGGGTGACAGGCTACGATGAGGCCAAGGCGGTGCTGTCCGACGCGGCGTTCCGGCCCGCGGGAATGCCGCCGGCCGCATTCACCCCGGATTCGGTGATTCTTGGTTCGCCGGGGTGGCTGGTCTCGCACGAGGGGGGCCAGCATGCCCGGTTACGCACCATAGTGGCGCCGGCCTTAAGCAACCGCAGGGTGAAGCTGCTCGTGCAGCACGTCGAGGCGATCGCCGCGCAGTTATTCGAGACACTGGCGGCCCAGCCCCAGCCCGCCGACCTGCGGCGCCACCTCTCCTTTCCGCTTCCGGCCATGGTCATCAGCGCGCTGATGGGGGTGCTCTACGAGGATCACGCCTTTTTCGCCGGGCTGTCCGACGAGGTGATGACGCATCAGCATGAAAGCGGCCCGCGCAGCGCGTCGCGCCTGGCCTGGAAAGAACTGCGCGCCTACATTCGCGGCAAGATGCGGGACAAGCGCCAGGATCCGGGCGACAACCTGCTGACGGATCTGCTCGCGGCGGTCGACCAGGGCAAGGCGACCGAGGAAGAGGCGATCGGCCTGGCGGCGGGCATGCTGGTGGCGGGGCACGAGAGCACCGTCGCGCAGATTGAATTCGGCCTGCTGGCTATGTTCCGCCATCCGCAACAGCGCGAACGCTTGGTCGGCGATCCTTCCCTGGTGGACAAGGCGGTGGAGGAAATCCTGCGCATGTACCCGCCTGGCGCGGGCTGGGACGGCATCATGCGCTATCCGAGAACCGACGTGACGATCGCGGGCGTGCATGTTCCCGCGGAGAGTAAGGTGCTGGTCGGCCTGCCGGCGACATCGTTCGATCCGCGCCATTTCGACGACCCGGAAATCTTCGACATCGGACGCGAAGAAAAGGAGCACCTGGCGTTCTCCTACGGGCCGCATCACTGCATCGGCTCGGCGCTGGCCAGGCTGGAACTCAAGGTGGTGTTCGGTTCGATCTTCCAGCGCTTTCCCGCGCTGCGCCTGGCCGTGGCGCCCGAAGAACTGAAGTTGCGCAAGGCGATCATTACCGGCGGGTTCGAGGAGGTCCCGGTGCTCTGGTGATGCGCGGACGGCGCCGGGGATCGCGATTATTCTCCGCAATTTGCCGGCGCCTGGCGCGCGCCGGTCAGATCAGCCAGCCAACAGGTAACCAAGATGGACGTGCGAGAAACCACTGCAGCATGCCGCGACGCCTTCGCGGAACTGGCGTCGCCAGCGTGCATCCACGACCCGTATCCGTTCATGCGGTGGTTGCGCGAGCACGATCCGGTGCATCGCGCGGCGTCGGGCCTCTTTCTGTTGAGCCGCCACGCCGACATCTACTGGGCGCTCACGGCCACGGGCGATGCGTTTCGGGGACCGGCGCCGGGCGAACTGGCGCGCTATTTCCCGCGTGCGGCAACCAGCCTGTCGCTCAAGCTGCTGGCGTCCACGCTAGCGATGAAGGACCCACCGACGCATACGCGTCTGCGCCGGCTGATCTCGCGCGATTTCACCTTGCTCCAGATCGACAATCTGCGGCCGAGCATCGCGCACATCGTCGCAGCGCGCCTGGACGGCATGGCGCCGGCGCTAGAGCGTGGGGAGGCGGTCGACCTGCATCGGGAATTCGCGCTGGCCCTGCCCATGCTGGTCTTTGCCGAACTGTTCGGCCTGCCCCAGGACGACATGTTCGGGCTCGCCGCCGGCATCGGCGCCATTGCGGAAGGCCTGAGCCCGCACGCCAGCGATTGCCAGCTCGCCGCGGCGGACGTGGCCAGCGCCAGGGTGCAGGCCTACTTCGGCGACCTCATACAGCGCAAGCGCACCGATCCCCGCCACGGTATCGTGTCGATGCTGGTCGGCGCACACGACGACGATGCCGACACGCTGTCGGATGTGGAGTTGATCAGCATGCTGTGGGGCATGCTGCTGGGCGGCTTCGCCACAACTGCTGCGACCATCGACCATGCGGTCCTGGCCATGCTGGCGTATCCCGAACAGCGGCATTGGCTGCAGGCAGACGCCGTGGGGGTAAAGGCATTCGTCGAAGAAGTCCTGCGCTGCGACGCGCCCGCCATGTTCAGCTCCATTCCGCGTATCGCCCAGCGCGACATCGAACTGGGCGGCGTGGTGATTCCGAAGAACGCGGACGTGCGCGTGCTGATCGCGGCCGGCAATCGCGACCCAGACGCCTTCGCTGATCCCGACCGCTTCGATCCCGCGCGGTTCTACGGCACCAGTCCTGGCATGTCGACCGGTGGGAAGATCATGCTGAGCTTCGGCCACGGCATCCACTTCTGCCTCGGTGCGCAACTGGCCCGGGTGCAGTTGGCCGAGAGCCTGCCGCGGATCCAGGCGCGCTTCCCCGCGCTAGCGTTGGCCGAGCAGCCGACCCGGGAGCCCTCCGCGTTCCTTAGGACGTTCCGCGCGCTGCCGGTGCGGCTGCATGCGCGAGGGGGAGGCTGAGATGCGCGTCGTGGTCGACCAGGATCTGTGCAGCACCACGGGGCAGTGCGTGCTGACGCTGCCGGGCACCTTTCGCCAGCGCGAACCGGACGGCGTGGCCGAAGTGTGTGTGGCGACGGTCCCGCAGGCGCTGCACGCCGCCGTGCGGCTCGCGGCCAGCCAGTGCCCGGTCGCCGCCATTCGGGTCATCGAAAGCGACACTGGGGATGACGAGCACGCCAGCGCCAACCTTGCGTTCTCCGCCGGAGGCCGAGCGGCATGCTGCGAAAGACTAACGCAATCCAGGAGGACGCGATGGGACGGTTTGAAGGCAAAGTGGCTGTGGTGACCGGCGCCGGCGCCGGCATCGGCAAGGCATGCGCCCTCGCCATCGCGCGGGAGGGCGGCAGAGTGGTGGTGGCCGACATTGATGGCTCGGCGGCTATCGCCTGCACCGCGCAGATCGCGGCCGAAGCGGGCCACGCGCTGGCCCTGGCCATGGACATCGCCGATGCGCAGGCGGTGGCAGCGCTGTTCGAGACGGCGGAGCGGCACTTCTGTGGGGTCGACCTGCTGGTGAACAACGCGAGCGCCATGCATCTGACCCCGCGCGACCGCGCGATCCTCGACCTGGACCTTGCGGTCTGGGATCAGACCATGGCGACCAATCTGCGCGGCACGCTGCTCTGCTGCCGGCAGGCCATCCCACGGATGATCGCCCGCGGCGGTGGCGCGATCGTCAACATGTCGTCGTGCCAGGGGCTCAGCGGTGACACCGCGCTGACATCCTACGCCGCGTCGAAGGCGGCGATGAACATGCTGTCGGCCTCGCTCGCCACCCAGTACGGTCATGCGCAGATCCGCTGCAATGCGGTTGCGCCCGGTCTCATCATGACCGAGCGTCTCCTCGCCAAGCTGGACGCGTGCGTGCAACGGCATCTGCGCCGACACCAGCTCCTGCCGCGCGTCGGCCGCCCCGACGATGTGGCCGCGCTGGTGGCGTTCCTGCTCTCCGACGATGCTGCGTTCATCACCGGCCAGGTCGTGTGCATCGACGGCGGCATGCTGGCGCATGTGCCGACATACGCCGACGGTGGCAACAGCCGCGCCGCGCGGCCTGCCGGCGCGACCGCCGAAGGGGACGCGGCGCCGCGCTGCTGATGGACATGCTGCTCAACCCGCTGAACCGTCGGCATCGGCTGCGGCACGACATCCCGGTCGTGCCGGGCGCTTTTCCCTTGGTCGGGCATCTTCCCGCCGTCATCTGCGACCTGCCGCGCCTGCTGCGGCGCGCGGAACGGACGCTGGGCAGCCACTTCTGGCTGGATTTCGGCCCTGCCGGACACCTGATGACCAGTCTGGATCCGGATGCTCTCGCACTGCTCCGGCACAAGGACGTGTCCTCGGCGTTGATCGAAGACATCGCGCCCGAATTGTTTGGCGGAACGTTGGTCGCCCAGGACGGCATCGCGCACCGGCAGGCGCGCGATGCGATCCAGGCGGCGCTTCTGCCCAAGGGTATGACTCAGGCCGGCATCGGCGAGCTGTTCGCGCCCGTCATCCGGGCGCGCGTGCAGAGGTGGCGCGACCGGGGCGACGTCACCATCCTGCGCGAAACCGGCGATCTAATGCTCAAGCTCATCTTCAGCCTCATGGGAATCCCCGCGCAGGACCTGCCGGGATGGCATCGCAAGTACCGGCAACTGCTGCAGTTGATCGTCGCGCCCCCGGTCGACCTGCCCGGACTGCCCTTGCGGCGCGGCCGCGCCGCCCGCGACTGGATCGATGCGCGGTTGCGCGAGTTCGTCCGCGCCGCGCGCGAACATGCCTCGCGCACCGGGTTGATCAACGACATGGTGAGCGCCTTCGATCGCAGCGACGATGCGCTTTCCGATGACGTCCTGGTCGCCAATATCCGCTTGCTGCTGCTTGGTGGTCACGACACCACCGCCTCGACGATGGCCTGGATGGTGATCGAGCTAGCGCGGCGGCCTGGGCTGTGGGACGCCCTGGTCGAGGAGGCGCAACGCGTAGGCGCGGTGCCGACCCGGCACGCGGACCTGGCGCAGTGTCCGGTCGCCGAGGCGCTGTTCCGCGAGACGCTGCGCGTGCATCCGGCGACGCCGCTCCTAGTGCGTCGCGCACTGCGTGAATTGCGACTCGGCCAACGGCGCATTCCTACGGGCACCGATCTGTGCATCCCGCTGCTGCATTTCTCGACCTCGGCGCTGCTGCACGAGGCGCCTGATCAGTTTCGGCTGGCGCGGTGGCTGCAACGCACCGAGCCGATCCGGCCGGTGGACATGCTGCAGTTCGGTACCGGCCCACACGTCTGCATGGGCTACCACCTGGCATGGCTGGAACTGGTGCAGTTCTGTATCGCCTTGGCGCTGACCATGCACGAGGCCGGGGTGCGGCCGCGGTTGCTGAGCGGCGTCGAAAAAGGCCGGCGCTATTACCCGACCGCACATCCGTCCATGACTATCCGCATCGGATTCTCATGAGCTGGCATCGCATGCCCCGTGTGGTGAGGCAGCGGCGCCGGCGACGCGCGGCATTGCTGCACTTGGCGCGCGCGCTCGGTGCGAGGCCGGCAACACCGCGGCGGCTCGCCGCTCGCCGTGGCCGCCTCCTGGCAGGTACAATGACATGAACAACATGCAGACCGGTTGCACACCACACGGCGAGCGAACTGGCGTTTCCGCGCTCGGTGGATTGGGCGCGCAGGCGCGCGGCGCATCCGGCTGGCTGCTGCCGGAGATCTGGATGCAGGACGGCGCAAAGCGGGTCGAACAGGCGCTGACGCGTCTTCTCTGCGGTGAAGACGACGGTGAGACCGAGCTGATGGCGGCGATGCGCTACGCCACCTTGCATGGCGGGAAGCGCACCCGTACCTTGCTCTGTCTGGCTGCCGGGGCGCTGGCCGACACGCCGGCGCACATGCTCGACAACGTCAGCGCCGCCATCGAGATGATGCACGCCTGTACCCTGGTCCACGATGACCTGCCCGCGATGGACGACGACGTGCTTCGCCGCGGGCTTCCGACCGTGCACGTCAAGTTCGGCGAAGCCACTGCGATCCTGGTCGGCGATGCGCTGCAGGCGCACGCCTTCCTGACCCTGGCGAGCCTGGATGCGCCGGGCGACAACCGTATCGCGCTCGTGCGCGAACTGGCGCAGGCGGTATCCGCCGAGGGTGCCGCAGGCGGGCAGGCCATGGATCTGTCGCTGGTTGGAAAGCACGTCGAGCTGGACAGGATCCTGGCGATGCACCGGATGAAGACCGGAGCGCTAGTGCGCGCGTCCGTTCGCATGGGCGCGCTATGCGCCATCGCGGAGGATGCCGCGCACGCTGCGCTATACTGTGCGCTCGATCGCTACAGCGCCTGTTTCGGCCTAGCGTTACAGGTGGTCGACGACATTCTCGACGCGACAGCGGATATCGCGACGCTGGGCAAGACCCCCGGCAAGGACGCGGCGGCGCAGAAGCCGACCTGTGTGTCGATCATGGGGCTGCAGGCAGCGCGCCAGTTCGCGCCGGATCTGTTGCGCGACGCCGGGGAGGCCATCGCCCCGCTGGGGCCGCGTGCGGAAAGGTTGGCGCAGATGCTGCAGCGGGCCAACGCCTATCTGTTCAAGCACGTGCCATGCGCGTGAGCGCGCCCGTCCGCATGGAATCGCCCCTGTGCCGCTGCGATCAGCAGGCGGCAGCGGTGCATGCTGCACTCTGTCCGAGTCCGCTGCGCCGATCGCAGCGGTTGCCCAGCACGGCCGCGGCGCACGCGGCGCGCTGCGCGGAGACCCATGCAGCGAACCGGCGCAGCATCGGGGCGCGTCGCCGCGCCGGAGCAAGCGGCCATCCGGCGCTGCCCATGCGCCGGGCCGCAACTGCCTGCGGCGACGTGCGCGGGGTCTGCCCGATCCTGGCTCTCGTCAAGCGTCTGCAGAAGGAACATCCGACGTGAACGCGCTGTCCGAACAGATCCTTTCCGAATTGCGCCACCTGCTGAGCGAGATGAGCGATGGCGGCAGCGTCGGTCCGTCCGTCTACGACACGGCGCGAGCTCTGCAGTTCCACGGCAACGTCACCGGTCGGCAGGACGCATACGCGTGGCTCATCGCGCAGCAGCAGGCCGATGGCGGATGGGGAAGCGCGGACTTCCCGCTGTTTCGCCATGCGCCCACGTGGGCGGCGTTGCTGGCATTGCAGCGTGCCGATCCTCTTCCCGGCGCTGCCGACGCAGTCCAGGCTGCAACCCGATTCCTCCAGCGCCAGCCCGATCCCTACGCGCATGCGGTGCCGGAAGACGCGCCTATCGGCGCGGAGCTGATCCTGCCGCAGTTTTGCGGCGAGGCCGCATCCTTGCTGGGCGGCGTGGCGTTTCCGCGCCACCCGGCGCTGTTGCCGTTGCGGCAAGCGTGCCTGGGCAAGCTGTCGGCGGTGGCGACCTTGCCGAGCGGCCATCCGTTGCTGCACTCCTGGGAAGCCTGGGGGACGTCGCCGACCACCGCATGTCCGGATGATGACGGCAGTATCGGCATCAGTCCGGCGGCCACCGCCGCGTGGCGTGCGCACGCCGTGACACAGGGGAGCACGCCGCAGGTCGGGCGCGCTGACGCGTATCTGCAGGCGGCATCGCGAGCGACGCGCAGCGGCATCGAAGGTGTCGTTCCCAACGTCTGGCCGATCAATGTGTTCGAGCCATGCTGGTCGCTGTACACCCTGCATCTGGCCGGGCTGTTCGCGCATCCCGCGCTCGCCGAGGCGGTGCGCGTGATCGTCGCGCAGCTCGACGCCCGCCTGGGCGTGCGCGGTCTGGGCCCGGCCTTGCACTTCGCAGCCGATGCGGACGACACCGCCGTTGCGTTGTGCGTCCTGCGCCTTGCAGGCCGCGACCCGGCCGTCGATACGTTGCGCCATTTCGAAGTCGGCGAGAAGTTCGTCACCTTCCCCGGCGAGCGCAATGGCTCGGTGTCGACCAACATTCATGCCCTGCATGCGTTGCGACTGTTGGGAAAGCCCTCCGCCGGCACCAGCGCCTACGTCGAGGCCAATCGCAACCCGAACGGTCTATGGGACAACGAGAAATGGCACGTTTCGTGGCTGTATCCCACCGCGCACGCCGTCGTTGCGCTGGCGCAAGGCAAGCCCCAGTGGCGCGCCGAGCGCGCGCTGGCGGCGCTGCTGCAGGCGCAGCGCGAGGACGGAGGCTGGGGCGCCGGTCGCGCGTCCACATTCGAGGAAACCGCCTATGCGCTGTTCGCGTTGCACGTGATGGACGGGAGGGAAGAGCCGACTGGGCGCCGGCGCATCGCGCAGGCGGTGGCGCGTGCGCTGGAGTGGATGCTCGCCCGCCATGTGGCGCATCGATTGCCGCAGATGCCGCTGTGGATCGGCAAGGAACTGTATTGCCCCACCCGGGTCGTGCGCGTGGCCGAACTCGCCGGGTTGTGGCTGGCGCTTCGTTGGGGGCGGCGCGTCCCGGCCGAAGGAGCAGGAGCGGCGCCATGATCCAGACCGGACGCGCGCTGCAGCAGGTGCTGGAGTGGGGGCGTTCCCTGACCGGGTTCGCCGACGAGCATGCCGTGGAAGCGGTCAGGGGCGGCCAGTACATCCTGCAGCGCATCCACCCGAGCCTGCGCGACACCAGCGCCCGCACCGGCCGCGATCCGCAGGACGAAACGCTGATCGTGACGTTCTATCGCGAACTGGCGCTGCTGTTCTGGCTCGACGATTGCAACGACCTTGGCCTGATCGCGCCGGAGCAGCTCGCCGCGGTGGAGCAGGCGCTGGGGCAGGGCGTGCCGTGCGCGCTCCCGGGATTCGAGGGCTGCGCTGTGCTGCGCGCTTCGCTGGCCGCGCTCGCCTACGATCGGCGCGACTATGCTCAGCTTCTCGACGATACCCGGTGCTACTGCGCGGCGCTGCGCGCCGGCCACGCGCAGGCGGCAGGGGCGGAACGCTGGTCCTACGCCGAGTACCTGTACAACGGCATCGATTCGATCGCCTACGCCAACGTGTTTTGTTGCCTGTCGTTGCTGTGGGGGCTGGACATGGCGACGTTGCGCGCGCGTCCGACGTTTCGCCAAGTCCTGCGGCTCATCTCCGCGATAGGGCGCCTGCAGAACGATCTGCATGGACGCGACAAGGACAGGTCGGCCGGCGAGGCCGACAACGCGGCGATCCTGCTGCTGCAGCGCTATCCGGCTATGCCTGCGGTGGAGTTCCTCAACGACGAGCTGGCCGGCCATACGCGCATGCTGCACCGGGTGATGGCGGAAGAACGCTTTCCCGCGCCGTGGGGACCGTTGATCGAGGCCATGGCGGCCCTCCGCACGCAGTACTACCAGACCTCGACCGGCCGCTACCGCAGCGACGCTGCGGGGGGAGGGCAGCGTACGCCGGCCTGAACGCGCGGGAGGCGTGCGCGCGCTGCCGTCGGTCTGATCCGACGCAACGCCGTCGCCCGATGCGACGGATGGAGCGAGCGGGAACGCGTCGTCCGTGAAGAAGATTGATTTCACGCTGGATTAAGCCGACCGCCGGAGAAGAGTGCGGTCAGGAAGAGGTGCAGCAAAAGCCTGAGCCAGCGGATGAGGCGGCGGAAGTTGTAGCCGGCGGCG
>NZ_JBWBWM010000091.1:0-10565 GCF_056174665.1 Bradyrhizobium sp. WYCCWR15520
AGAACTCATAGAACAACGCAGCTTGTTCGATTTGCCGATGCCCCATCATGACCTTCAGTCCTGCCAATTAGACAGACTGAATCACTGATATCTCTGCGTCGCAACAGCCGCCTTTTTCAACACAATCCGCCAATAGCAGAAGTCCGACGTCCTCATTCGATCACTTCGTCGGTGCAGGCGAGCAAAGTTGCCGCCTGAGCGGCGCAACGCCGACTAGTCGCTCGGCTGCTCGATCCTTCCGGTGCGCTGAAAATACGACATGAGCATCTGGCAAATTAGCGCCCACGAAGTGCCGAAGCACCAGCCCGCCAACACATCGCTCGGATAATGAACTCCGAGATATATGCGGCTGACTCCGACCAGCAGAGTAAGGATCGCGGCGGTCATTATAAGATGGATGCGAACAGAGCGGGACGCTTGCGTTTGAGCGAGCATCAAGCCGAGCGTCAGATAGCAGATAGCCGAAATCGCAGCGTGCCCGCTCGGAAAGCTCAGCGTAGAGACCTGAGTGAGTTGAGCGACGAGATCGGGGCGCGCTCGCGCAAACGCAAGCTTGAGAAGTGTATTGAGAATGGCGCCGCTCAGGACCGTCGTCAGGACGAACAAACCGGCGTGAGGTTTGCCTATGGCAAAAAGGAACGTAGTCACAACCGTGACCAGCAGCGCAAGTACCGCGGTACTGCCCAGTGCGGTGATGTCTCGCACAACGTCAAGCAACCATGGCGGCCCGATTGGCCGCGACAAGTCGGACGCATGGCGAAAGGCGACCATCAACCAACGGTCGAACGCGATAGGCTCTCCTTCGGTCACTTCCAGTGCGATGAACGCAAAACCGAACAGAAGAACGGCGACGAACAAGGTCGGAGCCCAAGACTTCAGATGCCTGACAGTATTCTGCGATTCAGTTGTTCTCATCTTCGTCGCCTCCGGGGAGTTCAACTTCCATCAATCTCCAAAGATACGAAGTGAGGTTTGGTGGCTAAGCGAGCATTGGCAAGCGGATTATGCGCTTTGCCAAAAGTCCACACCGCGGTCCGAGCTGCACCGGCTTCCATTCACGGCTACGTCGCCGCCACTACGTTCGCGGGCTGCCTGACGCAGCGTTTCCGAAGGCTCGCCGGGCTTGTAGCCCGGATGCCGGGATTGAATCACCTGGCCGACACTTGCCGCACGCATGACGTCACCAAGCGGGATCATCGGAATATAGGTGTCTCTCCTCATCCAGCCGCTCTGGGTGGGATCGAACGAGATCCAGAGATTGCGAACCAGGACCTGGCCCTGCTCGGGTGTCGGTATCGGGCTCTCTACAAGCGGAAATCGTCTTCACGAATATTGCCTTCAGGTCTTCTGACAAGGAGCCATTGGCGATGACGTCGTTGCTCATTGCTTTCCCCGTGCCGGAAATGGCAGCACCGGTGATAGCCTATGGCAATTTGCGCTGACGCGGTGATTTAAAATGTCACACGGTCTGGGCTACCGAGTGCAGCTCATTGACGAGCACGCGCATGTTCTCGCTGTAATCGACGGGCACTACGACGAGATGCACACCGCCTTCGCTGAAAGCAGCTTCCAGCATTGTCACGAGTTCCGAGCCCTTGCCGACGCGGGAGCCCCTGGCGCCATATGACTTGGCATAGGCGACGAAATCAGGATTACCGAAGTCGAGGCCGAAGTCGGAAAACCCGTCGACTTCCTGCTTCCATCGGATCATGCCGTAGGCGCGATCCTCGAGCACGAGCACGACGAGATTCAGTTTGAGCCGCACGGCCGTCTCAAGCTCCTGCGAATTCATCATAAAGCCGCCGTCTCCGCAGACGGCGAGCACGCGCCGATCCGGATGGATCAGCGACGCCGCGATCGCGGAGGGAAGACCAGCACCCATGGTCGCGAGCGCGTTGTCAAGCAACAGCGTGTTGGCGACGCTGGTGCGATAGTTGCGGGCGAACCAGATCTTGTACATGCCGTTGTCGAGGGCAACGATGCCGTCCGGTGGGATGACCTGGCGGACGTCGTGCACGATGCGCTGCGGCGTCAGAGGAAACCGATCCTCCGTCGACAGCTCGGCGAGGTGGGCAAGGATCCCTTCCCGCAAACCCAGCAACGCCTGACCGTCGGGGAGCTTGCCTTCGAGGCGATCGGCCAGGCTTGTGAGGCTCGCGCCGACATCGCCGACGATCTCCGCCTGCGGGAAGTATACCTGTTCCACCGTCGCTGGCGTGGCGCCGACATGGATAACGTGCGGTCCATCATGGCCCATCAGGAAAGGCGGCTTCTCGACGGTGTCGTGGCCAATCGAAATAATCAGATCGGCCTGGTCAATGACCTTGTGGACCCAATCCCGCTCCGACAGTGCGGCCGTGCCCATATAGAGGTTGGAGCCAGCATTGACCGCGCCCTTCCCCATCTGGGTATTGAAGAATGGAATCCTGCATCGTCGCACAAACGCCGACAGCGGTTCGGCGAGATGCGGGCGGCTCGCCGCGGCGCCCAGCATGACTAGCGGCCTGCTGGCGCCCATGATCATGGCTGCTGCGCGTTCGATGGCCGCGGCAGGCGCGACCGGAAGTTCGACGACATGCGGGGGAACGATGTCGGCGGCGGCTTCGTCGGCAGCGATATCCTCGGGTAGTTCGAGATGCACGGGGCCCGGCCGCTCCTGCTGCGCGACCCGGAAAGCGTCGCGAACCAGGGTCGGAATACTCTGCGCGGAGACGATCTGCGTCGCCATCTTGGTGAGCGGCCGCATGGTCGCGACGATGTCGACGATTTGGAAGCGCGCTTGGCGGCCGCTCCGGATCGCCTTCTGTCCTGTGATCATGACCATCGGCATCGCGCCCAAATGCGCGTAGGCCGCAGCCGTCGTCAGATTGAGCGCACCGGGACCCAGTGTCGTCAGGCAGACGCCCGCGCGCCCGGTGAGACGCCCGTAGGTGGCCGCCATGAAGCCGGCAGCCTGTTCGTGCCGCGTCAGCACCAGCTTGATCTTCGAGCGCCGCAGCGACTCCAGCACGTCGAGATTCTCCTCGCCGGGAATGGCGAAGATGTACCCGACGCCCTCGTTCTCAAGGGCGGCCACCAGCAAATCGGAGGCTTTTGTCACGCGGCCGAAACTCCACTCAAGCCTGTTGCAGCTTTCTCCGCCCGATGCGGCAGCGTCCATTCCGGCCGAATGAAGTGACAGGTGTAGCCGTCAGGATATTTTTCCAGATAATCCTGATGCTCGGGCTCGGCCTCCCAGAACGGTCCGGCAGGGGCCACCTCGGTGACAACCTTGCCCGGCCAAAGGCCGGAAGCGTCGACATCGGCGATGGTGTCTTCCGCGATCCGCTTCTGCGCGTCGCTGGTATAGAAGATGGCCGACCGGTAGCTCGCGCCCCGGTCGTTGCCCTGGCGGTTAAGCGTCGAGGGATCATGGATCTGGAAAAAGAACTCCAGCAGCTTGCGATAGCTGATGGTCTGCGGATCGAAGGTGATCTCAATCGCTTCGGCGTGATTGCCGTGGTTGCGGTAGGTCGCGTTTGGCACCTCGCCGCCGGTGTAGCCCACTCTGGTCGAGATCACGCCAGGATACCGGCGCAGCAGATCCTGCACACCCCAGAAGCAGCCGCCGGCAAGGACTGCCCGTTCCGCCGAAACTGTCATGTCTGTTCTCCCTGGCTCGCTGCGGTCATCGGTCCCGAGCTCCATCAAGGACGCATAATGAGGCCGAACGATGCAAGAGCGCAAATATCAATGAACCTCGGGTTTGCGCCAGAAGCGGTCGTTCCGGTGAAGTCTGTTTTTGACCCCGACGCGGACATTGACCCCGACCCCAAAGCAGTCGGCCATGCTTTGATAAGTTGGGGTGAATTTATCGAGTTGGCCAGCAGATCCGGGGGATCTGAGTACGGGAATTTTGACTACCGCAATGAATGGCCGTCGCAGCATGGTAATCATGCCACCGTGAAGGGCCTCGATTCAGGAAGAAGTCCGCGCCACGGCGACGCCAGCCATCTACCCATTCATCGATCGGTTGCGCGAGCCTTCCGGTCCGGCCCCGTGCAATCAGTTGCGCGAGCCGAACCGCCGAATTGGTGCGCCGCGACATGGAATGGAACTTTCAGGTTCCATTTGCGTTGACAGCGCATGAATCGGCAGCCGATCGAGGACGTTGTCGCTGAAACCGGCAAGACGGTCGACGCCCCACCACCAGAGATTCTCGAAACGGATCCAGGACTGTCTCCCGAAGAAGCCGAGCAGATTCGCCGCAAGTACTTACTGAAGCGCTTCTGGATCAGTGCCAAGGGCTTTTGGGGAGTGGCTGGTGGCAGGCTGGCTTGGGTTCTCACCGGCGGATTGCTGGTGTTGATATTCCTGCAGCTCTCTTTCCAGTACGGCATCAACCTCTGGAACAGAGCGATCTTCGATGCCATCGAGAGGAGGGATGCAGCCGTCGTGCTCCATCTTACGGTGGTGTTCTTCCCGCTGGCAATCGGCAGCGTGCTGCTTGGCGTAATTCAGGTCTACACCCGCATGGGCATCCAGAGGCGATGGCGGGCGTGGCTGACCAGTTCGGTTATTTCCCGCTGGCTGAAGAACGGTCGCTACTACCAGCTCAACCTGGTCAGCGGCGATCACCAGAATCCGGAGTACCGCATTGCCGAGGACTTGCGCGTGGCGACCGACGCCCCGGTTGATTTCGCCACCGGCGTAACGTCCGCGTTTTTGTCGGCAACGACATTCATCATCGTACTTTGGACGATCGGCGGTGCGTTGACGCTGACAATTGCAGGCGCCACTGTGACGATTCCAGGCTTTCTCGTCGTCGCGGCAGTGCTGTATGCAGCGATCGCGAGCGGCTCGATGGTCGTCATCGGGCGAAATTTCGTGGCCATTTCGGAAAGCAAGAATCAGACTGAAGCTGAGTACCGTTACGCCCTGATGCGCGTACGCGAGAACGGTGAGAGCATTGCGCTTCTGGGCGGGGAGGAAGAGGAGCGCTCGGGCATCGACAGATCGTTCGGCAAAGTCCTGAAGCAATGGGCGCTGCTGTGCGGCCAGCACATGCGCACCACCATCGTTTCGCAAGGATCGAGCCTGATCGCGCCCGTCATTCCGATATTGCTTTGCGCGCCTAAATTTCTCGAAGGCAGCATGACGCTGGGCCAGGTGATGCAGGCCGCATCGGCGTTCACCATCGTTCAAAGCGCTTTCGGCTGGCTGGTGGATAACTATCCCCGCCTGGCAGAATGGAATGCAGGAGCGCGCCGCATTGCATCGCTGATGATGTCCCTCGATGGGCTTGAACGTGCGGAAACTGGCGAGGGCCTCAATCGCATCAAGCGCGGCGAAACCGAGGGCAATACAATGCTTCGTTTGAATGATCTATCAGTCACACTTGATGATGGCACCGCCGTGGTTGGCGAGGCGGAAATTCTGATCGAACCTGGCGAGTGGGTTCTGGTGTCAGGCGAGTCCGGGACTGGCAAGAGCACGTTGGTGCGCGCCATTGCAGGACTTTGGCCATGGGGTGGCGGCAGCATCGATTTCCATGCGGATCGCCGATTGTTCATGTTGCCGCAAAAACCCTATGTGCCGTCGGGCACGTTGCGTCGCGCTGCCGCTTATCCCGCGGCCGCCGAAGATTGGAGCATCGAGCAGATCGGGGAAGCGCTCGACAAGGTGGGGCTGGGTCATCTGAAGGGGCGCATCGAGGAGGAGGCTCCCTGGGACCAGACGTTGTCGGGCGGCGAAAAACAGCGGCTTGCCTTCGCGCGGCTCTTTCTTCATCGCCCGGATATCATCGTGCTTGACGAGGCGACGTCCGCGCTCGATGATCGCAGTCAGGACAAGCTGATGGAGCTACTTAACGAGGAACTGAAGGACGCGACCGTTGTCAGCGTTGCCCATCGCGCCGAACTGGAGGCGTTCCACAGCCGCAAGATCACGCTTGAGCGCCGCAAAGGCGGGGCGAGGTTTGTCAGCGACATTGATCTGATTCCGCTTGATAACCGCAGGCGCTTACTGGGACGCTGGCTGCGCAAACGCAAGGAGCCTCCGCTCCCGCCCCGCCAGGTGGCTTGAAGCCCTCATCCCACATTTGTTCCGGAAGACGACATCACAGCTAAGCAGACGCCAATATATCGCTCGTTCGTTGGGGCGCCGGGGGTCTGTGCGCGCATGCGGTAGACGAGTATCCTAGCGCGGGCACCATGACCTGCGCCATCTCGCCACGTGGATTCCTGGAACCGGACGACCGGCTAAACGTTGTCAGAAGTGCAGAATTTCAGGCTGCGCAATACGCAGCACCGAGGAAAACGCACATGGATACCACCACGCTTCTCATCATTGTACTTCTCATTCTGCTGCTTGGCGGCGGCTGGTACGGCCGTGGACGCTGGTACTAAACTGCTGATCTAAAGTTGGCACGGCGCTGCAACGCTGCCGGATCCGATTAGCTCAGCCCAGCAGAAAAATGCGAGTTTGGCTGATCTCTCACCAGCCCAAGCGTTAGACGCAAGATCCGCCAGCCTGAGCGATGAGATGAAGGCCTGGAACGCTCCGACATGGCGGACAAACGAGCTGCCGTCGAGAGGCAGAATCAACCCCACGCCGACCAAGCGAGCCAATTTTTTGCCGATGTGGCCAACGCCGCCGCACGGGCAGCGGGGCGAGCTCTTACTTTCCTGTTGGCTGTAGGATTGATTGTCGTCTGGGCCATAACAGGACGAAAGGCGCCATTCTCGATCCCAAAGAATTCTACAAGCGGTCGGCGGGTTTGTCGGCACGGCGACCTTTGTAGGCCTTCAGTTACTGGCGGTCGCTCGCTGGCTGATTGTGAACGCTGATCTCGTCGGAATAGTTGGACCTTTGATCCACACCCGTTTTCGCTACTGTCGGGCATTTATCGCTAGAAGCTGTTCTGCTTACCTCCTTCGTGTTGATACGACAAAATCAAATGGATATGCGTGCCGACCGTCGGAACCATTTAGGTCTTCAGATCAACTTACTGGCCGAGAAGGAGTCGACGAAAATTCTTCAAATCCTCGACAGGTCAGTCGTCATTTCCAATTTCAGCAGATCGAGGATCCCGAAACGGCTGAGTTGCGCAAAGAAACGACCGAACGACCGTTGGTGATCTCGCACGCCAGGTGCGAAGAAATGAAGAACAGCAGCCGAAAGCTGAATAACGGCGGGCTGAGAGCCTGGCGACCATGAACACGTTGAATCGGAGATTGAGGAATATCGGCTCGAAGCTCCATTCGCGAAAACGAATAATGTGCGGGACTCAATCCAACAAGCAATTCGGCGCAACGAAGTGCTAAAAGGCAGCAAGCTAACGAGGCAAATCCGGAAGTGACTCACCGCATTCGATTAGTAAATCGCTTATCGTTTGACGATCGTAAAGCGCTCTTCTCATAGGTTCAGGTGCGCCATGCCCACCACGCCAGCCGATCTGACGACTCGGCATGATCCAAGGACATTCTCCGACCGGGTCGCCTTCAGTTTCACCAGGTTTCTCCGCTTCATCGCCGACACGTTCTTTGCCAAACGTTACGGCCATCGAGCGGTCGTGCTCGAGACGGTTGCAGCGGTGCCGGGCGTGGTCGGCGCAACGTTGCAGCATCTCAAATCGCTGCGGCGCTTGCAGGATGATGGAGGTTGGATCCATGCCCTGCTGGCGGAGGCCGAGAACGAGCGCATGCACCTGATGACGTTCATCGAAATCGCCAAACCCAGTTGGCTTGAACGCTGGCTGGTGCTTCTCGCGCAGGGCGTGTTTTACAACGGCTTCTTTCTGCTCTATCTCGTCTCATCCCGCACGGCCCATCGGGCGGTCGGCTATTTTGAGCAGGAGGCGATCGTCAGCTATACCGAGTACCTGGCCGAGATCGAGGGCGGGCGGATCGAGAATGTCGCTGCGCCACAAATCGCCATCGACTACTGGAAGCTCGGGCCCGACGCGCGCCTCAAGGACGTCGTCATCGCCGTGCGGGCCGACGAGGCCGGCCACCGCGATGTGAACCACCGCTTTGCCGACGAGTTGTTTAAAGGTAATAGGCGTTGAATTGAAAGAGCAAACCGACGCTGAGCTTTCCTCCCTGATCGGCGGCGCGTGATCTTTCAGAATAGCACATGGGAAACCGAGCCGCAGTACCGGAAATCGGTCGTGTTCGGATGCCGGCGGATGTAGCGCACGTCCGTCTGATTGTGGCTCTCTGCCATTGCGTTCGTCCCCCACCTGAGGCTGCTTCGCGCTCGAAGCCCGATTGATTCTGCGAATGCCTACGTGGTGCTCATTGATGGTTTGGAATAAACGGGCACGCTAAAGATTTGCTCCCGTGATCCGTTTAAAACAGCAATGTGCCGCTTCGGATCGACTTCGGGCTTGTCGATCGAAACCCCAATAGCGAGCACCTTCGCCTTGGCGATGGCGGCGTCGTCATTTCTGAGGTCCAATCCTGACGCGTCCACGAACCTGTGGCCGTCCTTGATATCGAAATAATAATGTGGCATCGGCCACCTCCAACTGAGCCAATGTCTAATACCCCGCAAGCGTTCCGCCTGCGGCGATACGGCAATGTAAGAGTGAGCATTATTGACCAGCGATTCGGGAACTCCGAGTGGCAGACCGCCTGAATCACCGGCATCACCCGGTGAAGACATAGGTGGCTTGCCGTCTGTTGCTCGTGTGGCGTACATACCGTTGCGCTTAATGTGATCGCGAACTACTCGCGTTCGCGCCGCAGAAGGCGCAAGTCCGATTCAATGACTACCGTCGATCCCCGCGCCGAGCGTCTTTACAGCCTAGATGAGCTGACGGAACTACGGCGCAATACATTGCGCTACGCCCGCACTTTTTCTCCCGGAAACGAGCGCAATCAGCATCGGCAGCTCGCTGTCTCGCTTCGGACGCTTTTCCGAAACCAGAAATGGCTGCGGACTCACACGCTCGAAGGCGCAATGCTGTCCAATGATCGATCCGGTCGGAACGAAAGCTGCCCCATCGGATTGAGCCCATGGGTGCGCACAACGCTAGGAGCGTTTCATGAAGTACGTATTGGCAATCATTGCAGCGGCAAGCATATGCGCCGCAGTACCGGCGAGCGCGGGAGAGGTCGGTGTTGGTGTCGGAGTCGGCCCGGTCGGAGCCGGAGTGACGGTAGGTTCGGATCACCGCGACCGAGATCGCGAACGAACGACCGTAATCAAGGAACGCGAGCGCGAGCCACGCGAAACAACGGTCATCAGGGAGCGCGACAGGGAACCTGATCGCAAGGTGATCATCGAGCGCGACCGCAACTAAAAACGGAATCACGTGGCCTCTGTTCAGAGCCCCACCTGACCCGGGAGACGACCCGCTCGATGATCCCCATCGGGCGGGTTTTTCGTTGGTGAGTTCATGTCCTCGCCCCAAAATCGACGCTCTTACCGCAACAGGGGTCGTGGCAGTTCGCCGATATGTTCGAGACTGTTGACGGTAAGCAATTGATAACGGGCAAAGCTAAATTGCCACACCCGGAACTGCCGTTCATCTTCGTCGGGGGACGGCGTCGTGGTCGTAATAATCTTTGTTGCCGGATTCTTAGGGCTGAGATGATTTTGACCCGAAACTGAGAGCAATCCGCTTGCGCTTGGTACAACTCTCGACCCAAGAACGCCTTCCACGCCAGTTGAACTGTCAATGCTGCCCCGCCCTGGCGCAGGCCAAACCGGTGACAGAGTACGCCATAGCCAACATCAAGCCCTTTCATCCTCTCGCCCGAGGTCGACCAAGACGGTATAATTCTGTCTGGCACGATGGCATTCGCGTCCGGGAGGGAGAACAATGATGGCTGCCTCACCGCCACCACAGCGCCCCCCTATTTCGCCCGTCTCAGACGACGATCTGCCAGAGCCACATGCAGCGGTGACGGAGGCCGCCGACGAGACGGAGATGCCGCTGCCGTCCGATGCACAGACATTCTTTCTCGGCGGTTTGTTCGCGCTGGGTGTCTTTGCGGTGCTCTACCTGGCAAGCGCGATCATCCTTCCCGTCATACTTGCCTTCGTGTTGAACCTCCTTCTTCAACCCGCTGTCCGTCTTTTAGGGCGTGTGCATCTGCCCCGCGCTGTCGGAGCGCTCTTGACCGTCCTCCTCGTTATTGGAGCGCTGGTAGGTCTTGTGGCAGCCTTATCGGTACCGGCCGCGACTTGGGCTGAGCGGCTGTTCGAATCCGGAAGACCGGTGCTGATCGTTCCTTTTATTCAGAAGGATCGCCTCAAACTCGATCATGTCATGGTGTGCTGGGATGGCAGCCGGGCAGCCACGCGAGCGATCGCCGATGCCATGCCGTTTCTTACCCGCTCCGGCAAGACGAGTATTGTTGTTGCCGACACTCAGAGCGCCAAAAGCGCAGACCTTCCGGGTGCGGATATCGCGACCCATCTGTCCCGTCACGGAGTAAATGCCACGATTGAGCGCATTCCCGTCAGCAAGATCGATGTTTCCAATGCAATCCTGTCATATGCAGCCGATACAGGTGCCGACCTCATTGTCATGGGCGGGTACGGGCATTCCCGGCTGCGGGAATTTATTCTTGGCG
>NZ_JBWBWM010000092.1:0-10016 GCF_056174665.1 Bradyrhizobium sp. WYCCWR15520
GACGCTACGAGATCAACCGCTTGCCGCTTGTAGTCGTCCGTAAACGACCGACGTTGACGTCCTTCCATCCGACACCTCCTGGCTCTTCGAGCCTACTACAGGTGTCCATCAATTCGGAGGAGGTTCAGGGCCTATGTCGGAGTTTGTAGGCAACTCTTGAGGGGAGCGCGCCTTGCGTCCCAAGGGGGCAAGTAGCCCGGAAGCGCAGCGACCGTCATCCGGGACCACTCTAACACCGCCCCCGGATATCGCTACGCTTATCCGGGATACGCTCGCTGAAGACATTCGCGATCGTGTCGAATGGTCATCGAGGAAAGAAGCGTCACCAGCCATCAATGTGTCGGAATAGTCATGTTTCAGATTCATAATACGTTTCCAAAGGAAATGGCGGTTATCGGCCGCCTTCTACTCGACTATGGCGAGTTAGAACTGGACCTGATGAACTGCATCCAGGTCGCCCGGAATTACGATTTGAACTCAACTCTGAAGACGATGTTCAGGGTAAGAGGTGAGCTGAACCGCGTGAAGATTGCCGATGCACTTGGCCGAGTCCCCTACACGGCGGTCAACCTTGAGGCCGAGTTCTCGGAGCTGATTGATGCAGTGGACTACTGCCGAAGAGTAAGGAACAAGTACTCCCACGCCTATTGGCACGACCCCGACATGGGTAAGGCGCTTTGCTACGTCTCGCTCGAAGAACTTGCCGAGGATAAGCAGCCTGTCAACGACCTGACGGCTCTCACGTTCTTCTATATCGACGAGGGCCTTCTCCTGCAGCAGGAGTCCTATTTTGAATACGTCCGAGACTTAATTCGGTACATAAACTATGAGGGACGCCTACGAAACAAGCTCATCAAGACAAATATATTCAAGCTTCCTGCAGTCGCGCCGAAACCGGCGCTCTATACTCGCAAGGGCTAGCGAGCGTAGGGCGGACTAGCTGAAGGCTAATCCGCCCTTCTCCACGACCGGGTCGGCGGGTTACGCTTCGCTAACCCGCCCTACCTACTTGATCCCGGTACGATCGACGCTACAACCACGGTGCGAACGATATCTTTGAACCGAAGCGACGGGGGACCGGGCGTGGCGACAGGCATGCGTGATGAGCTATCTCCAGGGATAAGCCTGCTTAAGGTGGCGCTCAAGTCGGCACCTGCGCTTCTCTGCTTAGGCCTGTTGACGGGCTGCGTGGAGACAAAAACCACGACGTACGAGCCGCAGAACCGGGCCTTGGATGCGCGACAGGCGCGGCTCTACTTCATTCGACATCCCAGTACACTGAATGGATTCGGCGCCCCGCCCATCAAGGTCGATGGCAAGCTGGTCGGCGAACTCGGCGCCGGCAGCTACTTCATCACCGACCGGCCGGCAGGAACGCACAAGCTGACGATCATGGATGTCCGAAATCAGGTGTCCTGCGAGAGCGACGTCACCATTGCGCCCGGCATGTCCCATTATTTCGAGTTGGGGCCGCAAGTCCGCACCAACATTGATGCGATCAATGCTGCTACGTCATGGGGAGTTACAGGACGCCCAATCCCGTGCGGATATGCCGAGCTGGCGCGGATGATGTTCTATTCACTCGACGCGACGACAGGCGCCGCCGTCATCGCAAAGCTGAAGGAGCGAAATTCTTAGGTCGTAGGACGCATGGCTCAGCAAGTAGCCCGGATGAGCGCAGCAAGCGTAGGGCGGATTAGCCGAAGGCGTTATCCGCCGTTCTGCGCGACCGAGTCGGCGGGTTACGCTTCGCTAACCCGCCCTACTCACTATTCACTCACCTCATTCACTTACTTCGCCAGCCCGAGCGACTTCAGCGCCTTGCCGTTGTCCTCGTTGTCCGCCTTCATGAACTCCGCGAAGCCAGCCGAATCCAGATAGAAGATCGTCAGCGCGACACGTTTCGTTATTGTGCCCTACTTGCCCGCAAAAGACGCATGTCAAGAAAAAGCAAGAGCTTCCTACGCCTCCGCCGCTGGCGGCGCGGTGCACGGTGGGCGCGACGGAAGCTCGCGAGAGCACCGCGGGCGGTTCGGATCGTTGGCGTCGTGGCGATCCTGCTTGTGCTCGTCGCGCTGACGAACCTTGTCTATCAGGTGATCCGCAAGCCGACTGAGCTGTTTGCCTTCGTTGGCGATGCGCTCGACAAGGAGCCGGCCGAGACGTGGCGGCAATACGGGCCGCTCTTCCGCGCCTATTCCACCAGTACGATCACGCCCGAATTGCTGGCCGCGCTGGCGCAGGTCGAGAGTTCAGGCAACCCGGTGGCGCGCACCTACTGGCGCTGGCGACTAAGCCTGAATCCTTTCGCGATTTACCAGCCCGCCTCCAGCGCCGTCGGCCTCTTCCAGATGACCGATGCTGCCTACGCCGAGGCCGCGCGGTCCTGTGTCCGAGAGAATGCGGTCACAAATACCGGCTGCGGGTTCACCAGCCTCACTATCCGCGTGATCCCGAGCCATGCCATTGAGCTCGCGTCCGTGTATCTGGCTCGCAATGTCGCGGCGGTTCTCGCCCGCGTCCCCGATGTGCCGGCAAGCCTGCAGCAGAAGCAGGATCTCGCCGCGTTTATCCATCTTTGCGGCGGGGGTCCCGCCACAGCCTTCGCGCGCCGCAACTTTCAAATGATGCCCGACGAGCGGTGCGGCGATCATCTCGTCACAGCCTATATCGTCAAGGTCAATGCGATGAAGCGGCAGTTCAAGCGCCTGGCGGCGGCCGACGGCGGGTTCCAGAATTAACCTGCAGAGCGCACATCAAGCTTAACGCGCGAGTTTGGTTGCTACACTACGCAAGCCGAATAGATTCCGATCACCGGACGATTTCCCCCAAGTCATCCGGGTCCACGCCAGCGAAGCCGCCAGGCGAATCGCCCTCTGCCTGGCGGCTTAGTTTTCGGCTCTCGGCGGGTGTAGCTCAATGGTGGAGCGTTGGGTTCCAAGCCAAAGAGGCCGGTTCGATTTCGTGCTTCCCGCTCCTCATCCCCGAATGCGTTCAATGCGATTTATTCAGTGGGAGATGCTTATGCCTATGTCGCGCAAGCCCATTAGCGAAGTCGTTCTGGAGATCACTGACATCACCTCTCGACCTGTCATGGCAGAGAAACAACAAGCCGACAGCTACGCCCTCAAAGTAAAGGCAGCGATGACACGACTGAGCGAGAGTAAAGGCTAGCCCGCAAGGACGATTAGCCCAAAACATAATCCGCCATTCCGCGCGAACCGAGTCGGCAGCAAGTAGCCCGGATGGAGCGCAGCGCAATCCGGGACCACTCTAACACCGCCCCGGATTTCGCTTCGCTCCATCCGGGCTACCCTCACATCATCCACTCACTTCGCCAGCCCGAGCGACTTCAGCGCCTTGCCGTTGTCCTCGTTGTCCGCCTTCATGAACTCCGAAAACTTCGCCGAATCCAGATAGATCATGTCGAAGCCGCGCCGGTTCATGAACTCCTTGAACTCCTCGCTGTCCCAGATCTTCTTGATCGCGGTCTCGTACTGCGCGGCAATCTCCTTCGGCAGGCCCTTGGGCGCCGCAAAGCCGCGCCACACACCCTTGTGCCACTTGTGACCCGTCGCCTCCTCGGTGGTCGGCACATCAGGAAAGTTCGGCGCGCGCTTGGGCGAGAAGAACACGAGGCTGCGGATACGCCCCGCCTTGATCAGCGCCTCGGCTTCCGGCATCGAGCACGCGACGAAGTCGACGCCGCCGGCCGCGAGATCGGTCAGCGCGGTCGCAGCGCCCGTGGACGGTACCCAACGGATCGAGCCGGGCGAAACGCCGTCGGCCTGCATCAGGCCGGCGAGCGCGACATGCCAGCTTCCGCCCTGCCCCGTGCCCGAGGCCACCACCTTGTTCGGGTTCGCCTTGATATGCTCGAACAGCTCCTTGACGGTCTTGTAAGGCGAGTCCGCCTTGACGTGGATCGCGGCGGGGTCCTGGTTGACCAGCGCGATCGGCGTGTACTTCTCCCAGGTGAGATCGGTGAGCCCCACCCAGTGCATCAGGTTGATCTCGAGCGTGATGAGACCGAACGTGTAGCCGTCAGGCGCGGCTGACGCGATCGCCTGGTGGCCGACCACGCCCGACCCGCCCGTGCGGTTCACGACGTTCACCGGCTGCTTGAGATCACGTTCCAGCATGTTGGCGATCTGGCGCGCGACCGCGTCGGTGCCGCCGCCGGCGGCCCATGGCACGATCAGCGTGATCGGCCGCTCCGGGAAGGCCCCTTGCGCGTTTCCGGCGCCGAACAGGCTTGCGGCCGCAAGCGCCGCAAGGGCAAGATTTCTGACATGTCGAAACATTCGCAAACCCTCCCGCTTTTGTTTTTTGATGCGCCGGGTGAGACACCGCGACGCTGCGCTTATGCGCTGTCAGCCATTCGGACGGCGGAGCGCTGACATGTCAAGGGAAGCAAACGCAGGGCGGGCTAGCTAGCCAACCTGTCCGCCGTAGCTCGCAGAGCGAAGGCGGAAGGCGTAATCCGCCATTCCAAGTGACCAAGTCGGCGGGCTACGCGGAGTTTATCATCGGGCGCGCGTTCGCGCGACCCGTTGGCTAACCCGCCCTACTCACTGCGCTCATCCGGGCTGCGCTCGCTACTTTGCATGGGGTTGTTTTCGCGATTTTGTGTCTGGGCCCTGCGGTGCACTGCGGAAGAGTATGTGCACCGCGTCCGGGAGGCGATCGTCAGCAAGCAGCGGCGCGGAGACATCCGGGCCGCGCTCGCCTTGATTGTTGAACGACAAACATCTTCTTACAGTTGCGCCCACCAAAACGCCTTTGCGCTGCCTGGCGCCATGCCTAATGCGCGTGGTGTGGCAGCCGGCACACACTTCGGTCTTAAGCGCGTCGTCGCTCACGAAACGGCCGCGCTGTTCACAGACTTGCCGCAAATGGGTGTGGAACTTTCATGGGGACAATTAGCCGAGTATCAATCCATGCGTTTGTCAGCTCTCACGACTGCCGCCGCCGAGCGCGCCGGCATGCTGTGCTGTGTCTTGTTTATGGTGATGAGCACTCAAGCGCTCGCGCAGACGTCGGCCACGGACAATCCCAGCCCGACCGCAGCGCAACCTTCCGAGCCCGCGCAGGAAAAGCCTCCGGCCGCTGCAGAAGAGAAGCCGCCTGCCGCTGATGACAAGCCCGCCATCGCCGAGCAGACGCCGGCGCCCGCGGAAGAGAAACCGGCCATCGCGCAGGACAAGCCCGCGGCGGTCGAGGAGAAGGCGGCTGCCATGGACGACAAGCCTGCCGTCGTCGAGCAGAAGCCGGCCCCCGCCGAGGAAAAACCAGCCATCGCGCAGGACAAGCCCGCAGCCGTCGAAGAGAAGCCGGCCGCCGCGGACGACAAGCCTGCCATCGTTGAGCAGAAGCCCGCCCCTGCCGAGCCGAAGCCAACGGTGGCGCAGGACAAGCCTGCAGCCGTCGAGGAGAAGGCGGCTGCCGTGGACGACAAAACTGCCACCATAGAGCAGAAGCCGACAGTCCCGGACGCGAAGCCTGCTGATGTCGCACAGAAGCCGGCTCCCGCCGTGGGAGAGCCAGCGGTTGCGCGCGAGAAGCCCGCCTTGAAGCAGAAGTCTGTCGCCAAGCAATCAAAGATCGCTAGCCGCAGCGAAGGGACAGAGCAGAGTAAGTCGCTGCAACCGGTCGGGGCAGCCCACAAGGCAGCCCGCAAGCCGCGCGAGCGGACCCTGGTCATGGTCTGCACCCGCTTCCGCACCTACAATCCCGCGTCCGGGACTTACAGGGGCTACGACGGCCAGACGCATTCCTGCCGATAGGCGAACGTGGGCTACGCTCGCTGTTCTTGCAGGATCGGTGAACCGAGTTCATCGAAACGGAAGAGCTGAAAAATCCGCTGGCCGTTGAAGTCGAGGACCCTCAGATCGTCCGTCTCGTGCAGATTGCTTTCGACCGCTTGAAAATGCCCGCCGTAGCGCTCCTTGGCGAGCGACAAGGGAACCTCAAACGCGACGAACTTGCCGATCCCTTTTTGCTTGAGCACCTCAAGAAGCCTCTGATCGCGTAAGGACTCGTGCGATGTGAGAATGAGCAGCGGACCGCTCGCCGTGAGCAGCAGAAGCGATTTCATCGGATACTCCTTCGCGGTTGGACTGAACTTAGCGAGAAGCCCGGATCAGCGGCTGGTCCGCCGTAGCCCGAAGAGCGCAGGCCGAAGCGACATCCGGGACTACTCCAAGATCGCCCCCCGATTTCGCGGAGCCTGCCATCACTGCGCGAGCGCAATTGCGCTCGTCGTCAGGCGCCCATTCGCGCGGCGCGTTGGCTCTTGCGCCCTGTTGACCTGATCAGCCGCAGTTCCAGATCGGCCCGATCGGCGTCCGCGTCCAGCACGGGCCAAAGCTGCCGCCATTGTAGCGTCCGCCGTAAAAGCCGGGCCGGCCAAAATAGTGCCTGTCGCCATCATACCCGTAGTAACGGGGGACCGGGTCAATGTACCAATGGCGCCGGTCGCGGCGTGCCAAACGCCGCATCGCGTCTTTCTGGGCGTAAAGTGGAAGGCTGTTGTTCAGCGGCTGCTGGTAACCCGGCAGGAAGCCGTAGCCGTGCCAGCGCGGAGCCGGCCGCTTATGCACCGGCGCAGCCAGAGCGGCGACGGACAACAGTGATAGGACGATAGCAGTCAATAGACATACAAGACGGGACATGCGCACATCCTAGACAGCCGGCTGTTGAGAGGCCATTCAAATCCAGGTGCAAAGCTCACGCGTATGCACCAACGCCGGAGACGCATTCTCTATCGCCGTAAGCCGGCCGGTCTGGCCGCCCCCTTCTTCCACAGCCGAAATCCGCCCTCGAACGCGTTGGTGTTGGCGCCGAGGCGGACCTTGCGCGGCAAATGATCGACCTTGTCGGCGTTGCCGCCGCCCAGGATGATGTAATCCGGCTCCAGTGCAGCGAGCAGGCGTTTCAGGACGTCATCGACCGCGCGCTGCCATTTCTTCCTGCCGACGCGCTTCAGCGCCGCGGCGCCGACGCATTGCTCGAACGTCTTGCCATTGCGGTACGGCAGGTGCGCTAGCTCCATCGGCTCCAGAATGCCATCCACGATCATCGCGGAGCCAAGACCCGTTCCGAGCCCTAAGAACAGCATGCGGCCGCCCTGGTAGCTGCCGACCGCCTGCATCAGCGCATCGTTGACGAGTTTCGTCGGGCGGCCAAAGGCCCTTTCGAAATTGAAACCGGCCCAGCCGAGACCGAGATTGTGAGGCTCCGACAACGGCCGGTTGTTGATCACCGGCCCCGGATACCCGATCGAGATGACGTCATAGGACCAGTCTTTCGTCAGCGCCTTGACCTGCCTCACCATAGCTCTCGCAGAGAGATCTGGACCGGACGCAAACGCACGCCTGGTTCGCTCCTTGTCGGTCATGAATTTCACGCGCGAACCACCGATGTCGATCGCCAGGACCGTTTGTCGCGATATCAGCTTGCCCGCCTTCTTCGCCATGAATTCGCGCCCTGCTCGGTCGGATGATCATAACGCCAGCCGACGCTCACCTGAAGCAGGGAGACAGGCTGCACCACAGCTTTGTTCTCCATCCGACTCCAGTTTGTTCGCAAGGAACGAATCGTATCAGCGCAAATCAGCGCGAGCCAATCCTTAACAAGGCGTTTGCTGGACAACGAGACGGGGCGGACATTCGTCATTGCGACCTTCAGCGAATCGGCCGACCTTCGGATCGACATGGGGTGATTCGTGCTCGCTGAAACTACCGATCGATATCTGGAAAGCCTCAATCCGGAGCAGCGCCGGGCCGTCGAGCACGGCATCGCAGCGGATGGAACCATAGGCTCGCCGCTCCTTGTCATTGCCGGCGCCGGATCCGGAAAGACCAACACGCTCGCGCACCGGGTCGCCCACCTCATCATCAGGGGTGCCGACCCGCGCCGCATGCTGCTGATGACGTTTTCGCGCCGTGCCGCCGCCGAGATGACGCAGCGCGTCGAGCGCATCGCGCGCCGCGTGCTCGGCGATAAGGCCGGCATCATGACGGAGGCGCTGACCTGGGCAGGAACCTTCCATGGCATCGGGGCGCGGCTGCTGCGCGAATACGCTGAAAGCATCGGCTTCGATCCGGCCTTCACCATCCACGATCGCGAGGATTCGGCTGATTTGCTCAACCTGGTGCGCCACGAGCTCGGATTTTCAAAGACCGAGAGTCGTTTCCCCACCAAGGGCACATGTCTTGCGATCTATTCCCGTTGCGTGAACGCGCAGATGCCGATCGAGACGGTTCTCGGACAGCATTATCCCTGGTGTTCGGGATGGGCTGATGAGCTCAAGCAATTGTTCGCAAGCTACGTCGAGGCCAAGCAGAAGCAGAACGTCCTCGACTATGACGATCTCTTGTTGTGGTGGGCGCAGATGGTGTCCGAGCCCGCGATCGCGCAGGAGATCGGCGGCCGGTTCGATCATGTCATGGTCGACGAGTATCAGGACACCAATCGGCTTCAGGCGACGATACTGCTGGCGCTGAAGCCGGATGGCCGCGGCCTTACCGTGGTGGGCGACGACGCCCAATCGATCTATTCGTTTCGCGCGGCCACCGTCAAAAACATCCTGGATTTTCCCGATCACTTCAGCCCCAGGGCAGAGATCGTCACGCTCGACCGCAACTATCGCTCCACCCAGCCGGTTCTGGCTGCCGCCAATGGCGTGATTGGGCTTGCCAGAGAACGGTTCACCAAAAATCTCTGGACCGAACGCAGTTCGGCGCAGCTACCGCGCCTGGTCACTGTTCGCGACGAGGCCGACCAGGCGCGCTACGTCGTCGAGCAGGTGCTGTCGAACCGCGAGGAAGGATCGCGGCTCAAGGAACAGGCTGTCTTGTTCCGGACGTCCTCCCACAGCGGCCCGCTGGAAGTCGAGCTGACGCGGCGCAATGTTCCCTTCGTCAAGTTCGGCGGCTTGAAGTTTTTGGACGCCGCCCACGTCAAAGACGTGCTTGCGCTGCTCAAGTTCGTCGAGAACCCCCGGGACCGGGTTGCGGGATTCCGCGTGCTTCATTTGTTGCCCGGCATTGGGCCGGCATCGGCGCAGCGCATTCTCGATCAAACCACTGTCATGGCCGATCCGATCTCCGCGCTCGCGGCGCTTCCAACGCCACCCCGCGCCGGCCAGGATTGGATTTCGTTCGTCGAAACGCTCACCAATATCCGCTATTCGGAATGGCCGGCCGACATCGAGCGTATCAGGCTCTGGTACACCCCGCATCTGGAGCGCATCCACGAGGATGCGGAGGTGCGGCTGGCCGACCTGCTGCAGCTCGAGCAGATCGCTTCGGGCTATCCTTCCCGCGAGCGCTTTCTGACCGAGCTCACGCTCGATCCGCCTGACGCGACCAGCGATCGCTCCGGCCCGCCGCTGCGAGACGAAGACTATCTGATCCTGTCCACGATCCACTCTGCAAAGGGGCAGGAATGGAAGTCCGTGTACGCCTTGAACGTTGTCGACGGCTGCATGCCGTCTGATCTAGGCGCCGGCACAACGGCTGAACTCGAAGAAGAACGACGCCTGCTGTACGTCGCGATGACGCGCGCCAAGGACGATCTGCATCTGATCGTGCCCCAGCGCTTCTTCGTGCACGGTCAGCAGGCACGCGGCGACCGGCACGTCTATGCGTCGCGGACGCGTTTCATACCGGACCACCTGGTTAAGCTGTTCGACCGCCAGACATGGCCAGCGGCGACTTCGGCAGCACGCCCGACGCCAAATCAAAACGTGCAGATCGATATTCGTGAACGCATGCGCGGCATGTGGCGTTAGCCTTTCTCACCTCGCCCACGACGTTGAGAAACGCGCAGCCCGTCAGGCCGCCAGCAGTTCGTCGAGCAAAAGAAAAAGCCCGGCTCAAGGCCGGGCTTTTCGTTCATTGGCGCCTGTCCTGACCGGGGCCTCCGCCACCGCCCGGTCCACCGCCACCGCGCGGAGCGATCTGCGGCGCACCGCCGCCCTGCGGCGTCGCGGGCGCTGCTGCGCGCGGAGC
>NZ_JBWBWM010000093.1:0-9772 GCF_056174665.1 Bradyrhizobium sp. WYCCWR15520
ATATCTTTGCCTATATCGAGGGCTTCTACAATCGGACTCGTCGTCACTCCGCCATCGGCTTTATCAGCCCGATCGAGATGGAGCTAAAAGCAGCTTAACCCTGTCCATTTTTTCGGGGGAAGATCACTTCTGCCCCTGACTTTGCTCCGTCTCTGCTGACAAATTCGGCTTTCAATCGACCATCCACTTCAAGCGCGTAGCCTGGCGTGGGCAGTTCGCGTGCGGCAGCAACCATTTCGTTTCTCCCTCGCATTGGGATTGTTGGAAGATAATAGCCTAAAGCGGGATGGGGTTAGGTTGAATCGATTTGGGATTCCCAAATCAGCTTGTTTCTGATTCACCATGCCGGCTGGGCAGGAGGCCGGCATGGATGGGCAAGCCTTACTCTCTCGACCTTCGGAAGCGCGTGGTGGCGGCGATTGAGGGCGGTATGTCCCGCAATCAGGCAGCCAAGCAGTTTGGGGTCGCGATCAGCACGGCCATTGGCTGGATGCAGCGGCTCGATGAGACCGGCAGCGTTGCTCCGGGGCAGATGGGCGGTCACAAGCCGAAGACGATTTCGGGTGAACACTCGGTTTGGCTGTCGCAGCGGATCAAGAACGACGACTTCACCCTGCGCGGGCTCGTTGCCGAACTTGCCGGGCGCGGCCTGAAGGTCGACTACCACTCGGTGTGGGATTTCGTGCATGCCGACAAGCTCAGCTTCAAAAAAAAGCGTGGTGGCTGGCGAACGCGATCGTCCCGACGTGGCGCGGCGGCGCGTCCAATGGACAAAGTATCAGGACCGCGTCGAAGCTGAGCGGCTGGTCTTCATCGACGAGACCTGGACCAGGACAGACATGGCGCCCCTGCGAGGATGGGCGCCGCGCGGACACAGACTCCCTACCAAGGTTCCCCACGGCCGCTGGAAGACCATGACCTTCCTGGCGGCATTGCGCCGTGATCGGATCGATGCGCCGTGGTTCATCGAGGGACCGATCGACGGCGAGAGCTTTCGGACCTATGTGGCTAAGGTTCTTCTGCCGACGCTTCGTCCCGGCGATATCGTCATCATGGACAACCTCGGCAGCCACAGAAGCCGTGCGCCAGCTCATCCGCTCCGCAGGAGCCAAGCTGTTCTTCTTGCCAAAATACTCACCCGACCTGAACCCGATCGAACAAGTCTTTGCCAAGCTCAAACATTTGCTCCGAAAGGCTGCCACACGAACCGTCGATGCAGTCTGCGCCGCCATCGGCGAGGTCCTTCACACCTTCACACCCGAAGAATGCGCGAACTATCTCAAAAACTCAGGCTATCGAAGCTAATTTCATCACGCTTTAGCGTGAGTCGCTCAAATCGCGCCATCGGCAGAATGTGTCTGTGTGAATCGCGGCGAAGCGGTAGTTTATGAGCAAATGCCTTCCACCTTAGATAGTTCGGAAAATTCCCTTGTTTCTTCGCAGAGATAAGAACGATGGATGCCGCACCTTCCAGCGTGGATCGCGGCACTTGTAAAAGGATTTGCACACTTCGATACCGATCATGCTCATCGCAGATATCGAACATGGCCGCCGCCGATGGGAAACAGCCAGCGATGGAGTGGTCGGGCCCAACAACCGAACATAACGACGAACATAAGTAAGAGCTCAAGAAGCCGCACTTGCGGTGGGGCCTGGACGGCTATCTCGCCGAATTCTGCGCGCGGGCCAGCCGGATCAGCAGCGCCCGCCGGTGGTCTTAGCCGGCTAATTCAAGCGGACCTTTAGTTACTTATGCACGCCAGACAAAGTTCCTATAGATCGACCTTGAGAAGGCCGGTTCGGGAGCTGAACTCCAGTTATACGTTTGAAGTCATTATCGCGTTTTGAGATGCGAACCATTTATGTCCGAAGGCGGTACGGAGGCATGCAGCAACGACGATCGGCATCAACATGGATAGGAGAGAAATTGAGGATCTGCTCGGTTTTGGCTTCCACAGAACGGACATACCAAACACGAAGGCCTATTGGCTGGAGGCCCACGACCACCGCGACTTTGGCCCTGCCCGCCTATTCTACGGTCACCGATTTCGCGAGATTGCGTGGCTGATCGACGTCCGCTCCCATTACGACAGCGGTATGGTAGGCCAAGAGCTGCACCGCAATGGCATAGACCATGGGTGTAAAGGTTGCAGCCATGTCTGGCAGCACAATGGTCACGAGCGAATCTATCGTCGCTTCCGAAGCCCCTGTCGCATCCGTCATCAGGATGATGTTGCCACCACGAGCGGCGACTTCCTGCATGTTTGAGACGGTCTTTTCGAAAACCCGGTCGTAAGGAGCGATCACCACCACCGGCATGCTCTCGTCAATCAGCGCAATCGGGCCGTGCTTGAGCTCGCCGGCGGCATAGCCTTCGGCGTGGATATAGGAGACTTCCTTCAGCTTGAGCGCGCCCTCTAGCGCCAAGGGGAACGACGTGCCGCGGCCGAGATAGAGCACAGCGCGCGATTTGGCGATATCGCGCGCGAGCTCCTCGATCTGCGGTTCGATCGCGAACGCCGCAGTGATCAGCCGCGGAACTTCGCTTAGCTCACCCACGATCTTCAATTCATCGATATCGGACAATTCTCCGCGCCCTTTGCCTGCGGCGATAGCAAGGGCGGCCATTACCATCAGCTGACAAGTGAACGCTTTGGTCGAGGCGACGCCGATTTCCGGGCCCGCAAGTGTCGGCAGCACGGTTTCACTCTCGCGCGCAATCGTAGACGTCGGTACGTTGACCACGGAAATCGTGTGCAGACCCTGCGCCTTGGCGTAGCGCAACGCGGCCAGCGTGTCGGCGGTCTCGCCGGACTGCGAGATGACGATCGCGAGATCCCCCTTGCGCAAAGGCGCGTCTCGGTAGCGGAGTTCAGAGGCGACATCGATCTCGACCGGCATACGCGCCAGCCGCTCGAACCAATACTTGGCAACGTGCCCGGCATAGCTTGCGGTACCGCAAGCCGTAATCGAGATGCGCCTAATGTCATTGAAGTCGAATGGCAATTCGAACGGCAGCGCGATGCGCTTGGCGGCCACATCAACATAACGCGCCAGCGTCTGCCCGACCACTTCCGGCTGTTCGTGAATTTCCTTGGCCATGAAGTGGCGATAGTTCGCTTTGTCTACCAGGAGCGATGACGCGCCGGGCTTCAGCATTTCCCGGTGGGCTACGGCGCCTTTCGAATCATAGATGACGCAGATCGTACGGGTAAGCACGACCCAGTCGCCGTCTTCAAGATAGGTGATTGTATCGGTAAACGGCGCGAGCGCGATCGCATCCGATCCTAAATACATTTCGCCGTCGCCATGCCCGATCGCGAGCGGCGAACCTCTGCGCGCGCCGATCATGAGATCGTTATGACCTTTGAAAAGAAATGCCAGCGCGAACGCGCCGCGCAGCCGCGGCAGCAACGCTTTCACTGCGCCCTGCGGTGAGTAGCCATGCTTTAGATAGGATTCGACGAGATGCGCCACCACCTCGGTATCGGTCTCCGAGGCGAAGATAGCGCCATTCTGCTCTAGCTCAGCGCGCAGCTCGCGGAAATTCTCGATGATCCCGTTATGGACGACGGCGACATTGTCCGTCATATGCGGATGGGCATTGCGCTCAGTCGGCTTGCCATGGGTAGCCCAGCGCGTATGACCGATACCTGTATGACCAGATAGCAGATCGCCGTGCAGCCGCGCCTTGAGATTTTTCAGCTTGCCTTCGGCACGCCGTCGCTCGAGATGGTCCCCTTCAAGCGTCGCGACGCCTGCGGAGTCGTAGCCACGATATTCCAGTCGTTTGAGTGACTCGACAAGCTGCCCCGCCACTGGGCCGCGCCCCAAAATGCCGACAATCCCGCACATGCCGATCAATGTCCTCCAGCCCCAAGGAAATCATCTTCAAAACCGCAGAACTTCTTAACCAAATTCAACTGGTCTGAAGGTATTCAACAGTCGTTGCGGATGGCGACACCGTTAGCGGTTCAACTCTGGAATTCGCTGTCGGAGCAATTAGCCTCGCCGCATGCACACGCGTGCTAGGTCTTAGAAGTTTCAACCAACATCGGTTCGCCCCGCGCCGCTTTGGCGAGCACTATCAAATACCAATAGGAAGCGGCAGCGAGCTCAGCAAGCGAACTGAGGTTTTCGAGGTGCGCCAACTACCCAAGCTCGAGTCCATGGCCCGCGCGACAGCGAGCGATGGCGCAAACAGACTCTTTGTCCGGTAGCGAAGATAGCAATCATAGTCGCAATAAGGCTCATTGGTGGAGATATCTCGCTGGTAGCGTGATCCCAGGGATCGACGACACTCGATGCAAATCGACGGACCGCGTGCCGTCCTGCGATAGAACTTCATAATCGTCGGTGACCTCGTCTTGCTTTCATGCGCCGAGAGCCATTCAGGACGCTCGGGTTCGATTCTCGACGAGACTAAAACGATTGCGATTGATGGCTCAATTCTACGTAAGTAAGCCTTCGATATTGAAACGGTTTGGAAAGCTATACGAAGGTTTGTAAACCACCACTCCCCCGTTAGTACTGATATCAGCGGTCCGCCTTGCGCGGCCAGCTTGCGGATCGCGGTTAGCGGAGACAGTTTGTCATGAACAGCCTCGCGCACTCTGCCGTGCCGCCTAGGCACGCGTGGTCTATTCCAGAGTTAGACGCCAAGTTGTTCATGGGTCGCTCAGTGCCTCGACACAAAGGTTTTTATGATTGGTTGGCATTTCCAAGACGGCTGGCTGCTCAGGGGGGACCGCACTTCGATGCTGCGCGGCGCGCTGGGCTGGCGCCTAAATGAGGCCGCATGTTGAGAGTCAACACCGCCGCGAAGTGCCGTTGCATTGATCTAATCGAAGATACTTGCCGGAGCGCCCGCCGAGCAGTTGACGTGAGCGGTTTGTGAAAAAAGCCATGCGACGCCGTCCTCAACGGTACACTCGGATTCGTATTGGTGATAGTTGGTTGAGATCAATGACAGCCGCGCCGGGCTTCTGTTGAGCCCGTTAAGGTGACGCTTCTGGCTAGTCTGAAGGCGTGCGGCCTGGAATTGCATCCCACCAAAACGAGCAGGCGACAGCATCTGTGTGTAGCTAATATGCTTTGCGAGCGTTCGGGAAGAAAAAAATGCGTCTGCCAGACCGCTCGTAGCGTTCGTGATTCGGAGGAGTCGGATGATCACGCCGGTTCGACGGAATTGGAATCCCAAAGAATTGTTCAATGCTCTGACGCCGGTGATGTTCACCGCCGAGCCATCAGTTCTGCGCGCACGTTGGAGAAAGTTGTGGCCAGAACTGTATACTGAATATGACGCAAGGCATCTGAAAAAGGAGTTGTCCGTCCGCAACTTGATCGCTACCGAGGAGGCTGCGGCATTCTTTGATGCCTGGGCCACGGACGAGGAGCGTCACGCCGAGGGCTTTATACAGATCATGAAGCTCGTCGCTGATGGATCCGAAGAAGATCTTTGGGAGAGATTGGACGCTCGATCACACAATTTTAGTGCAATCAATGAATACCTGAAAGACGAATTCTCTGTGATGGTTATGATAGCTTTTGATGAAATGTGCACCTGCCACGCCTATGCTGCGGATAAGGGTTTCTATGCAGGACTTGGGAGCGATAGATTCGTTCGTTGGCTAAGGGAAGTGACTGCCGACGAGGCAATTCACTCGATGAACGCAGTTAACGTTATCCGCGCCCGATACTCCGATCGCATCGGCGAAGTCGGCACAATCCTCGACGGCCTCACCAGCAGTGTCGCTGATGAGTCAGGCTACGGCGGGACCTTCGTTCTGGATTACTTCGGCGAGAAGTACACGAAGGAGATGCTAGCCAACTGCCGCGCTGCTATCCTGAGAAATGTTGCCAAGCCGCTCACGACTGCAGAGCGAGACGGACGGAGCGGTCGGCCAAGTTGAACTTAACTCTTCGCACCTGCGCGGAGTGATACCGTGAAAGCCACGAACGATGTGGTTTCATCGAGACTTTTTTCTCGCTTGGCAATTGCGTAAGCCGACCATTGCCCCTGAGGAATATCCCGCGAACGATATGGGCTCTTCGGCTGAATCTCTCTGAGAGCCAAGATGACTTGCGCGGCTATCGCTTCAAGAGTTAGTGGACCACCTTCATTGAAGTACGGCCAGGGCAGCGCACAGATAGGACAGTCTATGTCCATTTCTTTTGCTAAGCTGAGGACATAAGAACAATCTCCGAGACCTGTCGGAACAAAGAAGAGTGGCGGTTGCGATCCCGTTGCACGAACGGAAAGCACTTGAGCTGTATTCGGTGTAGCTCCAAATCAATCTTTGATGGAACTTCTTACCTTGGAAGAGAACTGCGGCGCCAAACTTCAACCACGATGTAGCGCTCGGCTGAGAAGCCGCACCGCCAATGAGAGTGCCCGCGAAGCGCGAACAATTGGTCGTGCGCCCGATCCGCGCGATACCCAGAAGCTCCACCCGGTGACGCAGGCTACTCAGAATGCCGTCGCTAGCGATTCGTGCTTTAGCCGTACGCCATCATGTCAAGGACCAACAGACTGCCTTGGACGTGTTTGCAACTCAGGTGACGCGTCTTGCCGATCATGATGCTCGATGAGCCTGCTTTGCTTTTGATTGCGCCGGCCGGTCTGGTTATACCTCGAGCCAGGAGGCTGCGCGTTTGCAGGCCGAGTATCTGCGTGCCAAGTACAATATTTTGATCAATTCGGTGAGAAGAGCGTTGTTACCTGCCTAAGAAGCGGGTCTCGCCGTTCAACCAGTTTTTGGTACCAAGATGTGCTGAAACCCATCGGAAGGGGCCAACTCGGAATACACACCCCGATTGGCGCGACATTCCGGGCCGGCCGTACAAGAAGCTGGATCATCGTGATTTGCGAGGGCATCAAACTATCAGCAAGCATCGGATTTCGGCGCATTGAACCACTCCCCCGAAGCCACCGGCGCTACAGCTAACAACTCATACAGTTGTTCATTAGGCACTTAGGGGGAGGCTGGAGCAAGAGGCGAACTCTTCACAGGAGCGTTCAACTATTCAATCGCCAGAAATGCTAGGGGTGCAGCATGCCCCTCGTGTTCGACCTCAGACGAGCGGCTTGTTTCAATCCACCGGTCTTGTTGCGAAGACAACATCGCGATCGAAAAACCGCAGGGAATGCGCATCGCGCACCCTGGTCTAAATCCTGCACACACAAGCAGCATGGAAGGGGCGTCAGCAACGTCGGCCATTTGGCCTTCTTGCAAGATGGCGCTCGAGTTACGTGTTCGTGAGGTGACATGCAATCGAAGTTTCTTTTTTGGGGTGCCGCAACAGCTGCGCTCGTTGCAAGCGGTGTCGTCAACTCGGCCGATCTTAGGCCGGTAGTAAGTGTCCCACCGGCACTCTGGAGCTGGACCGGAGGATATATCGGCGGGCACGTCGGCGGGGGCTACGGCCGGACATCATTCAGTGACCCCTACGGCCTCTCAATTTATGGCGACGTCGTCAATACCCCTGTGTTCCTCGCCGGAGGACAAATCGGCTACAATTGGCAAACGAATGGGTGGGTTCTCGGTGCCGAACTAGACGCGAGCCATGCTGTCTCCGATGGCACAAACAGCTGTCTTGCCTTCTCAGCCACTGTTGTGATCGCCACCTGCAAGGCAAGTCCAAACGTCTTTGTCACAGGGACCGCTCGCATCGGGTACACCTTTGGGCTTCAGGGCCACACGCTGGCCTACGTCAAGGCAGGCGTAGCCTGGCAAAACAATCGTGGCGATATCGCCAACAACAACGAATTCCGGGACAGGGATTTTGCTGGGTTCCCGCAGCACACGACGCGATTCGGTTACGGTCGTTTCGGTGGGACCGTCGGAGTCGGCCTTGAACAAGCGCTCACGCCTGCTTGGTCGGTCAAATTTGAATACGACTATATGGGCTTTGGCGGGCCGCATCTAGAGACCCCACCGACCATGCAGTTTCCGCCCCTTGCAGTCATTCCCGGCAACACCAGCAGCTTATCCAGCAGCTATCACATCGGAAAGATCGGCCTGAACTACCATTTTGGCGCCGCCCCGAGGGCACTGGAGTGGTCCGATGCGTCGCCGTATTCGGAAAACGGGACCGCCAAAGCGAAGCCGATTGCATACACGGGCGATTGGTCGCTCGAAGGCGGCTCACGGGTCTGGCTCAGCCGGGGAACGTTCCAGTGGGACTACATCCTTGCGCCCTCGATGCCTGGAGATGACGGCATTCCTAGTTCAAGGCTCACCTATCACGGCCTGGACGGCATTTCCGGCGAATTTTTCGGGCGTCTCGATAGTCTCTGGGGGGTATTCCTGAAAGGCAACATTGGCATCGGACGCTTCAACAAAGGAAAGATGAACGACGAAGATTCAAGCGCCACCAGCGACATTGCCTACAGCAACACGTTATCGAGCCAGGCGAATGGAAAATTCATGTACTACACGGCCGATATTGGTTACAATTTTCTGCGCGGCAGCAGCTATAAACTGGGTGGATTTGTCGGATGGACCTATTACGGCCAGAAGTCCGATTCGATGGGATGCAAGCAGACCGCCTCGTCCTCGCCGTACTGGATATGCGGGATGCCGTACCAGCAACAGCTCATTGGCAGTCAAGACGCCAATTGGAATGCACCGCGCATCGGTCTTAGCGCGGAGGCTATGCTTCTTGAGCGCTGGCGCGTGAGTGCCGAGGTTGCCTACCTTCCGTGGACCGACTTCAGTGGTCGCGATAACCATCTCCTCCGTCGCGAGACAGTTTTCTACGATCAGCGCGGGGACGGCGGAGCCGGCGTTCAGGTGGAAGGAACTCTATCCTACTTTCTCACCAGGAATTTCAGCGTTGGCGTTGGAGCCCGGTATTGGGCCATATGGACCAAAGACCACAGCAATGTCACCTTCACCTGCAGCAGCTGCAGCGCTTTGGGTGGCTTTTATCAGCACCCTACACTTGCGAAGTACAGCATGGAACGATGGGGCACGTTCTTCCAAGCCTCTTACAAGTTTGACTGAAACACCTCGCTCTAAGCTTCGGAAGCTGAGACCACGATGACGAGAGCACCCGATCCCGTGGCTAGAGCCAGGCGAACGACCGGGAATCAAAGCTGCAAGCTTTTGGGCCGTTCAAGCCCGAAAGCTTGCATCGATAATCGTTTGAACTTCCATGTCAGCGCCGGCGAGATTTGAGGCGTTTGTAACTGCGGAAGTGGACGTCTGAGGCACTTGCGCTATTCGGAAGTTCGATCCCTCCGCCACGGCCAGCAACTCCTAAGCATTAAAAAGGACTGTCCGCCGGGGGATTTCCCGTACCCAACCGGCGGGATAGCCGCCGACTACCGGTTGCCGTTGCGGTTCTGGCCGCACTATACGCCTGCTATGAGCAATGGGTTGCATTTGCACAAGCCCAAAAACAGCAAATGGAAGACGATGACGACGCACGCTGGAGTGCAACGCGCTTCTAAACCGGCCATCAATCAAGCTGGCCTTGTTGATCTCGGCAAGGTGGGGTGCTCTAGCCAGAGTTCTGGGCATCGTCCAGCGAACTTCTCAGGTCCGCAACGGCGCGACAAGGTGCGAGTGGATGGAAACAGAATTTAGCCTGCGGCAAGCGGCAGAGTATTCACCTGCTTACGCGGCTCTAGCCTTGCTGGTCGGCCGTGAAGAACGCCGGATTTCAACTCGGGACGAATTGAAGTCGGACCGTGAGCTGGGCGAGGAACTGGCGCAACAAGAGCTCGAGCCAGCGGATGAGACGCCGGAAGTTGTAGCCCGCTGCG
>NZ_JBWBWM010000094.1:0-9642 GCF_056174665.1 Bradyrhizobium sp. WYCCWR15520
GGTACTATCTCTCGACCGGGCTCGACGACCTCTCGCGCTACATCGTCGCTTGGCGGCTTGGTCCCACGATGGCCGCCTCCGACGTCATGGCCACGCTCGACCAGGCACTCCTGGCCTCTGACCTCGACCGCGTCACTCAGCGGCCGCCGCCCCTAGTCAAGCGGGTACCCGGTGAGCACCTGCTCAACGTGCGTCGCTCAGGTGAGACGCGGAGCCTTTTCGGCCTCGTCACGTCCCCAGCCGGCGTCCGCGATCGACGTGTCGATCAGCTCGCCGCGCAAGAGCGCGAGCGGCGATTTGTAGTACAGCGCGATGTTGTGGAGGGGATCCGTCAGGACTTTGAAGACCCATACCAGTCCGGTCTGACCGTCACGGGTGACGAAAAGCTGGATCATCCGAAGGAGGGCGCCGCCGATGCCGATGACGAGCCATACCGTGCCGACGTGCCGGATGAAGTCAAGCCACCCGGCAGGCGGATCGAACATGCCAAACAGCGGAAAGACGTACAGTGCGAGCGGCGTCAGGCCCCAGATAATCAAGAGCACAATCTTCCGCATCTGGTTGTAGCCGATCTTGACCGCCTCCTTGTACTCGTTGCTGACTTTGTTCACGTCATCGTAGCCGTTCGGCTCGAAGCAAAAATGTCCGGTCTGCCGCGTCAGCATCGCAAGCCAGCCGACAAGCCCGGCCATTGCAGGGTCCTTGAACAAGAGCGCATAGCAACCGAGGAAGATGAAGGCGCTGATCAAATGCAGCGTCTGATTAATTCTGCTCTGGTGATAGTAACGGTAGTCATCCCACCGCAGTGTTCGCAGCATGTCTGACAAATGGCTCATCATCAATCCTCGATCGTTTTGACGGCGCTGCAGCCATAGGCCGAGTCCGTGACGGCTGCGTGAATGTCAATCGGCCTTTAGATCGCGGTTTGTTGTCAAGCTCCCATTTGGAACCTCCAATGGCACGATGATAGCGCTCGTGCCGTCGGGGCTGGTCAGGGTTGCGCAGACGGCGCGAGCGCGGCTGAGCTGAGTGGTTAGTTCAGGCACTGTATAGGGCTTATAGTTGACCTTGGCATCTCGTTTGATGCCGTGCGGGGGTGATCATTGGCGTCCACAGGCGAGACGCCCAAACACCGGGCCGATAAAACAAACGAGGAATATCGATCACCTGGGAGATGGCGTCTCATGGCGCAATGAGGCGCCTTATGCAAAACCGATGGAACTAGGCTGGCAGGCGTTTGGTCATGCCGGGGATGCGCTCCCATTCGGGGACGGCGTGGCGTGTGTGTCGCCGCTCTAGGGACGGCGATGGATTGTCGGATGTCCGCTCACGATAGAACGTTGGCAAAGATCCCGAATGAGGAAAGATGAAGCGGCTACGTCAGCTCGAAGAAGAGAACGCGAAGTTGAAGCGGATCGTCGCCGACCTGTCTTTGGACAAGGCCATGCTGCAGGATGTTCTTTCAAAAAAGCTCTGAAGCCTGGCCGCAAGCGCGAACTTGTCGACAAGTTGCGCCGCGACTGGAAGGTCTCGATCAGGCGTGCCTGCTCCACCCTCCGGATTGATCGTGCACTTTACGTCTATAAGTCGGGCGACCAGGCCGACCTCAAGCATCGCATCAGAAGCATCTGCGAGACCCGGGTGCGCTACGGTTACCGGCGCGTCCACGTATTGTTGCGGCGGGATGGCTGGTCGGTCAACGTCAAACGCATCCACCGGCTTTACAAGGAACTGGGCTTACAATTGCGCAACAAGACACCCAAGCGCCGCGTCAAGGCCAAGCTGCGCGATGACCGCAAGCCAGCGACGCGATCGAACGAGACCTGGGCGATGGACTTTGTTCATGATCAGCTGGCAACCGGGCGAAGGATTCGGGTGCTCACGATTGTCGATATCCTCTCCCGTTTCTCGCCGGCGCTGGAGCCACGGTACACGTTCCGCGGCATCGACGTCGTGGAGGTGCTGGAAAGAGTCTGCAATGAAGTGGGATTCCCGGCGACGACCCGTGTCGATCAAGGCAGCGAGTTCGTGTCGCGCGATCTTGACCTGTGGGCCTATCAGCGCGGCATCACGCTGGACTTCTCCAGGCCGGGCAAGCCGACAGACAACGGCTTCATCGAATCGTTCAATGGCAAATTCCGCACCGAGTGTCTCAACACGCACTGGTTCATGAGTCTTGACGATGCCCGTGCGAAGATGGAGGATTGGCGTAGAGACTACAACGAGATCCGACCCCACAGCGCGATCGGCAACAAGGCGCCGATATCGCGATTGAATGGCTCATCGGCGCCCCCGCCAGCATGAGCCTAACCGCGGAAAATTCCAGCTGGGGCTGGCCTAGTTTTGGGGAGCACTTCATAACACTCCGAGACTCTAACTGCCGCCGGATGAAAATGCAGTGGCAGGTCACTGGTCCAAAGTTCGGTCTCGCTACAAAGCTCCGAGACTCTAACCGCTGGATGAAATTTAGGTGGTAGGTCACAGAATCTCGCAATGACCGCGGGACAATTAAGCCAACTTGACAGCGCCTCAAACCTGCTAACGCGCTGATTTGATCCTTGACAGGAATTGGGGCCCAGCTTAACATTCACTATAACGCTTATTCACATTCGTTAACGCCCTAATGTTAGCGGTGTGTGTGCGGGGCGAATGCAATCTGTTCGCTCCAGTACAAGTCGGAGCACTAGCCTGAAGCACGTTCGGTTGGCGCGTCGCGTCATCATTAGCGAAACTTGAAAGAGGGTTGCCATGGCCGTCTCGTACCTGACGAAAACTGAGCTGGACCAGTTTCTCCACCATAACGGAAATCACATTGAGGCGAGCGTCAGGTCGGCACTGATCGACTCGTTAGAACGTAGCGGAGTGTATAGCGATCATCCTGGGGATACTTCGAAGGCTGCGTTTCAGTCTGGACCGTTCTCCGGAGGGGCCGTTCCAGCAGGCATTCAGGTTCTCGACGTTGCGCAGTCAACCACCGTCGAGACCACGCCGAACCTGAAGGCGATCATTCTCGATGACGCTGGAGGCAAGACGCTCAACGTGATCGGCGGCCACAATGACGTGTTCATCGCCATGGGAAAAGGTTCCGACAGCGTGAACCTGTATGATTACGGGAACGACACGGTCTATGGCGGCAGCGGCAACGACGCGATCCGCGGCGGGCACGGTAACAGCTCGCTGTTCGGCGGCGCCGGCAACGACAGCATCTATGGTGGCAGCGGCAACGAGACTTTGTCCGGCGGCAGCGGTAACGACTATCTTGAGGCGGGCACCGGCGCTCAGTTGCTAGAAGGTGGCAGCGGCAACGACGTGCTGCAAGACCTATCGTCAGCAGGCCGCAGCACGCTCCTCGGTGGCTACGGCAACGACACGCTAATCGGCGTACAGGGCGATGTCTTTGAGGGCGGCAGCGGCAATGACGTCTTCTGGGTCTACGGCGAGTCAGGATTGAACTCGACGCTGCAGGGAGGAGGCGGCAACGATACGTTCCATCTTCAGACCCACACTGGAAATGATACGATAATAGGCGGCACAGGCTCGGACATCGTGGATTTCGCAGATCGCTCCTCCTTTGATGTTACGAAGATCGATTTCGACGATAAAACCAACTCCTACACGCTGCACTTCGGCGACAACCAGACGGTGGTGGTCAGTGGCGTCGAATATCTCCACTTCACCGATGGAGACGTGCAGTTGCCGAAGCTCTGAACCGGCGCCTGCAAGCTGCGCTGAGAAAGCCCCGCTCGTGGCGGGGCTTTGCCTTTGAGCTCAGCGCTTTGGCATCTCATGGACAAAGTCTTTTCACTGGTGGCTATGTTGTGGTTTGTTAATGTGATTATCTGGCCCTCTCACCACACCCGGTGCAGGAACGGATGTCGTCTGTCACGATGAAGCGATTGCTCAACGCGGGCTCAGGATCCGGTACGGCCCAGCGCATCGCCCGGATGATTCTCGACCAGGGTTGGGAAGAGGCCCGGCTCGACATCGACCCGGATGTCAAACCAGATGTGATCGGCTCGATCCTTGAGTTGAGTGGCGCGTTCAAGCCTCAGTCCTTCAACGCGGTTTGGTCATCGCATGTGCTCGAGCACCTCTATGCGCACGAGGTCTATCCCACATTGCGGCAATTCCACCAGATCCTTAAGCCTGATGGTTTCGCCTTAATCATGAGCCCGGATCTGCAATCGGTCGCTCAATTCATAGTCCAGCATGGCATCGGCGCAATAGCCTATCATTCGCCGGCGGGGCCCATCAGGCCGCTCGACATGCTCTACGGCCATTCGCGCGCGATCGAGGAGGGGCGCGTCCACATGGCCCACCGCACCGGATTTACGGCCGAGCGACTCGGTAATCTCCTGCTGATGGCCGGGTTTCCGACCGTTTCCGTCAGCAGCCAAAATTTCGAGGTCTGTGCGCTCGCGCTGATGCCCGAGGCCGACGGCGAGGCCATCCAGAGGTCTTTGTTAGAATCCGGCTTCAATTTTCAGGAAGCCCAGGCCTGAGGTATCTGTGAGTGCGGCCAGCCATTCCTCACAATTTGAACGATAAGTGCGGCTGGCTTTCTTTGCCGCTCAATGTTATACTCGTAGTTGAACGTGAGCGTCTTAACATAATTGGCAGATCGCTTGACCCCCATGACCGTCCACGGTGCCGATGACCGGAACCTGGCCGATGCGGCACCCGCATCGGCACTGGGGTGCCTGATTATCGTCGCACGACAGCACGGGCTGCACCTCACGTCCTCACAGCTCATCCAAGACAACCTTCTGCCGGACGAGAACGTCACACTGCATCAGCTTGTCCGCTGTGCGGAGAAAGCGGGCATGCGCGCGAAGTGCGTCAAGCTCGATTGGGGCGGACTGTCTCATCTGAAGAAGGCGCTTCCGGTCATCGTTCGGCTTCGGAATGGGAGCCACATGGTGCTCCTGCGTGTCGAGGGAGACGCTCACAATACGCGCATCGTGCTGAGGGATCCGAATGCCGCGGAAGACGCGCTGCTCGTGATCGACCAACCACGATTCGAAGATATCTGGTCCGGCGATCTCGTCCTAATCAAGCGCAATTACGAGATATCGGACGAAGCGCAGCCGTTCAGTTTCGGCCTCGTAGCCGCGCTGTTGTTCCGCGAACGCCGCATGGTCCGCGACGTCGCGATTGCCGCCGCGATCCTTGGGCTTCTTGGCCTGGCGCCGATCATGTTCTGGCGCTTGTTGTCGGACAAGGTGATCTTCTACAAGGCGTACAACACGTTCTATGTGCTCTGCGTCGCGATGCTGGTGGTCATAGCCTTCGAGGCGGCGTTCTCGTTCTTGAGACAGTTCCTTGTCCATCGCTTGACGACCAGGCTGGACGTCAAATTGTCGACCTACGTCTTCGAAAAGGTCCTCAATCTTCCCATCGACTACTTCGAGCAGACGGCGGTCGGCCTCGTCGCGCGCGACATTCGCGAAGTGTTTCGCATCCGATCGTTCCTGATGGGGCAATTGTTCGGCACTATTCTCGACTCTACGACGCTGATGTTCTTCCTGCCCGTCATGTTCTTTTTCAGCCCCGTCATGACCTTCGTGGTTCTCGCCTTGTCGGGCTTGATCGTCGCCTGGCTCGTCCTGATGTTGCCGAATTACCGCAAGGCGTCGACAGCCGTGCTGGCCGCGGAGGGCGCGCAGGGCGCATTTTTGGTTCAAACCTTGAATGGCATCCGGACGATCAAGTCGCTCGCGCTAGATACGCGGCAGCGCCACATGTGGGATGTTCTGGTCGCACGGGTTGCCAGAGCCCGGCTCGTCGAAGGCATGACTGGAAACGCCATCCAGTCGGTCGTGCGTCCGCTGGAGCGGCTGGCCGTCAGCGGCTCCTATGCGCTCGGCGTCTATCTCGCGCTTGAAAGCAACGATCCGGTCTATATCGGGGCGCTGTTCTCATTTCTGCTGTTGTCGCAGCGCGTCTCGGGTCCGCTGATGCAGATGGCGCAGCTCATCAATCAATACGACGAGGCGCGAAGTGCGGTTGCAATCGTCGGCAATCTGGTCAACCGGCCGGCCGAAGAGGGACGTTCCGGCCATGGCGTGCGTTCGCCGCTCGAGGGCAAGGTGGAGTTCTCCGGCGTCACCTTCAAATACAAGGGAGCGCTATCGACGACGCTGAACAACATCTCCTTCGAAATCCCGCTGGGGACTACTTTGGGCGTGATGGGCAAGAGCGGATCCGGCAAGACCACGATTACGCGGCTGTTGCAGCGGCTGCATTCCGACTATGAGGGATTGATCAAGATTGATGGCATCGACGTTCGCGAGTACGACATCGACCATCTCCGTCGTAACGTGGGCGTGGTGCTCCAGGAGAATTTTCTGTTCAGTGGGACCATCCGCGAAAACATCACCGCGGCCAAGCCGGACGCGTCGTTCGATGATGTGGTCAGGGCGGCGAGGCTGGCGGGTGCGGAAGAATTCATCGACAAGCTGCCGCGTGGCTACGAGACGCATATCTATGAAGGTTCGCCGAACCTCTCGGGAGGGCAGCGGCAGCGGCTTGCGATCGCGCGTGCGTTGATCGTCAACCCGCCGATCCTGATCCTCGATGAGGCGACAAGCGCGCTCGACGCCGACAGCGAAGCGATCGTGAACGCCAACATAACGCGCATCGCGCATGGCCGGACGCTGATCATTATCTCGCATCGCCTGTCCTCCCTGACAAAGGCGGATGCAATTCTCGTGGTTAATCGTGGTGTGGTCGACGATATCGGGCGGCATGAGGAGCTCCTGGCGCGCAACGATATCTACAGCTCGCTGTGGTATCAGCAGAACACGCATTTGGTGCCGGCGACCCGCAACGATCAGTCAAGATTCGGGAGTCCGACGCTTGTCTCCTGATGGTGCGCTTGCGACTGTTCGCCAATTTCAATCGGAAACGGATGCGATCCGAGAGGAGGCTGAGCCTCTGGTCGCGCGGGCAACGCTGTTTGTGCTCTCGGCCTTCCTGGTCACGATCGTTGCCATTCTCGCTCTGACGCGGATAGATCGCGTCATCACCAGCGCTGGGGGCCGAATCGTGCCGGTGGGACAGATCAGCGTCCTTCAGGCGCTGGATCCATCGATCATTAAGACGATTGACGTGCGGGAAGGCGAGCAGGTGCAACCGGGACAGCTTATTGCGACCCTGGACGCGACCTTTACGTCGGCGGACCTGACCCAGGCAAAATTGCAGATCGCTAGCCTCGAGACTCAGGTGGCGCGCGATGAAGCCGAGCTGAACCAGCATCCGCTGGTCTTTGCGAGCAAGCCAGATCCGGACTACCAGAAATACGCGGCCTTGCAGCGGGCGCTCTATGATCAGCGGACGGCGCAATATACCGCGCAGATCAATAGTTTCGATTCGAAGATCAAGCAGACCCAGGCGACAATGGAGAAGCTTCGCGGGGACGATGCGAGATATCGGCAGCGTGACGAGATCTTGCAGAAGATCGAGACCATGCGCACGACGCTGGCCGAGCACGGCACGGGCTCGCAGCTCAATATGTTTATCTCCCAGGACACAAGGCTTGAATTGCTGCGGACCCTGGAGAACACCCATAGCAGCCTAATCGAAGCCCAGAATACGCTCGCCGCGTCAATCGCGGACCGTGACGCCTTCAAGCAGCAATGGTTTGCGCAACTGAGTCAGGACCTCGTGACGACCCGCAACAAGCTCGACGAGGCCAGAGCCTCTTATGAGAAGGCGCTCAGGCACCAGGATCTGGTCCGATTGACCGCCGCCGAAGGCTCGGTCGTGTTGACGATGGCAAGGCTCTCGGTCGGGTCGGTGCTGAAGCCCGGCGATCCCTTCATCACCCTGATGCCGACCGACACCAAGCTCGAGGCTGAAATTCGCATCGCCTCGCGCGATGTCGGTTTCATCCGGCCCGGAGACCCCTGCACGATGCGGATCGATGCGTTCAATGCCGCGGAGCATGGTACAGCCGATGGCAAAGTGCGCTGGATCAGCGAGGGCGCCTTCACCACCGACGACGATGGAAAGCCTATCGAAGCCTACTACAAGGCGCGGTGCTCGGTGGAGTCGACCAACTTCAAGGATGTGCCGAAAAACTTCCGCCTGATTCCGGGCATGACGCTTGCGGGAGATGTCCATGTCGGCACGCGGGCGGTCGGAATGTATCTGCTTGGCGGAATGCTGAAAGGCATCCGGGAGGCCATGCGTGAGCCATGACGGCATTGACCCAATCGCTCCTCCAATCGCTTCGGCCCGCGTCTCATGGATCTGAAGAAAGGCGGCTTGGTCCGGCGGAGGCAGCGTTCGAGCGCGGTCACTATCTGGAAGCGCTTAAGCTCTGGAAGCGCGCCTCGCAAAACGGCGACGCGGAAGCGGACTATCGGATCGGCATGCTCTACGCGAAGAACCAGGGGGTAGTGGGCAGCATTCCGGATGCCGTGGTGTGGTGCGAACGCGCGGCGCAGCGAGGTCACGCCGAGGCGCAGTATCAACTCGGTCTGATATATCTGTACGGAGTCAACGCCAGCCTCGGGCCGAATAGGCCGGAGACCTGGCGTCAATCCTCCGCCGCGCGATTGGGCGATACCGCGTCGAATGTGCATCACCTGATTCCCGCACGGGACCAGTGTCGCGAAGGATATTAGCTCCGCGTTTCGCTGGATATCGGCCGCGGCCGAGGCCCGCAAAGCGGATGCTGCAGCGTGTCGGCGCCGTGTTCGAGGATAGGCGTATGCCTATCCTTATCGCTATCCTTACGACTATCCTTTGACATTGTGACCTCGCGACAAACCATTCCGCGAGATCTTCCTAGCCGACCAGATCAGCCCTCAGCGCGTGGTCTCTGCATGAGGCTCACGATCGAGCGCTTTCAGTACTCTTGGCTAGAGCACACGATCATACCACTTGCTGCGCGCGGCGGTTACACGAAGGCGGTGAATGCAGGACTGCGTCAATCGAAAGCGGATGCGGTCGTTCTGCTCAACAGTGATACGATCGTTCCTCCTAGAGGCATTAGGAAGTTGCGCAGTGCTCTTTTCAGCTCGGATGCTCGCGGAATAGTTGGTCCACTCTCAAATGCTGCAAGTTATCAGTCCGTGCCTAGCGTTAAGGGAGCTGTCGGACAAACGGCCATCAATCCTTTACCCGAAGGCATGACTGTTCACGATTTGGATCAGCATCTTGAAGCGAGCTGGAATGGGATCTATCCGCTGACGCCCCTAGTCCACGGTTTTTGTCTGTGTATTCGACGAGCAGTGCTGGAGGCGATTGGCGTGAGAGTGCGTTTCCATTTGGATATGGAGAGGAGAACGATTTTTGTTTTCGTGCGGCGGATGCTGGCTTTGAACTGGCCATTGCCACGAACACGTACGTTTTCCATGCAAAGTCCAAGAGCTACTCCGATGCCGAACGAACCAAGTATATAAAGGCAGGCGCCGAGGCATTGTTCAAGAAGCACTCGAGAGGACGCGTAAAGTCTGCCGTGACGTTTATGGAGTAAGCGGCAAGGAAACCCCGTCTGGCGGAGTGGGTAAGCGATCGGCTATCGGCTGCTGAGTTTGTGAGCCGATGTGAGCTTCTATGTCTGCGCCTAGTTCTGGAACTAGAACCTTCCATATGATCGAAGCGGTCGCCGACCGTCTTGAGGGAGCGCCGCGG
>NZ_JBWBWM010000095.1:0-9199 GCF_056174665.1 Bradyrhizobium sp. WYCCWR15520
TCGGCGCCGACGTTCAGCGCCCAAGACCTTCACCTGCATTCGCCACATGACCTTAAGGCTAGACTTAAGGTCAAATCCTCAGACGAACCGCCAAACCGCACAAGGCGGCCTCCGCCGGAGCGATACTGAACGGCGCTTTATGATGCTGTTGCGCTTGACACGTTTTCGCTTGGCGAGGATCGGCCTCAGCCCTGCCGAAGTAACCATCGGCAGGAGTGAGGTTATCGATGCTCTCATGAAAGCGGACGTGATTGTGGTGTTCGACGAAGGTCCGTATCTGGTCGGATCTGTCGGAGATGATCAGGATCCGATCGTCGGGAAATGGGGCGCCAGTTCGCCGATCAGCGCCGCCCCTCTTGCTTAAAAAAGGCGTCGAGCAACACCAGATGCCGTTTTAGCCAATCGACGCCCATGGCAAAGGCCTCTTCCGGCGTTGCAAGCTCGGTGCGTCTCGATCTCCTCATGCAGCACGAATTGCAAGGCCGCGCGGGTGATCTCGTCATCGTCGACCACGATCACCCGTCGCTGGTCGACTTCTTTCGGCTGTCCGACACCGATCTGCAATGTTGCTCTCCTGAAAATCCGCTCCGACAAACCGGCTTGCAAGAGCATTAGAGATTTCCGTTCCGTGCATGAATGCATTGAAATGGCCCGCCAAGCCGGCGTTTTCCCGTTTGATGCTGGCGATCCTTGTCCGGCTTCTGACAGCGGCACGAATCCTGTCACGTTCAAAACACCTGGTTTCATCCACCGGCTCGCGAATTTTTCAAAGTGTAATCAGAAGCTTAAAGGGCGCGGACAGGGTTGGCACGGCGGTTGCTATCAGGATGCAGCAACACTGAGTGAGGGCTGAGTGCACGCAGACGCGCGAGACGAGCGCTGCTCTCCTTCCCTTGAACCCGTGTGCCTCGCTTCTGAGAGAGAAACAAGCTCGCGCGCGAGCCAGCGCGCAATCTTTGGCAAATTGGTTGATGGAGAGCAACATGGCTTCACTGAGACAAATCGCGTTCTACGGTAAGGGCGGCATCGGCAAGTCGACCACCTCGCAAAACACGCTGGCGGCGCTGGCCGAGATGGGTCACAAGATCCTGATCGTTGGCTGCGATCCCAAGGCGGACTCGACTCGCCTGATCCTGCACGCCAAGGCGCAGGACACGATTTTGAGCCTGGCGGCGAATGCCGGCAGCGTCGAGGACCTGGAAATCGAGGACGTGATGAAGATCGGCTATCAGGACATCCGCTGCGTAGAGTCGGGCGGTCCAGAGCCGGGCGTCGGCTGCGCCGGCCGCGGCGTCATCACCTCGATCAACTTCCTGGAAGAGAACGGCGCCTATGAGAACATCGACTACGTCTCCTACGATGTGCTCGGCGACGTCGTCTGCGGCGGTTTCGCGATGCCGATCCGCGAGAACAAGGCGCAGGAGATCTACATCGTTATGTCCGGCGAGATGATGGCAATGTATGCGGCCAACAACATTTCCAAAGGCATTCTGAAATATGCCAACTCTGGCGGCGTGCGACTCGGCGGCCTCATCTGCAACGAGCGGCAGACCGACAAGGAACTGGAACTGGCGGAGGCGCTGGCCAAGAAGCTCGGCACCCAGCTGATCTATTTTGTGCCGCGCGACAACGTCGTGCAGCATGCGGAGCTGCGCCGCATGACCGTGCTGGAATATGCGCCGGAATCCCAGCAGGCCGATCACTATCGCAATCTCGCAACCAAGATCCACAACAATGGCGGCAAGGGCATCATCCCGACCCCGATCTCCATGGATGAGCTCGAGGACATGCTGATGGAACACGGCATCATGAAGCCCGTTGACGAGGCCATCATCGGCAAGACCGCAGCCGAACTCGCAGCCGAGTAATAGGCCAGACCGAGAGAGGCCGGCCTTCCCAATGCTGATTAGGAGGTCGGCGCTCCGGCGAAAGATGTCGTGACCAGCATCACGACATACTTGATCACTGTGAAAAGGTCGGCAATTCATGTTTGAAGCCCAGTTCTTTCCGCTTAGGGCCGCCAGAGCGACTGAAGCGAACGATGAGCAGCATAGGGGAATTGCGACATACCGCCTGCTCACTGGGGCGGACCCCGCAGATGCCGATATAGCCAGTGACAGCAATTTCGATCGTCACGTGCTGGCGTCCATTCTGGCGGCCGCCACGATGGATGGTGGTCTGGTTTCAGAGAAGGTCGGTCTGTCCAGCCACGAGCTGGCCGCGGTGCTGGAGCAATACTTCCCGTCGATCCGGATAAACCGCGAGGAGTTGCCCTTGGGTGTCAAGCGCAATGAGATCGACGAGGCGGCAATGTTGCGTGATCTCCTGCTCGCACAACGCTCGACCGAAGGGGACATCGGCAACTGGCTAGCTGCGATGATCGCGCGTCGCGCAATCGAGCCAAATCACATGTGGGAAGACCTCGGATTGCGCGGTCGTGGCGAACTATCCAGGCTCCTAGGCCGCCATTTCGCGCCACTGGCCGCGCGCAATACCAATAATATGCGCTGGAAGCGCTTCTTCTATCGCACGCTGTGCGAGGACGACGGCCTTGTCATGTGTACGACACCGGTGTGCACGCAATGCAACGACTTCAACCTTTGCTTTGGCGATGAAAGCGGCGAGAGCCGGATGGCCGAGCGTCGACGCGACGTTCTGCTGCAGGCGGCTGTCCCGGTCGCCGCCGGCGCCTGGCCGATGTGAGCGACATCGGATGGATCGGCCGTTGGCCAGACTTCCGACCAGCGACGCCGAGGATCGTGCGAGCCTCGAGGAGGTGCAGGTAGAACCGGCCTCCGTCCAACTCAGCGGGCAATCTCCCGCCGTTGGCGGCTGGAAGAATGTGTTACTCAAGGCCGGGCTGCGACCGCGCCAGCGCCTGATGCTAAGCGAGCTGTTGTTTGCCAGGGGCGCCCGGCATGTCAGCGCAGAGATGCTATTTGCCGAGGCGCGCGAGACCGGCTTTCCGGTCCCATGGTCTACCGTCTACAACACTTTGAACAAGTTCACGCAAGCCGGCCTCTTGCGCCGGTTCTGCCTTGATGGTTCGCGTGCATTATACGACACCAACACCACACCGCATCCGCATTATTATCTACATGGCGAGGATACGCTGCTCGATGTCCCCAATGCGGATCTCCTGCTTGTGAATGTGCCGGAGCCGCTGCGCGGTCACGAAGTCTCCTGCGGCGATCTGATCATCCATCTGCGCCGCAAGCGGAGTTGATGGCATCCACCGTATGGTGAGGTTAAGCCGACGCCTTGAGTTTGCGATGCTGTCGCGTTTGCGACAATCCGAATGTGCCGAAAACTGCTAGCTAGTCCAATAGCTTGGGGCCGAGCGCCGGCCTGGCATGCGGGTTGCTCAAGTCTTGCTTTGCCAGGAACAAGGAGCCTTCCATGATCGCCGTCGCCTCTGCCAAACCGTCATGGTCCAAGACGTCATGGGCAGGTCCGATCGTACTCAACGACACGACGCTGCGCGACGGCGAACAGGCTCCTGGTGTTGCCTTCACCACCGACGAAAAGGTGACGATCGCGCAGGCGCTGGCGCGCGCCGGTGTCACCGAGATCGAAGTAGGTACGCCTGCCATGGGCAGTGAGGAAATCGCGGCTATCCGAGCCGTGGTCGAGATCGGTCTCCCGGTCACCAGCATTGGCTGGTGCCGGATGCGTGAAGTCGACGTCGATGCGGCAATCGAGGCCAAGGTGTCGATGGTCAATGTCTCCATCCCAGCCTCTGACGTGCAGATTGGAGCCAAGCTTGGCGGTGACCGCGAGCTGGCGCTGGAGCAAGTGAGACGGGTGGTAAGTTATGCCCGCGAGCGGGGGGTTGAGGTTGCCGTCGGCGGCGAGGACTCCTCCCGCGCAGATGTCGATTTTCTCACCACGCTGATCGCCACCGCAAAAGCCGCGGGCGCACGGCGCTTTCGCATTGCCGATACGCTCAGCGTGCTTGATCCCGACTCCACCTTTGCGCTGATCGCTCGTTTGCGTTCGACCACCGATCTTGAGCTCGAATTTCACGGCCATGACGATCTCGGGCTCGCGACCGCCAATACGCTCGCCGCCATCAAGGGCGGCGCGAGCCATGCCTCGGTGACTGTCATCGGTCTCGGCGAGCGGGCGGGCAATGCACCGCTGGAAGAAGTCGCGGTCGCTCTCAAACAGCTCTACGGGCGCGACACCGGCATCGTGCTGCCGGAGCTGCAGAACGTCGCGGCCGTTGTGGCAGCCGCGGCTGCACGCACGATTCCTCTGAACAAGGCGATCGTGGGTGAGCATGTGTTCACCCACGAATCCGGCATTCATGTCCATGGCTTAATGAAAGATCAACGCACGTATCAGTCGCTCGACCCCCGCTTGCTTGGTCGCTCCAACCGTATTGTGATCGGCAAGCATTCCGGGCTGTCGTCGATCACCACGTTGCTCGACGAATTGCAGCTCACCGCCAGCGCCGAAGAGGCAAGACAGATCCTGTTGCGGGTGCGGAAACATGCCATCGAGCACAAGCGACCGGTCGCGTGCGAGACGGTGGTGGCGATCTGGCGCGACGTCTGCGAGCGCTTGTTGATCAATGGAGCGTGAGGCGGCCATGGTCCGGCATTATTACAGCCGATCACTTCGAAACCGCCGGCGTGCCACGGAGGTTCCTCGCTGATCCACGACGACATAGGTCTGGAGGCCATATGCAGCGCCGCCTGCGCGAAGCAGCGTCGCAAGGAGATGACCAGCCGGCGTCGGGTCCCGACCACAGGCCGGCGATCTAACCCAAAGGAGATATCTCGATGAGCAACATGCAGGCGGCAGTCGGCATCCTGGATCGACTCAACAAAGCCTCCTCGGCTGAAGACTTTTTTGCGCTGCTTGACGTCGATTACGACCCGAAGATTGTCAATGTCGCGCGCCTGCATATCTTAAAGCGCATGGGACAATATCTCGCCAAGGAAGTATTCGAAGATAGCGCGGAGGCCGAGGTAACGGCGCGGTGCAAGGCGGTGCTGGAGCAGGCTTATGCCGACTTCGTGGCGTCCTCGCCGATCGACCAGCGGGTGTTCAAGGTCTTGAAGGATGCGGTCGCCGAGCCCAAGAAACCGGCGGCATTCGTGCCGTTGAGCTCGCTGAAATAGCCTCACACATGGTTCAGATCTGCCCCCAAGCCATGTCGGTGCAGCGCGTTGTGCCATATTCCTCTTCATCCAGATCAACTCTGTACAGCAATGAAGCGAAGCGGCGCTGTCGCATTCGCGACTTATGTCGGAATTGTAGGATCGGCGATGCTAACGCCCAGTCTTTGTCAACTTTCTTAAGTTGTTGAATGGACGGCTGATTTTTGATGTCCCCAACTGGTACGACACTTGCTGTTCTCCGGCCAAGTCCGTCATTGGCGCCGACTACACAGTTTTGTTGCCGTCGGAGATGAGATTTGGAGAAAAACCAAAAATGTTGTGCCGTCACTGCTCGCCGCTCGCGCCGGGATCATCTTATGGCTCACGCTAGCGTAATGCCGTTCGCAGTTGCCTCTGACGCCGCCATTGAGGCTGGGATTGACCCGGAGACGGCCGCCAATGGTAACTCGCGTTCCACGCTACTCTGGAGAAGGCATGCACAGTATCGTTTGCACCAAGCAGGTTCCCGATTCCGCGCAGATCCGCGTCAATCCCGTGACCAACACCATGGTGCGTCATGGCGGCCGAGCATCATCAACCGATACTTGTTCGCGCTCGAGGCCGCGCTCCAATTGCGTGACAAGTTCGGCAGCGAGATCACCGCGCTCACCACGGTCGACGCGGAGCGCCGCGCCGGACCCGGCGTGCAGATATTGCGCACAAATCCGCTGGTCAACCATGGCGCAGGCAACGAGCCAGATTTGCCGTCCGTGATGACCGCCGCCCTGCGGGCGGCGCTGGGGCCGATTGTAAAATGGAGCGCGCAGGAGGCCGACGTCGAAGAGTGTCGAAATGCGTCGCGCTCGGCTCGCGGGTCGTCAAGCGGGCCTTTGCGCCGGCGCCACGTGCCGAGAAGGCGGGGCTGGTGGAAGCCCCCCAAGCAGCCGATGGAGGTGCTGATGAAAGCTATCTTGAAGGGCCAACCCAACCTAGAGACCGATCTTGTGGCGCAGGCGCGCAGGTTCTGAGGGGAATTCAAAGCTATGAGCAACGTCACCAAGGCTCCCACGCCTGCCGCGGCCGGCCGCGCAGGAATCAAAAAAGAATTGCCCGAGCACTTTAAGGCCTACAAGCACGTCTGGGTCTTCGTCGAGCAGGAGCGCGGCCAGGTGCATCCCGTCTCCTGGGAACTCATGGGCGCAGGCCGCAGGCTTGCCGACAAGCTGAAGGTTGATCTCGCCGCGGTCGTCATCGGCCCGGAGGCCGCAACCACGCGCAATGCTGCGCTCGAATCCTTCTGCTACGGGGCCGACCTAGCCTATCTTGTGAGCGAGCATGTGCTGTCGGAGTATCGAAACGAGTCCTACACGAAGGCGCTGACCGATCTCGTCAACACCTACAAGCCAGAGATCCTCCTGTTGGGCGCCACCACGCTGGGTCGCGATCTTGCAGGATCGGTAGCCACTACACTACTTACGGGTCTCACTGCGGACTGCACTGAGCTCGACGTTGACGCGGATGGTTCGCTTGCCGCCACGCGTCCGACCTTTGGCGGATCGCTGCTTTGCACGATCTACACGTTGAATTACCGGCCGCAGATGGCAACCGTCCGCCCGCGCGTGATGCCGATGCCAGAGCGTGTCGCGCGCGATGCCGCCCGCATTGTCGTCCATCCGCTCCGCCTGCTCGAAGAAGACATCGTCACCAAAGTGCTATCCTTTCTGCCGGACCGTGATTCGGCCAAATCCAATCTCGCGTATGCCGACGTCGTCGTCGCCGGCGGGCTGGGGTTGGGCTCGCCGGAGAGTTTCCAGCTGGTACGACAGCTCGCCACCGTCCTCGGCGCCGAATATGGCTGTTCGCGTCCGCTGGTACAAAAGGGCTGGGTCACCTCCGACCGGCAGATCGGCCAGACGGGCAAGACCATCCGGCCAAAGCTCTATATAGCCGCGGGCATTTCTGGCGCGATCCAGCATCGGGTCGGCGTGGAGGGCGCCGATCTGATCGTCGCCATCAATACCGATAAGAACGCGCCAATCTTTGACTTTGCCCATATCGGCGTCGTCAACGACGCTATGCACTTGTTACCGGCGCTGACGGCCGCATTTCGTGCACGGCTTTCACCGCATTCGCGCGACCGTATCGCGAGCTAAGGAGGTTGTTGTGATCGAGGAGAAGTTCGATGCAATCGTGGTCGGCGCCGGCATGTCGGGCAACGCGGCGGCGCTAACGATGGCTAAACGCGGCATGAAGGTGCTGCAGCTCGAGCGCGGTGAATATGCCGGATCGAAGAATGTTCAAGGCGCAATCCTCTATGCCGACATGCTCGAAAAGCTCATCCCGGACTTCCGCGATGACGCGCCGCTCGAACGTCATCTCGTCGAGCAACGGTTCTGGATAATGGACGATCGCTCCCATTTCGGTGTGCACTACCGCTCCGAAGACTTCAACGAGGAGCGGCCGAACCGGTATACGATCATCCGCGCGCAGTTCGATAAATGGTTCTCCTCGAAAGTGCGCGAGGCCGGCGCGACCGTGTTGTGCGAGACCACCGTCACTGAGCTCGCGCGGGACGCCAATGGGAAAGTCATCGGTGTTCATACGGATCGCTCCGACGGCGAAATCCAAGCAGATGTCGTGGTGCTGGGCGAAGGCGTGAACGGCCTTCTCGGTACGCGTGCGCGCCTGCGCGAGCGGCCCAAGCCCGACAAGGTAGCACTCGCGGTTAAGGAAATGCACTTTTTGCCGCGTGAGACCATCGAGGCCCACTTCAATCTCAAGGGTGACGAAGGCGTCGTTGTCGAAGCGGCCGGCACCATTTCCCGTGGCATGACCGGAATGGGCTTCATCTATGCCAATAAAGAGTGCATCTCGATCGGCATCGGCTGTATCGTCGCCGACTTTCAGCGCACCGGAGAGACGCCATATGGGCTGCTCGACTGTTTCAAGCGTCACCCATCCGTGGCGCCCCTGATCGAGGGCTCGGAGGTCAAGGAATATTCCGCCCACCTCATTCCTGAAGGCGGCTACAAGGCGATCCCGCAGCTCTATGGCGACGGCTGGGTGGTGGTGGGCGATGCGGCGCAGCTCAACAATGCCATTCATCGCGAGGGCTCTAACCTCGCGATGACTTCGGGCCGCATCGCGGCGGAAGCGATTGTCCAGGTGAAATCGCACTGCCAACCCATGACCGCGGCAAATCTGTCAGTCTACAAGAAGATGCTGGATGACTCTTTCGTGATTAAGGATCTGAAGAAGCACAAGGATATGCCGATGCTGATGCATACCAACTCGCAAAACTTCTTTCTTACCTATCCGCAGCTCGTCTCGAAGGCGATGCAGAACTATGTACGCGTCGACGGTACGCCGAAGGCTGAGAAAGAGAAGGTGACAATGAAATCTTTTGTCAACGCGCGGTCCTGGACCGGTCTATTTGGCGATGCATTCCGCCTCGCCCGTGCATGGCGCTAACCAGCCCAAATCGAAGTCAAGGAAGCTGAAATATGAATGTCGAGACATCAGTGCGCGTCGAGGACAAGCTGTTCTATAACCGCTATCTTGTCGACGTCGGTCGTCCTCACGTCAAAGTGCGCGCACACACGAAGCCATCCCCGCAGTTGCTTGCGCTTTTAAAGGTCTGCCCGGCGCGCTGCTATGAGCTCAACGATAAGGGGCAAGTCGAGGTCACCGTCGACGGCTGCATCGAGTGCGGCACCTGCCGCGTCATCGGCGAGCCCACCGGCGACATCGAATGGAGCTATCCGCGTGGCGGATACGGTGTGTTGTTCAAGTTCGGATGAGAACTGCACAGCAGGCTCAGCGTGAACGCCGTTGCTAAGGCATCTCACGGCAAATCCATGTCTCCGCGCCCTTCTTGTGCGGAGAGCCTTATCAATGGCGGTAGCTGGTGATGCGCCCGGCGCACGGAACGGTCGCGGGAGCTTTGCCTCGCAATCAGATTCTCCTAGCAGGCTGCTGAAAAAGTCGTTTTGCGAGGCGATCGGAGTGTGATTCTGTGCATGTGGTTGATTCCTTTCGACTGAGGATCGGGATGCGCGGCGAAGATGAGCATGCGGAACGCCTTTTCAGCT
>NZ_JBWBWM010000096.1:0-8994 GCF_056174665.1 Bradyrhizobium sp. WYCCWR15520
CGGAATCCTCAAAAGCAAAATTGCAAGCTTTTGGGCCCCCAAAGCCCGAAAGCTTGCAATCTCAAAACGCCTCTCGCCAGAAAATTCGACTCCCGCTCAATGGCTTGGAAGTTCTTCACGCACGACGTGTTAGCAGATGCTTTGTCATAGCTGCACTTTCATCCGGCGGCTGATCGGGCACTTGCTTTCGTGTCCCCGCTCCCATCCTGCTCCGCCTTCTCGACTTTGTGCATCGCAGACACCCGAATGCCCGCGCCTTGTTCCTTTGCATTCAAAGAGCGCAATGCCCACTACGGTGGAAGAACCATGCTATCTGCCTAAAGAGGGCCGCGGCGTCGCGTCGGTACGCGAAGGCAATTTCGGATACTCAATCTTAGGCAGCTGACCAGTCAGCGAATTCAGAAACGCAACAATATCGTTCTTTTCCTTATCGCTGAGCTCGATGCCAAGCTGGGTTTCACCCATCACGCCAACCGCTTGCTTAAGGCTCCAAACTTGGCCTGAATGGAAGTATGGGGCCCTCAACGCGACATTGCGCAACGGCGCGGCGCGGAAAACGTACTCGTCGCTGGTCGCCTTGGTGACCGCGTATCGGCCCTTGTCGGACGCCGGAAGCAGGGTTGCGCCCGGCCTTTCGATCACGCCGAACGGGAAGTAATCCTGTCCACCGACGTTGATTCCGTTGTGACAAGAGGAGCACCCCGTTTGAATGAAGAGCTTCAATCCCGCCTTCTGCTGATCATTGAGAGCAGCCGTATCGCCTTCAAGGTACTGATCGAATGGAGCAGCGGGTGTAATCAGGGTCGCTTCAAAGGCCTCGATCGCCTTCGCGAAGTTATCAAAGGTGACCGGCGACGCCTCGTTCGGGAACGCTTTCTTGAACATGACCACATAGTTACTCATCGAATTCAACGTATCGAGCACATGATCTGGGGTCGCGTTCATTTCGGCACGCGCCTGCACGGGTCCCTTAGCTTGCGCCTTGAGGTCTGCGGCACGTCCATCCCAGAACTGCGCAAGATTGAATACCGCGTTATAAACAGTTGGCGCCCGACGTGGACCCTGCTGCCAGCCGTGCCCGACCGAGGTCGGACCGGCATCGACTCCGCCGGTAGCAAGATTATGGCAGCTATTGCAGCTGATGATCCCGCTGGCTGACAGCCGCGGATCGAAGAACAGCATCTTGCCCAGTTCGACCTTGTCGTGAGTGACCGGATTGTCCTTCACAGCAGGCATGATCGTGGGGATCGGTTTGAAAATCTGCCTAGCAGCTCTCATCCAATCATCTTCGGGGCTAGCCTGTGATGAGGCCAACATTACAACGGCCGCAACAGATAGCTTGCGGACAAGGTGAAGCTCCCACGGTAATTTTTTCACAATACCTCTCATCGGCACCAAACAGGACGGCATCGTCCTGTTTATGTCACGCCCTCACGCTTGCCCGAGTGACGGCTGCATCTATTAGCAACCGCCGTGCCAGTGGCGCTCGGCAAAAGCTAAGCTGCTGATTTAGCCTTCAAAGCAATTGCGACCAGCGGATAGTATTAGGTGTCCTGAACCTGACAGAAGCCGTGCGGTGCCAGAAATGCGACAGCCACGAACTGGCGGCGGTCCATTCGTGGGCGACCGGCGCAGGCCTTTTGTAAATATACTGATGCGGCATCCAGCTCGCTGCTATTCTCAACGAGATTGGGTCGTCATACCATCGAGAAACCTGCGAGCGGGCGCCACACGCTCAGGTCAGTTAGCATCCAGTGGCCAGCGCTGACGCTCCTAGAATTCAATGAGGTTGAGGCGAATCGCCTTTACGATGGCCTGGGTACGATTCGTCGTACCCAGCTTGCGCATCACGTTCTTAACATGAAAATTGACTGTATTGTCGCTGACCTGCAGGATCTTCCCAATTTCCCAAGACGATTTTCCCTCTGCCACCCAGCGCAGGCAGTCTTTTTCGCGCTCAGACAGGGTAAGTTTTCCGTTACAGCCGCTATCGGAGGGCGGCGCGATCTCCGCAAACGCAAGATGAAAGTGCCAGGCCAGTGTTTTGAGGTGACTCATACGATACTGAGGATCGGCCTCGTCGAATGGGGATGCAAACGATACCACCGATATTCGGCCCAATGCCCCAAACAATGGCACACTCATGCCATGCTTCAGACCTGCCTCTTTGGCCTCGTCTAGTACGCGCCTCTCGCCGGGTTCCAGTTTGGCGAGTTCGTCCCAAACAAACGGCCCCGGAAGCGTTGGTGTCCGCCTGACCACCGGGTCGATGACACGGTAATTGCGTTCATAATAACGGCGGCACCAGTCTGGCGGGAAGTTCACCGTCCCCGTAGGCGGTAGGTACCCCAGTAGACGAGGCGGCTCCGCGAAAGTAAGCGCTCCGTAAGCGACTTCACTGAAGCCCTCCTCGCTCGCACAGCTCACAAGAAGATCGAACAGCGCTTTTATAGAGCGCGTTTGCTTCGCGCATTCGATGAAACTGAATAAGTCCATGTGGCGCCTCACGAGGACGGCCAAGAGGCCGCCTTGCACTTTCGATTGAGTGTTTTAGGCGGGGTCTAGCTTTATTTCGCTGCGCGACGCCCTTGCTCGGCTCTTCATCCAGCCTGAACACTCGTGCGCTGCGGCAGTGCTATTCCCGGATTCGTTGACCTCTCCGAGAAGGCGCCCAGAAAGGGGCAGGTCAACCGAAACCGTCAGCTGCAGCGCCGCTCTCACTTAAGCTAGAACAGCACACCATAACCGTGGCACGGGTAGCTCCACTTCATGTCGCCAGAGGACTCGCCAACGACGCGGTGGGTATCGCATTCGATGCAGCCGTCGAGGGTGATCTCCGCGTCGCACTTGGCTTTGGGCTCGAAACGACGCGCGGGGCCGACTTTCATGAGCGTAAGCAGCTGCGGTGACGGCATTGTGCGCGCGGACCCCGGTATAGGAACGACCGAGATCAATGTGATTGTGGGTATAGAACAGCTTTTCTTCGAGGCTCACTGAGGGCTCGACATGCATTTTTAGCCTCCGTAGTTGGTATCCACGATTAGAGCGCAAGGCTTCAGTCTCTTGCTTTTGCATGATCTCCTTCGAAAACTGGTGGCCACCTTTCCGGATCGTGTCGCGGCACTGGGCGCGGGCGAATATTCGCCGCGCTTGGGCCGAAACGTCCTCATGTCCAACTTGGCCATAGGTACCACGGAGGGATGCCGGCTATCCCGGCGCCGACCACGATGGCTTCGAACCTTACCTCGATCGTGACAGCTTCCTCTAGCTCGCGATCTGAAAGCACGAATGCGGCCGCAGACGCGCACGATGCCGGTCATCGGCGCTGCCAGCAGCCGGTTCGCGCCACTGCCAATATGGGCGAATTTGGCGATCGGCGCGTTTTTCTCGATGCTGATGGCGACGATCAGGTCGGTGCCCTTAACGCCACCCCGATGCAGGATCGCGCCGGAAATCCTGGCCGCGATAAAGAGCTCTGGCCGGATGATCTTGCCGGTATGACCGATCTGCCGGGCGGAGGTGGTGACCCAGCCCTTTTGCGCCAGCGGACCTGAGCAGCCATATTCGGCGCGAAGGACAGCGGCGAGCTGGCGCACCATGTGCCAATTTTCCGCCGATCGGAGCCCAAGACCATCGGCGACCACGACATCGGGATACGCGAAATTGACGTTTGCGGAATCGCAGTCCGGCACGAATGGAGTGCTGCTCCGCTTTGATGGTGGGTGCGCCGCGATCCGGGGCCCCAGTCTTGACGACGCAGGTGAGCTGCAGCAAGCTGGGCCGCTTGGCAATGCCGGGCTCGACCGGCTCGGCGGCCAGCGATGATGACGGTTATCGGGGCCCCCGCGGATCTGCGCGAAGTTGGAAGCCTTCTTGACGTAGACGATACCGACCATGCGGTCCTCCACAAGGTCCGAGAACCTGGGATCGGAACAGCAAGGCTCGTGCCAGTTGCCGCGCTCGCGAGAATCAGGCGTGGAGACAAATGCTTGAGATAATTGGCGATCGATTGGGGCACTAAAAGCCAACGCAACTGCGACATGGTCGGAAATACGACATCGCCGATTGGAGCAGCCGCGACATTAATTAATGTAGATTAAGAAGAGCGCCTTAAGACAGGCGACGCTTTCCCCTGATCTGCGGTGAGAGTGGGGCCCGAAACACAAGGTGAGCGACCGCAACTTTCACGAGTACCTAAGTCCTTACCCCTTTCGCCTTGGAGAACGTCGCACGGCTAGGAGCAGATGGAGATGCCGGATCGTACTCGACGTCGAGCACAGCAAGGTTTGCCGATGCGAATGTGCCTTGAATTTCCGCCACCAACGAACATCCTCTGATTGTTCAGGCTTAGCTTAGCCCCGTCTCGCCGCGGCATCCTATTGTGACTTGCAACACGTTGTGATCCCAGTCAACTACCAACGCTGGTAATTGATCGAGATGACAGAAGCATGTCTCCTATCGGTTGGGCTGCGAGATTGCCCGAGCGGCTTGCCTTGATCAAGAACTGAACGAAGCACGCCCTGAACGTCCGGCCGGTCGAACGCAAAGGAGTGGCATGCAAGATCAATCAATCACAATCTTTTCTCGCCCACGGCCCTGATGGATGCGCTGACTCCTCACTTGCAGAAATGCTGCGCCATGAGATTTGCTCCAACCGCGAGCTCTCCTTCCTCATGGAAGCTCATGATGCGCTCTCCGGCGCGATCGCCGAGCGCGTAGGCTTCAAAGGCCTGTGAGATCGGGCCTGTCAATGGCCTGCTCTCTCCGCTGCCGCGATGCCAACGAAGCATCATGGAGCCAAATCGTCGATATGGTCGAACGCATAGTAGACTTGACCGAGTTCCCCGTGTTCGTTGACGGCGATGGCGGCTTCGGGAATTGCAACAATGCGCGCCTCTTAGCTCGCAAGCTCCGTCAGCGTGGCGCTGGCGGGATCGCGCTAGTGGACAGCTGTTTTTCGAAGATGAACTTGTTTGTTGGCGATCGGCATCTCTAGCCGATATCGATGAACTTTCCGTCCGGCTGCGAGCAGTGAAAGATACAGTGCGGACGCCTTGGTCCCCGTGGCACGGATCGAAGAGCTGATCGCCGGCCACGGAACGGACGAGGCAATTTTACGCGCTAGCGCTTACGCAGCCGCGGAAGCCGACGCGATCCTCATTCACTCGCGTAAGAGCACCGCGGACGAGATCCTCCCATTCGCGAGTACCTGGCAGAACTGCCTGCCAGTCGCAATCGCTCCGAGGAAATACTATCGAACGCCGGTCTCTGCATATCGCAATGCCGGCATCTCCACAGTGATCTGGCCCAACCACGCCATGCAGCTGCAATAGCGGCAATGCGACACGTCTGCGGACGCATTATCGCCGAGGACGGCATCGCCGGCATTGATGCCGGATATCGCGACCTTCGACCAGGTCTTCGATTTGTTGAGATAAGACGAACTCGCCCGTGCAAAAGCGCGCGCTATCTCCACCCCCTAACCCACGGCGAAAGCTTGTCATCCACACAACATACTGATCTCCAAGGAGTGCTGCGATCCAAGCGTCTGCCCTATCGTCACGCTCCACTGCAACCGGAAACGAAGCACTTGTTTGCCCTCCTGCCACCGGACGTACCATCAAATGGCGCCACAGCTCTTACTCGCCGACCTGTACATTTCTGCCGATCTCAGCCCGCTCTCTTTATCTCCATGCCCACCTAGTCCCCGAAGAAGAGCTAGGAGCTTATTCTCTCCCTATCGGCGGAGGCAGCGGTTGGATGCTCGACCAGGTCAAGTCCTGTTCACCGCGAGTGAGCTTCACGCAATGTGTCGATCTGGACGAAGGCGCACAAGCTCAGGCGGTCACACGCGGACATGCCTATCATCTCGGCGGTTTCGAGCAGTTCGAGACCGATCGACGCTTTGATCTGGTCTTAGCGCTCGATTTCATCGAGCATGTACGCGACCCCGCGCTCCTGTTACGCCGTATCGAAGGGTTTCTCACCGCTCAAGGCCGCGTGCTGATCAAGACGCCAAACTTCGACGCGCTTGATGCGCGGCTATTCCGGCATTGTTCGTGGGCCGGCTATCACACGCCGCGTCATTTCGTACTGTTCAACCGCCAGAGCTTTACAGACTTGGCGGAACAGAGTGGTCTTGGCGTCATATCGTTCTCATATGCGCAAGGTGCAGCGTACTGGAGCGTGTCAGTGCTCGACGCCATGCGCCGATTCGGCCTCATCGAAATCTCGGCGCAACGCCCAGCGTCATATCATCCGCTGAATCCGCTCTTGCAGGCGAGCTTCGCCGCCGTCGAGTTTGCCCGCGCCCCCTTCGCCCGGCTCTCGAAGATGGTGTTTACCCTCGGTCGGCGCTGAGCCGCTGGAGGCTCATGCCGACCGTAGCACGGCAAAATTGATCCCGCGCAACGCAAGGTAAAGCGGCCCCAGCCGGGCTGACGAGAGGACGACGACGCTACAGGAGTTGCAGCACTGCTGCAGTGCTTCAGTGACGTTGCATCTTCATGTGAGTGGCCGAGGTTGGCCATCATGGCGCGCAGAAGATTCACGCCGTGGTGTCCAGCGAAGATAGATAATGGCCATGTATGCCGCCAATATAACATCTTCAACTGGGAGCGGTCCCGCGACATCGAACGAGTTGGCGCGAGATAAGTGCGCTCAAGCGAAACGTGAGTAAACCCGACCTGTCACGCGCGGATTTTTGTCCTTTACGATCCGGCTTCTGGCGAACCTTCCTTCATACATCAAACTGTCATGTGGAGATCACGACCCGTTGCAGGAACAGAAAGCACTTGACAAGTTCGTTCGATCTGCAGCTGCTATGGCTCGACGACCAATGAGGGTCCGGCTGCCGAAGCGAGTGGGCCGTCAAGGCGCTTTTACCTACCAAGGCGGTCCATTGACACAATATGCGGGAGCTCGTTCGATGTCTTGGGCGCGGCCGGCCCAAGAGACCGACTATGCCATCGAGGGCAAACACATTCGGTGGCAAGATGAATGGATTTCCCACGGAAAACATCCACTCTACCGGATCAACATTCATCAACGCGGAGAGCTCCTCAACACTCTCTACACACAAGATATCGGCGCGAGAAGCCCAGTCCCGGAATACGGCGTCCGCACATAGCGCCGCGCAGACGACATGCCCCATCTTAGCTACTAGCTGAGAACATCTGATAGCTAGTACCAACAAGGATGCTGGAGCGAATTGATGCGGCTGCAGGTAGTGCCCAGCCAAATCGCAAGGTTTGCACGCGTCTGCGAGCACCGAAGCAGACCAATCTGCCATATTAGCTACTCCCTGCTGTGGGTTGGGAAGTTCTCGCCGTATGCGCCGCACCAAATCCACGACTTAATCCCATCACACTGGTTTGCATTCGCTCCAGGTCGCCTGGTTGAATGCTAATCAAAGCCGGCCAGTGTTGAGAGGTATCCAGGATCAGTCGAGCAAGCTTCATCTGTATCCTTAGACGGGCAGCTGCAGGACCGCCATGATCGCAACATATCCTTCACCATATCCGAGCAATCAGCGTGCAATCCAAAACATTGAGCAGGCCCAGCTTGAAGAGAAAACAATTCATGCACTTCGCTCAGAGGTGGAGAATACCTAAGTGTTAGTGTCCAGTTGAGAACATAACGTCCTCAACTGGACACGGCTGAACACGACAATGCAGGGAGTCAAATGATGAAGGTGACCTCTTGAGGTGAACTCGCACGCCTTCTGCCCCGAAGTTTCATCCAGCAGCGTTCAGAGTCCGGTTGGGTGGTACGCCGAGTGACGCAGGTGGAGCAAGGGCGATCGGCGGAGCCGGGCGGCGTTGCGCAGCCGATCGCCCGTTGAGGTGAGGTGAGCCGCATAGGTCGCAGGGGTCCGGTAGTTCAGCGAGGAATGCGGCCGCTCGTTGTTGTAGTCGGCGACCGATGTGGCGAGTCTGCGCCTGGTATCCTGGGGGCCGAAGAACAGCGTCTCGTTCAAGAACCCGTCGCGCATCCGGCCGTTGATGGGGAAGACGGCCCCGCTCCCTCGGTGCCGGCGTTATACTGGCGATGTACGGACCCGCTAGCAGGAGCTATTCCCTATGGAAGTCGCGACAATTGAATTGGACATTTCGAAGCACGTGTTTCACATCCATACAGTTGACAGACAAGGCCACTTGACCAATCGCCAGCGCCTACGACGAGGCGAGATCATGTCGTTCTTCTCCTCGCTTGCACCGTGCGGTCGGCATCGGAGCCTGCGCCACCGCTCACCACTGGGCGCGCGAGATTCGGCGGTTCGGTCACGAGGTGAGATTGATCCCGCCAGCCTATGTAAAATCGTACGTGCGGCGAGGAGCCAAGAACGACGCCGCTGACGCGGCCACGATCTGCGAAGCGGTTACCCGTCCCAACATGCGGTTCGTTGCAATCAAGAGCGTCGAGAATCAAGGCTTCTTGATTCCCGGCGTTGGTCCCATAACGACCACGGCCCTTGCCGCGACTGTGCCGGACCCGACCATGTTCAGCTCGGGGCGAGAGTTCGCCGCCTAGCTGGGCCTGACGCGTAAGCAGAACTCCACCGGCGGGAAGGACCGGCTCGGCCGCATAACGAAACAGGGCGATTCCTATCTCAGGCACTTGCTTCTCATTGAGCACTGAACGTCGTTCGATATCCGAAGGCACGCTCACGAGTCGGAGGCGGCTGGATCGAAGCTCTACGTCGGCCCATGGTCGTCGCGATCGCCGTTGCCAACAAGTTAGCTCGGATTGTCTGGGCGATGATGACGATCGGGGCACGAAAATGCCGGCCGTTGGCGAACTGGTCGGACATGAAGTCGAGCGGCTTGCGCACCGCGAGCCCTTTCTGCCGGTAGAGCCGGTGGATTCGTCGTGCGTGAAGAACTTCCAAGCCATTGAGCGGGAGTCGAATTTTCTGGCGAGAGGCGTTTTGAGATTGCAAGCTTTCGGGCTTTGGGGGCCCAAAAGCTTGCAATTTTGCTTTTGAGGATTCCG
>NZ_JBWBWM010000097.1:0-8836 GCF_056174665.1 Bradyrhizobium sp. WYCCWR15520
CGCCATCCGCTCCCACGCCGCGTCGCTTAAAACCAACCGGTCCATCACACCCAAGACTGCCTCCCAAAAAGCAGCCTTGAATCTGATTTGCTCCTAAAAGGGAATCCTTAGAGTCCACACCACCTAGACAGTAGACGCAGCGAATAGACGTTCGGTCCCCGCTGATGCTGCTTCTGATCAAGCGCCCGCCTGGCCAGCGTCAGCATGCGTCCGAGGACGCCGCTACCAACAGCGTTCCGAAGGAAAAGTGCTTCGCTAGCCAAATGAGCCGATGCTCAGTCGTGAGCACGTCATATCTTGATCGGATCGAAATCGCGAGGTGTCCATTCCTCTCCGGGTTCTAGGTCAGTTACGTCAACTACATGGCCCGTGCCTTCAATCGTCCACCCTCCCATCTTGGCTGCGCCCTCCTGGGTGGCCATACGCCGAGAGATAACCACTTCATCGGTAGCGATGTTGTAGAGCTTCACTTTGTAAACGGTAGTTCTCGCAATTTCCATTTGCTCTTGATCTGCGTCGCAGGCGTATCCATGCAAATGGATCAGCACTAAGTGGCCCCGCCTGGGCAGCCGCGCGAGCTTGTCGAGGATGTACTGCGGGGCTCCTTCTTTGATCTCTACGCCGTATCCGTAAACCAGCCCGTCGTCGTTGGCGATCTCGTGTATCGCATACTCGATTTCATTTAGTTCATCGGGCGTGAGGTAAAGTGCCGCGGCAATCGCTTCGGCCTCCTCGCGGTCGTACTCATCGTCAAGGTGTCTGCTGCTCATTGTACACCACTCATGATTCCCGCTAGTGACTTTTCCTAAGGATCGACTTCGGTTGGTTTTGCAGCGGCTCCTAGCATATTTTCCAAAGCCTTTACATAATGAGTGTGGTGAGATTCGATCGAGTATCCTGGGCGGCACTCGGAGCGACCGCGGCATTTTCTACGAGGCTCCAATTTTTCAGCAAGCGGAAATCAGGTCAGTCTCGGTGGTAATTCAGCATGCTGTTGCACGCATCCTCGACCTCAGTACTTTGGAGCGGCGAGCCGACAATCCTGATCGAGCCACGGCTCTGGTCAAGCGGACGCGACGAGGCGATGTAGCCCAACCTTTTCCGCGAAAGCCAGGATCGGTCGGGCTCTGGAAGCTGATCACGAACGAATAGCCGTCGCTGCTCGCACTCCATATTTCCATATCTTCGACAGCGCGATGGAATTGCAGGGGCATCAGGCTCCGTTCGCCTGGTCAACCCGAGGACGAAATGCTTCGCGAGGACGACGTGACGGGTCAATACACGGCAGCTCTCGCCGGCAAATTGCGGCTCCTCGTCAAGCCATGGCGTAGATCTGGAAGCTCGGTTTATCCCGCCCTGGCCACCTGCCTTAGTCCCGCGCTTGAAAACTACGGATGTGAGGTGTTCAGCGAAACGCATTCCCTGGAATCAATTTAATCCTATGTTTGTCATTTCGATCAACTGCCTAAGCTGATAGTTGACTGCGACACGAGGCGTTGCCTGAGAGAGGCCGGGACGCAAATCTCGATAATTCGGGGCTTCAGCGATAATAGCGAGCAATGGCGTCCTACCCTCCGCGGAGGAAATCGTGCTTATGAGGCGCGCATGACGCTTGCGATCGACGTTTGCGCGGCTGACAGCGAGGGAGCCACTTCGAAGCATCGCTGTTCGGCCATGCGGGAGCGCGGCCGCTGTAAACCGCAGCCATCATCTGCCTGCGTATCTTGAGTTACCTTCTATTACCTCGGCTTGACCGGCATTGACATTTGGTCAATTCCGGTTCGTAGAAGCTCACATCTTATTTCATTCAAGGGCTCTCTATAACCCAAACAGGTGGCTCAACAGAGCCTCCAAATGGCCAAAGGCATCTGACCTGCCACTGAACTTTCATCCAGCGGCGGTTAGAGTCTCGGGGTTTTGTACGCCAAGTGGCGCGGGTGGAGCAACGGGCGATCGGCGGAGCTGGTCCGGGTTGCGTAGCCGATCGTCCGTTGCGGTGAGGTGGGCGGCATAGGCCGCTGGGGTAAGGTATTTCAGCGACGAGTGAGGCCGCCGGAGATTGTAGTCGGCGACCCAGGCATCGATCTTGGCGCGGGCGTCGTCGAGATCGAAGAAGAGGGTTTCGTTGAGCAACTCGTCGCGCATCCGGCCGTTGAAACTCTCGATGAAGCCGTTCTGCATCGGTTTGCCCGGCGCAATGAAGTGCCAGTCGATCGCTGTGTCCTTGCTCCAGGCGAGCATGGCATTACAGGTGAACTCGGTGCCATGGTCGGACACGATCATTCCTGGCTTGCCGCGTCGCTCGACGATTGCCGTCAGTTCGCGGGCAACACGCCGCCCCGAGATCGACGTCTCCGGAATGGCGCCCAGGCATTCCTTGGTGACGTCGTCGACGATGTTGAGGATGCGGAAGCGCCGCCCGTTGGCGAACTGGTTGTGGACGAAGTCCAGCGACCAGCGCGCGTTGGGCCTTGCCTCGACCAGGATCGGGGCACGGGTCCCCACAGCTTTGCGGCGAGCCCGCCGCTTACGGACGGTGAGCCCTTCCTCGCGATAAAGCCGGTAGATCCGGTTGATCCCCGATGGCTCGCCCTCCCGCCGCAGCAGGACGAACAGCCGGCGGTAGCCGAAACGCCGCCGCTCGTTGGCAAGATCGCGCAACCGGCCGCGCAGAGCCGCGTCCGCAGGGCGGCTGGAGCGATAACGGATCATCTTCCGATCCGCGCCCACGATCGAGCAGGCCCGCCGTTCCGACAGGCTCATGACGGCCTGCAGGTGCGCGACCGCAGCGCGCTTGGCGGCGGGCCCTACCATTTTTTTGAAAGCAGCTCGCGAAGGGCGGCCGTATCGAGCATCTGCTCGACCAGAAGCTTCTTCAGCTTCGCGTTCTCCTCTTCCAAGGCCCTCAGCCGCTTCGCCTCGGAAACGTCCATGCCGCCGAATTTGGCCTTCCAATTGTAGATCGTCGCTTCGGAGACCCCATGCTTGCGAGCCAGCTCAGCCGTCTTCGCCCCAGCCTCATGCTCCTTCAATATCGCGATAATCTGCTCTTCCGTGAACCTTGCTCGCTTCACCAGTCCGTCCTTCTTCGGGCCGGACTCTAACTCCTTCTGGAGGAAATACTCAGTGGCAGGTCAGTCAGTGAGCGCGCCCCGCTCAGCCTCCAGCTTGGCAGTCAAAGTTGCCGCTATTAGGAGCGCTCGATCAGATGGGCTCTAACTCCATGCGACCAAGACCCGCTTCCTAGAGTTGCGGTTCAAAACGCACAGGCGCGGCAGCATCCCGCGACAGCTAGGACCACATTCTCTTTTTGGCTTCAAGATTTAGGCAAGAGGCCGCCAGCGGCGATGGATGCTGCTAGGCCCGCCAACACTGCCACGATCGCCCAAAACCAGCCTCCCGAAGTTGCAGATGCTTCTTGAGGAGTTAGTTCGGTTACGCCAAAGGCTGACATATCGGTCTTCATTGTTGTCTCCTTTTCTGTATGAGGAGCAGCTATCAAAGACCGTGCCAACTACGCCAAGAAGAAAGCTGTTCGATAGCTTAATGCAATGCGCTCGCTTCGGCCTTCCACTCCGAGCAAGTCTCTGCGCACCGCTTGGAGGGCGGCGGACATCACGACCGGCCTCGAGTTCAGTAGTTTAGTTGAGCGCAGCAAGCTAGGGAAGATGATGGAGCCCGCCATCGCGCCGGCCTTTCGTTTTTGCGATCTATTTGTCTTGCCCGGTTCGGACACTCGGGCTTTGTCTGCCGGTCGGCACGTGCAGCTGCCATATGCTGTGGAGCCGCATCAGCAACAAATAGGGTCGCGTTTGCGACAAGAATGCCATGACTTGACATGCGACGTAATGTTCGCGCGGTCTGCAGCACAGTTCGGTTAAGCCTCTGCGGACGCAGAGCCGCTTATTGCTGGCTTTCCTGAGCGCTTGGCACGAGATTTGAATACCCTGCGTTGGCGGCAGCAGTTCCTGACCGCCGACTGTGCGAAAGGAAAAAGCATGAATATGTCAGCTTATGGTGTAACCGAATTGACTCTCGAGGAAGCGTGTGCTGCTGCGGGAGGGCAAGATCCGTGCGCTTGGCTAATTACGCCAACTCCAGAAGGTACTTATAAGATCGAGCCAGTTTTCTGCCCGCCCGAGCAGCCTCAGAGCGCATAAGTAGCACGCGCAGAAAAGCCACTTAGGGAGCCAGTCTGTGGCGGAGCTACCTATCCTCCAGGCTGGCTCTCTTCATGATGATAAAAGTTCTTTGCGACGGAAGGGCTTTCGCGCCGCAGCTACGGCTGGAATACCTCTTCAACGTGCGTCGCTAACAGTTCGTCGCTCTGGAGCAGGACGAATGTGGGCGCTGTGGGTCTGAGATTTCCTTACCGTCTCTCGGTGACCGAGCAAGCTGCCGACCTGCACTGTTCCCCATTCAGGATGAGACAAACAATGAAGCTCGATGTGCCATATTACAATCTGGCCGAACTCTCCGTTGGCGAAGCAGTCGCGACCTCGGGAGGGCGGGTCTTCGGATTGTTTGCAGCAGGCATGTTCGCAGCTGTAGCTGCATGGGAGATGGGCGTTGATCGTTTGGTCCGGTGAATGATAGGTGGCGCATCCCTCGAAGGTGCTCAAGCGAGATCGGCATGTTGGGCCTGCTAATCGCACTATAGCGTGATTACTATGACTGATGCGTTACTGCCTCCGGAAGTGGTCGGTTGCACCGCGGAGAGTATCCTGTCGCGAGGATCAGGGCGATCATTGGCAATCTACAGGCTGCTAGTACTGTTTGTCGTTGCGACCATGTTGTCGCTGCCGATCATTACTGTCACGCTTTCTGTTCAAAGTGCCGGTACTATTCGTCCCACAATTGAGAAGACTCCCCTGATTGCGCCGCTTTCCGGGCGCGTCTCCCGTGTTCTTGCGGTCGAGAACGATCGGGTTGAACAAGGCCGGGAGATCCTAGTTCTCGACGACAAGGTCATTGAGGAAAAAATCGGTACGCTAACGAACGAAATCCGTCTGAAGCGAGATCGTGCCATCGATCTCCAGGCCCTGATCTCTTCTGGCGCGCAGTTCGAACCTCCCATCCGCCTCCGGACCGAGGCCGCCGAGGCCGAGCGGCTGCATTTTCTCAATCTGTTGCGGGAGAACCAATATGCCCGCGGCAATGCCGCGGTGGAGCTCGAGCGGGCCAAGCGTCTCCTCTCCGTTGCTGCAGCGCCTGCCAAGGCGGTTGAGGAAAAGACCTTGGCGCTGCAGAGCCTCGAGGTAAAAGGCGAGATCCTTGCCCGGAGCAAATCCGCCGAATGGAATCAGCAGCTCTTCGATACAAACCTCCGCCTTCAGGAGCTCACTGCGAGTCTGCACCAACTTGAGAGCGAACGCGACCTGAGCCGCATTCGCGCTCCCGTGTCCGGCGCGCTCGAGCAATTCTCTGGCCTGTCGTCAGGCAGCTATGTCCAGGCAGGGCAAACCGTGGGTTGGATATCGCCTGAAGGCGAACTGGTGGCAGAAATTTACGTCTCTCCCAAAGACATCGGCTTCGTGCAGCTGGGGCAGGCGGTGCGGCTCCAGGTCGATGCTTTCAATTACAATCAGTGGGGGGGAATTGACGCGAAAGTGCTAAACGTGGCGCAGGACTTCATCCTCCTGGACAAGAACCCGGTCTTCAAGGTCCGTTGCGAGCTCTCTCGCAGTTACCTTGTACTCAAAAACGGAATTATTGGTCATCTGAAGAAGGGCATGACTGTGCGAGCCCGCTTCCTCGTCGCTGAGCGCACTTTGCTGCAACTCCTCTACACTGAGTTCGACGATTGGCTCAACCCCCTCTTGGCTGCCCGCTAACTATTGATTATTCGAGAGCCAGTGAGCCACTATGTCGAGGCAGATCATCAAGTTGAAGCAACGGGACATGACGGATTGTGGGGCTGTCAGCCTTGCTTCTGTTGGAGCCTTCTATGGCTGCAAATTGCCCTTGTCTCGTGTCCGACAGTTTGCCTCAACCGACCGCTCCGGCACTACGGTGGCGGGTCTTTTGCAGGCGGCCCAAAAGCTGGGCTTCATTGCTAAAGGCGTCAAGGGCAGCTTCGACAGCTTGTACAAGGTCCCGAAGCCCGCTATTGCGCATGTGATCATCAAGGACGTCCTGCATCACTTCGTGGTCGTCCAGGCGATCGACGCGAGGTGCGTCACCGTGATGGACCCGGCTTTTGGTGAAATTCGAAAGCTGTCGCATGAAGAATTCAAAGAGCAGTGGACCGGTGTCCTGGTGCTCCTGGTTCCGGCAGATACCTTCAAGCGCCGCGATGAGACCACCTCAACTCTTCTTCGCTTCGCCCGACTGCTTGCGCCACACAAAGCTGCGCTGGCGCAGGCGATCGTCGGCGCACTGGTAACCACCATTCTGGGTCTCTCGACGGCCATTTACGTACAGAAGATCGTAGATCACGTGATTACATCGGGCAACCGCAACTTGCTGAACCTCATGAGCGTTGCGATGTTGCTGATCCTGGTGCCACAAATCCTTATCAGTCTCCTTAGAAGCCGGCTCGTCCTGGAAACTGGGCAGAAGATCGATGTGTGCTTAATCCTCAGCTACTACAATCACATCCTAAGCTTACCCCAAAAGTTCTTCGATAGCATGCGAGTGGGAGAAATCGTTTCCCGGATGAACGACGCGGTGAAAATCAGGAGCTTCTTGAACGAGGTCTCCATCACAATCTTCGTCAACATCATGGTCATACTGTTCTCGTTCGGGTTGATGTTCCTCTACTCCTGGAAGATCGCTGTGGTGGCGGCAATCTCGGTTCCTCTATATTCGCTGGTATATTGGGCCGCTAATCGGCTGAATAGCAAGCGCCAGCGCGCGATCATGGAGAATGCCGCCGATCTGGAGGCGCAATTGGTGGAAACACTCGGAGCTGTTTCTACGATCAAAACATTCGGGATGGAGAACAGTGCCTGCCTTAAGATGGAGACCCGCTTCGTTAGGACGCTGCAGTCGGTCTACAGTGCCGGCCTCATCTCGATCGTTGGAGACAACGCTTCTACGTTCCTCTCAACTCTGTTCACGATCCTGCTGATGTGGTTCGGTACGACGCTTGTGCTGGATCAGACCGTCACTCCGGGTGAACTGCTTTCGTGCTATGCGCTGCTCGGCTATATCACCCGCCCAGTCACCAACCTGATCCAAACTAACAGAGTTGTGCAGGACGCCTTTATCGCGGCGGATCGCCTGTTTGAGATTTTTGACCTTGAGCCGGCACGTGACGGAGGCGCTGATGTCACAAAATCCGGTCTAGGTGATATTAGCTTCGAGAATGTCACGTTTCGTCATGGCGCACAGCCCAAGCTCTTTCAAGATCTCAGCGTCACGTTTCGCAGAGGCGAGATGACGGCCGTGGTAGGGGAAAGCGGCTCCGGCAAGAGTTCCCTTGCAGCGCTGCTGCAGAACATCTACCCGCTTGAGGGGGGATGTATCCGGATCGGCCCCCATGACCTCAGGCACTTCTCGGCCGTATCCCTGCGTAAGCTTGTTGCTGCGGTACCGCAATCAACCGACATATTCTCGGGCTCGGTGATTGAGAACATCGCACTTGACGAGTTCGAACCGGAGATCGAGAGGATCATGAAAATTTGCGACCAAACTGGGCTGCGCGAGGTAATCGAGCATTGGCCCGGAGGCTTCCAGGCCAACCTAGGCGAAAATGGCATAAGGTTGTCTGGCGGTGAGAAGCAGCGCCTTTCGTTGGCACGGGCTCTATACCGGAATCCGGAAATCCTGATCCTAGACGAACCGACCGCCTCTCTCGATTCAATTGCCGAAGCCACTGTGCACCGGCTCCTTGAAAATTTGCGCCGGGCCGGCAAGACTATCGTAGTGATCTCTCACCGGCTTAGCACGATCCGTGGTGCCGACAAGATAGTCGTTTTGGACAGGGGCCGTATCGTTGCGGAAGGCAGGCATACTGATCTGTTGGCTGAAAGCGCTTATGCTCGCTTGTGGCAGACGCAAACCGGAGGAGGCTTAAGTTGCAGCTGATGGTTCATCGCGACATTGGGCCCAATTGTTCGCGAGCTCTGGTTGCGGGTCGATGCCTGGGCATCGCTGGCTGGCGCGAGATAATGCCGACAGGCTCGACACAGGCACTACCTGATCATCACGTCTCGGCGCCCCGGCCCTCCTGTGATGAATGACGAACACGACGATTTCAAATGGCTGGCTCGAGGCGATCGGCGCTCCCTAACGGTCGCCGCGCGTCCACATGGCGTGCTTGCGCGCAACCTAGCACTACTTTGGCAGATTCACTGACGGTACTGTTTTTCACGGCTTCGTCTTCTGCAGTGTGGGCATTGCTGAGATAGCGGTCGAAGTATGAGACCGACGATCGCGTGGCGTACGGCCGGCAGGCTAGGCTGAGGCGGCGGTCCGTTGATTCTTTTTTTTCCGCCCCACTTGTGTGAGGCAAGGCACGATGGATTTGCGAACAGGCGCATCAGCAGTTGAAAGAGGAACTCGGGCTTGATGAAGACCTTGCCAGGATCGTCCCTCGCTTGGCGAGCCCAACGAGCTTGATGATGGCCCGATGCATCAGCCGCGCGTCGGTCGGATGCGCAACTGCCTTGGGCTGCAACGACCACCCGCTCCAGGTCCTTGGGGCCGATCGCGCCAGTCTTGTGCGCCACCGACAGACTTTCCTGGATCAGCGCGACGAGCTGTGTATTCCTCCGGCGAAGCTTACGATTACCCACATTTTTTTGAGGTGCACTGAGCCGAAAAACTTGAGTCGCTAGAATCGCTTGTGATTCTTTGATGGGCACCTGATTCGAGAAGAGGTGCTCTATGG
>NZ_JBWBWM010000098.1:0-8535 GCF_056174665.1 Bradyrhizobium sp. WYCCWR15520
CGCTCAGAACCTTCGTAAGATGGCCAAGCTGATCCCGATGCCCGCGTGAGCCTCATCAAGCCGACTCGTCCGCGGAACAGCGGGCGTTCACGACGAAACTACTGCCGCCTTTTTCAACGGAATCGGCACTTTTCGGACGTAGGCCGTCAAACTCGTGATGTCGGCTCATCGAAGGATTGTGTTGCAAAAGTCGATTTTCGCCGATGACCAAAATTCTGCGGGCCGTGGGTGCGACTTTCGCGTACAAGATGTGAGGGACCTCATAGCCTCACGCAAAATTCACAGGCGACTTCGGTAACGCGATTGAGGTCATACGAATCAGCGACCGCTCGCTGCTTAGTATTTTTGCGAAAGATCTTGAGCCCCGCAACTTTCGACTTTTGCAACAATATCCGAAGTAAAGCGGAACTCCCAACTGCGCTCGCCCAGTCCGAAATTGACCCAACTTAGACATGTAGAGCATCTGAGGCTGCCGATCTACGGACTTTGCCGCCTCTTCAAACGAAATGAGCCGCTGCCCCATCTCGTCCCACAAAGCCATTCGGACGCACCGAAAACTTTGAAACACCGTGATTCGACCGACGGCAGCCAGCTCCGGATGATCCCACAGTACCTCGGGTAGCCGATAGCAAGGGATCCGACTGCATAGGTGATGAACGTGGTGAACGCCAATGTTTGCCGTGAACCAACGCAAAATTGCGGGCAAGTGATAATGAGAGCTGCCATGAAGGGCAGCGTCGTGAAAACTCCAGAGCTCTTCATTGGACCAGGAGGTGTCTTCGAATTGGTGTTGAACAAAGAACAGCCACACACCAATCGACGCCGCCAGGACCATGATCGGAAGGTGTATAAGCAGGAATGGCCCAAAGCCGACCAGCCAGATCATCGCGGCCACCAGAATTGCAATGGCCGTGTTCGTGCTCATAGCACTTAGCCATGGCATCCAGCCGCCTCGCATCATCCCTATCGGCAGGCGATGCTGCAAGATGAACATATACGAGGGACCGACGCCGAACATCACAATCGGATGCCGGTACAGCCGATAAAGGATCTGACCCCATCGAGGCCGTGACCGAAACTCATGCACGGTCAACGTGTCAATGTCGCCGATCCCCCTACGATCGAGATTGCCTGAACTTGCGTGATGGCGTGCATGACTTCGTCGCCAGAGATCGTACGGAGTCAGGGTCACGACACCGATGGCTCGGCCGACCCAATCGTTTGCAAGGCGGCCGAAGAAGAACGACCCGTGGCCGCAGTCGTGCTGGATCATGAAGAGGCGGACGAGAAATCCCGCCGCCGGTACCACGAGCAGCAGGCCAATCCAATAGCCATGATCTAGAGCCACCCACATCAGAGCCCAAATGACAATGAAGGGCACAACCGTGATCACCAGTTCGAACACTCCGCGCGCGCTGTTCGGCTCGCTATAACGGGCGAGCAGGTGCATCAACGCACGGGTTTCTGGTGACCTTAAAACCATCTCTATATTTCGCCCTCCAGAAGCGGACGGCTGCGCGATCGTGGCCGCCACAATGAATAGCACTGAGCGAGGAGGCATACTGAGCAGAATTGCTCATACGTGATTGGTTTTAGCGGGTGCTGCAGCTAACAATGTCTGTTCATTGAAGGTAAGTCGGAGATGCCTGATAAGCCGGAATACTTCTGGTTTTTGACCCCCAAAGCAGACTTGAGGTCGGCGAGTATCTTGAACCGCCCCCGCCAGCTTCACCCGGTCAGCGTTTACGCTTGCGAAGGCCCATCGCGCCCCGACAATCTTTGGAACTCTCGCAAGCACAGCGCGTTTTGAACGAACGCCCCTGCGCACCATGGCTCGCCCCCCAGCCACTAGCGCAAGGACAGGCCCTTCTCGGAAATTATGGTTCTTGCACTTTCATTCGCCATTTAAGGGGGCCAGAAACCGATCGCGCTTGTAATGTGGAAATTGAAGAGCAAATCCGAAAAGCAAAAGGCGGCCGAGGCCGACGTTGCAAATTATCGGAAGGAGCGTGGCCCGTTTGTCGTCGCCGCTGACACAACGCGAATGGCGATGGTGTTCACAGATGCGAACGACCCCGACAATCCGATCATCTTTGCCAATGACAGCTTTCTGACTTTATCAGGATACGACCGAGAAGAGGTGCTTGGTCAGAGCTTCAATTTTCTGATGGCCCGCGGTGCCGATCCGAAGGCGCTGGCGCTAATCGAAGCCGCGTTCGCAAAGAGTACCGACCACTCATCGGAGATTAGCTACCGCCGCAAGGACGGCAGCGTGTTCTGCGCCGCTGTCTTCATCAACCCCGTTCGCGATCAGAACGGCTATGTTGTAGAACATTTTGCGTCATTCGTGGATATCACTCACCAGAAGCAAGAGACCGCTCACTCCGCGATGATGATCGACGAGTTGAACCATCGGGTGAAAAATACCCTTTCAACGGTGCAGTCGATTGTCTGGCAGGCTTTGCGAAAAAATGCCGTTCCCGAGGTGGTACGCGAGTCTATCGAGTCTCGTCTTTTTGCTCTCTCCCGGTCACACGACTTGCTAACTCGCGAGAACTGGGAAGGCGCGGGGCTGCTGGACCTTGTCAATGAGGCGTTAGCGCCGTTCGGCGTCGCGGACGGGCGGACGGAGCGCATTGTAATAACGGGTAACAATGTCCGTCTCCCGCCAAAGGCGACCTTGGCCCTTGGTATTGCACTCCACGAACTCGCAACAAATGCCGTAAAGTACGGTGCATTTTCAAATGATGCGGGATCAATCCTGATCGAGTGGATGACAACCAAAGGCAATCGGCTAATTCTGCATTGGCTGGAGAAGGGTGGACCACCCGTTACACTACCAACCCGGAAGGGGTTTGGCTCTCGCGTGATCGAGCGCGGCCTACCACATGAATTGGAAGGGACCGTGAACCTCGAATACCCGGTGGACGGCGTAAGTTGTACGATCAACATTCCTGCTCCAGGAGGTGTTGGCGATGAATAACTTACTATCTGGCCGCCGCATCCTTGTTGTCGAGGATGAAATGATGATCCTGATGCTGATTGAAGACATGCTGTCCGATCTCGGATGCGAGGCCGTCACCACCGCCGCAACAGTCCCGCAGGCGCTAAAGCTGATAGGCGCGCAAGTCTTCGATGCCGCCATGCTCGATTTGAATTTGGACGGCGACAAGACAAATTCGGTGGCCGACGCGCTCTCAGCACGGGACGTGCCATTCATTTTCTCAACAGGCTACAGCGGACGGGATATGAGAGACGGCTACCGCGACCGCCCACTGCTGATTAAACCGTTTAGTTTTGAGAAATTGGCCGAGATCTTTACGCAGCTACTCCCCAGATAGATCGGTCCTTACCTGCTCCGCCTACGGCGCTCGCCACCAAATGCTATTGTGAGCAATATTGACCAGAATCTCGCAACGACAGGCGTATGGTAGTTAGATCACCGCCCCGTCACGGCATCTATCGGTGACTGAGAGTATTGCCCTCCCGCCTAATCAAGGGAAACGCCAATGCTAAACCATCCTACCCCCTCGTTCTTCCATGGCAAACCCACTAGCGAGCGTCCGTTCTGTGCGGATTGCGAGTCTCCGATGATCCTTTCGCATCTTGAACCGGATAGGCCCGGCTTCGATTTGCCCACGTACGCCTGCCTTATGTGTAACGCGACTGAAAGCATCGTCGTCGCCAATTCATGACCCGCGAGCATGCGCCCTCCGCGCGCAACATATAGGAGGCTGCCATGCCGAGCACAGGGTCAGTTGCGGGCACTTTTCGGACCTGACAGGCCGGACTGACGATGTCCGTTCTTGAAGTGATTGTGTTGCAAAAGTCGTTTTACAGGGGTGGTCAAAAATTCCGAGGGCTGCAGGCGCGGTTTTCGTGTAAAGATCTGAGGGACCTCATCGCCTCACGCTAAACTCACAGGCGACGTCGGTAACGCAATTGAGCTTATCCGAATCGCCATCGCTTCGCTTTTTAGATTCTCGCGAAAAATTCTTAGGGCTGCAACTTTCGACTTTTGCAACACATTCGAAGTTAAAGCCGACTTCCCCTTTGCGCGTCCGAACTTCTCAGTTTGACCCATTGCAGACCTTCGCAGCGTCTCCACTATATCCTTCGAAGGACCCGAACTGAAAGCGCATCCAGGGGTGTTTAGGCCGTGTCTGGCCACGGTGCCTGTAGCACGTCGGAAAATCAGAAATTGGTCTGAAGATTAAGGCCAGTATAGAAGCCACTTCCGTACGTCGAGTCGCGAACAAAACCCAGCGACACACCAGACTGCATACCAAAGACGTTGAAGCCTGTTATGTGGCCTCCGATCCGGATCTGGTCATAAGTCCAGCTGCCCGAGAAGGCCGCTTCGGGTCCAATGAACAGGTTTTTTCCGATGGCGACGCCTGTCTTGCCCTGCACATAGAAGAACTCTGACCCCGTGTTGTAGTGCGCCTGGGCGTAAAGCATCGTGTTGCTGGTCGGATTGCCGTAAACTGAGGACAGGGCTTTGATGCCGAACAGCGTGGTATTGGACGGCCCCAGACCAGGTGCTGCGTATAGATGGGCGTTCACCATCGATGGACCTGCGGCAAGAAGCCATGACCAGCCATTTGAGATGAACTGATATCCGACTAAGCCGTCGAGTGTGGTGTCCAGGCCGATGCGTTTCGTGCCCGAATCCATGAAGCTATAGCGCCGAGCAGACGCGATTCCTTGCACACGCCAGCCTTGCTCCCACAGATTTCCAAAAGGAGAGTAAGTCCCGGTCAAGTCTGTATAGAAAGCTCCGTAAGAAGCGAAATCGCTGGTGCTTTGGAGCGACCATCGAGGCGGTTCTTCTGCGCTGGCGCTCGCGAGGTTCATCGAGACCAGCGCAGCCAGGGCTACGAGCCAATTGACCGCGACGGTCTCAAGCAGAGACTTCTCGCAACGCATCTTGGTCGCGGGCCGAATCATTTGATCACGTTGTCGCCGACGCCACTCTGGTTGAAATACGCCCGCCAAAGCCTGCTGTGATGTCCACGATGGCCTCTCGCCACCCAATCAGGCGTAGGAAGCCATAGAGAAAGAAGCCCGCATTGATCGAGCAGAAGCCGAAGAACAACAGGTTGCCCGACCACAGGTTCGCCCCGGCAGAAAAGATGGCAGTCGCCGTGAGGGCACACAGCGCAAGCAGATGAGATGCTGGCGCGGCTGTTCGGCCTTCGATCTTGGGTGTGCGTGCAAACGGGCTCTTGCGGCCCGTGACCACCTGCTCCAGCGAACGATAGACGCCGGCAAGATTAACGGGAACAAGCAGCAGTGTAAGCGCATAGACCCGCAACAGATCACGCCATTTGTAGCCCGTCCTCGTTAGGTCTTGACCATACAGCAAATAATACGGAGCGGCGGCGACGGGAAACCAAATGCTGGAGAACTCGCTGCCGAAGGGGATAACCAACAACAGCAGCAACCCCACATTCGCCAAGGCTGGCGATAGCAGATAGTGTGACCTAATGATCGTCTCAAGTGTACCGGCCCGGGGTGACTGCTTTCCAGACCAAAGTTCGATCAGACGCGGGAAAATAATTAGCCCGCCGTTCGCCCAGCGGCGGCGCTGGATTACGAGAGCACCGAAATCCGACGGGGTCGCGCTGAATGCCAGACGCTCCGGATGGTTGTGCAAACGCCAACCGCATGCCGCAAGATCAATGGTCGATCCGGTATCCTCAATGAGGGTTTTATCCTGGATGAAGATCGGGATCGCATTACCGCGCTCCTCTGTCATCGTTTTGATCTCGTCTAGGGCTTCGCGGCGGAGAACCGCGTTCGCTCCAACCCAGAACGTGGCATTGAAGGCTGTGAAGCCCTGATGGACCAGATACTGGATATCGGTGGTGGCGCCCGCCACCCGTTCCAGCACTGTCGGCGCATCGGGGTAAGCCGAATAGGGCGTCTGCGCGATCGCTATGCGCCGGTCGGCTTCCATGATTGAGACGAGCTTGCGGACGTAGTCGGGAAGAATGATGCTGTCGGCATCGATAGTTATGATGTAATCGGCATTGGGAACCGTGACCTCTGCCTCGGCTGCGGGCGTTTCCACTAACAGCGAAGCGCCATTCGCAGATTTCGAAATGCGGAATGTCCGTCCGATCAGCCCGATATAGCTGTTAAGGTTCATTGCCTTGTTGGGCGCATGCGAGAGATTGGCAAATTGCTTGCGCTCGAACACGTCAATGGGCACAGCGAACAGTTTCGAGAGACGTCCGTACTCCAACTGCAGTCTCGCCGCATCGATGCTCTTCCCGTTCCGAAGTTGCGCCGCCGTGCCGCGGTGCTCTCGAACTAAACGCTCAATGACTTCGCGCGCAAACAGCTCATCGGCGTGGGCGAAGGCTGGTTGCGAAAGTTCAGCGTATCGTCTTCCAAGGTCTTCAACCACTGCCGCGGCATCGTCGAAGAGAGCTCCGATGACCCGTTGTTCGCGTAAGATATTCACTGTTCCCGACGAGGTGCGTTCCAAATAGTCGCGCCCCGAGATACGAAACCGATCTGCCGCTGCGGCGAAAATCTTGTTCAGTTCGTCTACAAGGTCGCGCGTTGCCGAAAGCGTAATCAGATCGTCTCCGACACAGAGCGGCGGGTCGTCGAGAAGCAAGGTGATGCTGCGATTAGGAAATTCCGACAGTGCTGCGGACATGATCGTTTGCATCACGACAGGAACTTGTTCCTTATAGGATGGCACGAGGATCCTCACCGTCGGGCTGCCATCGTCTTCATAGAACGATTGAAGTTGGGAATTATCGGAGCCGTTGGAATGACGCTTAAGCTGGCCTATTCGCGTCAACTGGTAGACGACGTTTCCATAGAACAGGCTAAGCAAAGCAATGCTGAAGATAATGACGAGTGCGATCTTCTGCACTGAACTGTCGCCCGAGCCCAACTCGATGCTCGAGAATACACTGGCGAATCCGAGCACAAGCGCAACCATACTCGCGGCGACGGCGCCGCGCGTCAGCAAAATGTCTATCATTGAGAGCCGAGCCTAGTAGGTGTGATGCCAAGTTTTCCCGATTGCGTAAAGTTAGGAAGTTTGACGCAAGTGAGGCTGGATTCGGGACTTCACATGACTCTGGACGGCTGAGGTATCTCAGTGCCCACGGCTCAGCCTCAAAAGTGCGTCGCGGCTGTTGATGGTGGCCACTTCCGTCGACTCTTTATGCGATGAGCGAGCCGAACGATGTCGGCTGTTGGCACCTTTGAGACATGCCGGCAGGTGCAGATCATGTCTGCTTACCGGAGAAGACCGGAAGTGATCGGCGCACGGTTAAAGTGACGCGATTGACCAGCAAGAGACATCAAATTTCATCCACAGACCATTGTAGGTGCTATAAGGTTGTCATCAAGTGGACCGTCGGGGGCCGATGACGCAGAAACACGACGTGGGAATTGCGCGCGCACAGCAAATCGAAGCGGCACTTCGCGAGAGCGAGCAACGATTGCGTTGGCTGGCTTCCATTGTTGAATCTAGCGACGACGCGATAGTTAGCAAGAATCTGGATGGCGTTATTACAAGCTGGAACAGCGGTGCTGAGCGCATCTTTGGCTACTCTGCCAGCGAGGCCATTGGTCAGCCCATTACACTTGTGATCCCTCAGGATCGGCAAGGCGAAGAACGTGAGATTTTAACGCGCATCCGACGAGGGGAGCGCGTCGACCATTTTGAGACCATTCGGCAACGCAAGAACGGCGTAATGATCGTCGTGTCGCTGACCGTTTCTCCTGTCAAAGATGAAGACGGAAGAATCGTCGGCGCATCAAAGATTGCGAGAGATATTACTGAGCAGAAGAAAAATCAGGAGCTGATCGTGACTCTGGCACGGGAGGCCGAACACCGCAGCAAGAACTTGCTCGCGAACGCGTTGGCAACTGTAAATCTTTCTCAGTCGAGCTCGCCAGAAGGTCTCAAAGAGATAATCGCTGGACGCATCCAGGCACTTGCTAATGTTTGCTCGCTTTTCGCGGCAACGCGTTGGATCGGTGCGGAGATATCGGAGATTGCGACACAGGAACTAGCTCCTTATTTCGATGGAAAGCGAACGTTGATAGATGGTCCACAAACCATGCTAGCGCCAGATGCCGCTCAGGCAGTTGCGGTAACGTTGCATGAACTAGCGACCAACGCCGCGAAATACGGTGCTTTGTCCGCGCCCGGCGGCCAAGTCCGCTTGGAATGGTCACACGTAGCTGACGGTCGATTGCGACTGCGCTGGACGGAGACGGGCGGTCCAGTCGCGCACAAACCTACGCGAAAGGGACTTGGTAGCCGTATCATCGAACAAATGATCGTCCAGCAAAAGGGGGAAGTTCGGTTTGACTGGCGCAAAGACGGGCTTGTTTGCGAAATCAAGGTGCCGTTATGAGGATGTCCGTTGTTGGCCGATTCCGTTGAAAAAGGCGGCAGTAGTTTCGTCGTGAACGCCCGCTGTTCCGCGGACGAGTCGGCTTGATGAGGCTCACGCGGGCATCGGGATCAGCTTGGCCATCTTACGAAGGTTCTGA
>NZ_JBWBWM010000099.1:0-8315 GCF_056174665.1 Bradyrhizobium sp. WYCCWR15520
TCATCCCGGGCGCGTGAAGTCAGTCCCATAGAGCACCTCTTCTCGAATCAGGTGCCCATCAAAGAATCACAAGCGATTCTAGCGACTCAAGTTTTTCGGCTCAGTGCACCTCAAAAAAATGTGGGTAGTCGTAAGCGCCACCGGATGCGTACATTTCACTTCGGCTTTGTGGCATAACGGATATTGCCGCCGTTGTGCTGGCTCGACCCGATCGAGAATTACCCAAGGCGGACGCCTCAACTGCGCGATACGACTTCCATTGCGCCCTGAAGGCAACTGAATCGCGCCTCGAAGTTATCTGCTGGCGGCGCGTTTCTTGCGCAAACAGCGGCCGATGCCATTGAGCGTTCGTCTGTCCAGTGCGGGCATCAAGCCCACCAAAACGGCTCGCCACGCGCGACGTTTTCTCGTAGTCCATACACCTTACAAGCACATTCATGCGCTCTTCGCAGACGCTGTAACTGCACAGGCTAAGAAAACTATGTGTGAAAACTGCTCTTCGAATCTACCTCACCTGCTCGCGCCGTCTCGGCGTTCCCTAATGTTGTTCGCTGCTTCGGCTGTTGGCGTGCTGCTTGGCGACAGGATTGCTGACGCCAAGGAGGCGAAAGCACCACCCAAGCCCGACAACGTGCTCTCGCCGGACGCTTCACTGAAGCGACTCATGGAAGGCAATGCACGCTATGTCCAGGGCGCGTCGCGGTGCCACGGTTTTAAGCACGAACGCGAAGTCTTGATCGGTGGGCAAAATCCACATGCCGCGATCCTGAGCTGTGCCGATTCGCGTATTGCGCCCGAATTTGCATTCGACAGTGGACTTGGCGATCTGTTCGTCTGCCGCGTTGCAGGCAATTTCGCCAACGATGACACGGTCGCGAGCATGGAATATGCCGCTGCGGTACTAAATACGCCGCTGATCCTGGTGCTCGGCCACGACCGCTGCGGCGCCGTCGATGCTACGATCCAGTCGCTGAAAGACGACAAGCCGCCGCCGGGGCACATCCCGTCCCTGATCGCCGCACTTGCACCCGCGGTCAAGGCGTCATCGCAGCAAAGCGGGGATGCACTCGCCAACGCGATCCGGCAAAATGTGGTGGACAACGTCAATAAGCTGAAATCGGCAAGCCCGATTCTGAACGCGGCAGTTGAGCAGAATAAGCTGAAGGTCGTCGGCGCTCTTTATCGGCTCGACACCGGCAGCGTCGAGCTGCTGAGCTGACACTTCCAACAACGGGCCGTTTCTCGCGCGGCCGCGGGCGACCGACAACCCTGCGATTCGGCGCGCGAGATGGCCACGAGCAGAAGGTTCTTGGCTCTCCGTAGTCCTAAACACGTTTACGGGCCGCAAAGCTTCAGTTGCGGCTTTTCGTACTCAGCCAACCTGATCGCGCCATTTCGCTCCGCTGCGATCCAGGGTTTTCGGACCTTTGTACCTGATTGTCTTCGCCGCGGCTTTCATCTCCGCTCGCCGATCGACGAGTTGGCGTAACGCGCGCTCAAGATCTGTGGCAGGAAGATTGGTGTTGAGCGACGGCCGAGCGTCGAACGGATCATTGAATGTGCTCGGATCGGCATAAAACAGATTGTTCGCAATGATCGTATCGAGTGTGAGATTATTGAACGCGCGGTGTTTGAACAGCCGCCTCGGAATGCTTTGCTTTTTGGCCATCCCCATTGAGCGGCTATTTGGGTCGAGAGTTCTGAACCACTGGAAATAGTGTTTCCGCGTTGTCGCCGGTCAGCATCACCTTCTCGGCCCAATCGGATATTCACGAATTGCTTAGCGATTGCTGGATGAATGGAGTCGGGGTCGAAATCACCCTCGAACAGATCTCGGCGAAGCACGTAAAGCTTTCGCGCATCTTCGTGCCCGCATCGACCCTTCGCTGAAGTCGTCCGCCTCCTGTTTGATCTCCTCCAGCTCCTGGAAAAAGGGGGACGCATGCGGTGAAAGGCCGCGCGCATCTGGCAGATACGATGATCAAACAGGGCACCGCACATTGTTTCATTTCGAACGGGGGAACGGGGCGTCCCCCTTTCAAACCGCGTCGGTGACGTCTTCGGGCAACGGCCAGGTCAGCCCCGCCGCCTCCGAACCGGTTGATCGTCAACCGCACCGTCGAAGGCGCCGTCCCCACCCGCCGCGCAATCCCACGGGTCGTCATCCCGACCAACTTCAGTCTGATCACATCGCGCGTGGCGGATCGCAAACCTCTCCGTCGGCATCCAGGCCCCCCCCCCCGCAAAGCTGAAAGGTGGGACCGTATCGAGTCACAAGAGGCCTCGTCACCCCGGGCGACATCATCCCCGAATGGCGGGCGGGATCATCTCGGAATGGTGGGCGACATCAAATCGGGACGGTGGGCCAGATCATTCCGGAATGGTGGGCGACATCGAGCGGAACCAGCAGTAGATTCCTGCCACGCTTCTTAGCGATACTGGCGTGGAGAACATGAGTATCCTTAATCGTGTAGTCTGCGCCCACGATGCAGCCACGCCCTAGCTCATTGACCGTATGCCGGATGGATCTCGACTGTACTCAGTGTTGAGGCACACTGCGATGAGTATACTCTCTCTTTGACAGCTACCCTCCTCCGGCGCGCCTTATTGATGCAGTGCAACGGCGTCGGCTGACCTGCTCGCCGGTCCAGAGGCTCGAACCCGTTTCCCCGTTCTTGCAAGCAGGAGCGCATCGCATGTGGCGCAATCTGCTGCTTTCAGGCAGTCGACTACTTCGGGTCCTACTCGACCTATTCTCCTGAGGCTACGGGTCGACTTTGTGGGCGTCACCCATTTCTTGGTTCGGTGCGACATGCTTCTCATTTTTCGCTCGAAAGCGATCTGGTCCACCTTCCACAAGAGACGTTGCGATTTGCACCGACCGAGCCCGCCGCATCAGATGAAGCAAAAGCAGTACGCCACCAAAAAGGCTCGTCATTATAACGGTCGTCATCAAAAGGCACGCCACACAGCACAATGCGGCTACATCCAAGACCAATCGCAACCAGGACGGCACCCAATCCACACGTGCCGTGTACTCCGTAGAGCCAGACATGCTCGCTATAACCCGCTGCTCTTCTCGATGCGTGATACGGCTATCATTCAGCGCCGATTGACGGATCGGCACCCTAAGGACGCGAGCTGACTTCAAGCTGACGAGTTTCCCGACGGCAACGATATCGTTTCGCGTGAGTTCCGGGCATTGTTGATCAGCCGAAGAGATCTGGAAAACTCCCCGAACACACTCCAACAAACCTCTTAGATGTCTCGAAGAGAGTTTTCCCTGCATTGCAGTCGTCGTTCGTACCGGATACGTGCGGCGGCGCCCCATGTTGGAGGAGCCGATTCGTTGTAGTAACACGGCTCTCACGATAGCCCCCCAATCTGTGCAAGCAATATCGCCGTTTCAGATGGTCCAAGCCCGACGACGCCTACGAAGCTAGCCGGTGGCACTGGAATGTCCTGACGAGTCGGCTTCCAGAGATGCAGGCAGTACCGGCTGTTATTCACGTATTGCGAATGAGGCGGATGCAGTTGCATCACGCACTCCTCTTCATCCCAAAACAGGTCTTTGACGAAGCACATCTCCTCCCAGTTCGGACAACGTCGCGGCGTGGAGACGGAGACATGCTCCCACCCTGGGCGAACAAGTCCGACTATCCTGAGTCTGCACCCACAAGGGCCCTGAACAAAGAAAAGGCCGCAAGGACCTGATCCCGGCGCGCTGGCGAATTGGCCATGTCGTACGCGGCCGGCTTCGAGTTTTTCTAGAACTTGTGCTCTCACGTCCCCTGCTTTGCCTCGCTGATGAATTTGGTTTCGAACAAACTGCTGAGCAAACCGCAGATGCAGATCATCTCTCTTCTTCCAGTTCCAATACCGGCAAACACATGCAAGCGGACGCTCGGCATTCGTCGGGCCGGTAAAGCACCTCCCCGTGAGGCCAGGATAAACTTTCAGCCATCTCCGTCACCTTTTATTGAGAAAAACGCATACGTTTCCGTACGGATAAGGTCACAATGGTACTTTCCGCATTCGAGTTTGGTTTCAGCACCAGATCTTTCCTTTTTTAGCTCACCATATCCCCATTCCTTTTCGAAGCTTGCCGCAAACACGTGGTTGCGGCTCGCTTCGCGACGAGGCTAGAAACCCTCGACGACCGCAAACGCGCCGCCGGAACCAGTTTTATTCCAGTACAGTCAGGGCCGGCACATGGAATGAGCCCGTTGAACGCCTGATCACAAGGCGACCGTTTCGGAGCTTGATCTCGCCGTCGAATTCCGATGCTGGCCTTATCGTTTGGAATGGGCAGGCACCCCAGCAGAATGCGACCATCGGATGATCAGCAGGCCGAATTTTTCGAGACGGCCTTCTCTCTCTTTACACAGCGCAGCCCCGCAAACCGGGTGAACGGTTCGGCAAGTGGCCGGACGAGCCATAGGCTCCCCCAAGCCTCAGTCGGAAATCGCTCATCATCCAAGCGCTAAACAGCTGGTGAAGCGATTCAGCAAGCGGCGGCGCCAACACACACAGGCGGTAGGCTGTAAGATATCGGCAATTGCCCCCCTTGCGCTTGCGTCGGATGTTCGCCTGAGACGCTTTACTGATGAGCAGACCAATGTTCAAATTGCCCTTTGACACGGTTCTGCTCGCAAGTTTGGCTTCGTATTGCGAACATACTCAAGGACTGCTGCAACGATGCTTACTTGAAAGCAATCGAAGATAACCGGTCCACTGAACGAAAACGTGCAGGCGGAGCATCGCGAAATGTCGTCCTGGCGAGCACTAAGATCAGCAGCGACGGCAAGACATTTCGCTATCCGTGAAGATGACGTCCGGATGAGGCGCAGCAAGCGGAGCTCCGAGCAGCGCCCCCTCTTCGGCTCGATGCCGAAAGTCTCCAGACAATTGGGCGGTATCGATCGACGAACAGCGCGTCTGGTGCATCACGCGTGGGTGTTTTTCATCGATATAGACCAGTCTGATTCATTCCTTGCTCCTTCCGTAGCGCGCCTGCTTAATGTCCTTCAGACCGCAGATCGTATAGGCGGCAGCGACATTCGGCTTGGCCCGTTGCTCGGTCATGAGGAGGCACACCTCAATTGATCGCCCAGCGAAGCGCCCTTCCAGAATCGCGCAACACGTCCATGCTTGCGGAGCGTTCGAATCCCAGAGCGTTGCCAGATAACGCAAGAAGCCGCTGAGAGCAGCTGACTAGGATTCCAAAGGGCTGCTCTGCCGGAAAGCCTGAACCGCTGCCGGTTCAGCCTATTCCGCTCGCGCCCCGCATGGGGAGCACACCCGCGCGTGGCGGGCGCTCCCGTTGGAGCGCCCCTTCCGGGTGCATGCCGCTCCGAGAGTCGGCCACTTTCAGGCCAAGCCGCACCCGTCCGGACGTCTGCTAGCCAGTCCCCGGGCCTAAATTGAGCTGCTCGAAGTACCAAGAAGGATCGTCCCCCGACGAATCCGTTTCGATGTATTCTTCACCCGAATATTCCTCGACACTTCCTTCGTTTTCGTCATCACTACTCTCAGCTTTGGAGAGATATAGCTGAGGTTTGTCCACCCGCTGCCATTTTCCCTGCTCGTTCAGCGTCCACTTGTCGGGATGCTGCCTAGGGTCAAGCACATATTCATTGTCATCTTCATCGTTACCCACGTAAACAAAACCCATCTGCTCTAGACGGGGCTTCACCTCATCAGTGGCAGGACGCGACATGACCAACGCCCGCTTGCCGTCGAGCCGAAGTTGATGTTCCAGCAGAACATCGCCTGCGTTCTCAACGAGCGGATGAGTAACCCGGAGATCGACAACGGACGAGACGTGTTTTCGTCCCGGAAAGTTCCGCTCCCACGCCTCCCCTGCCATGCGACGTCGACCTTCGGTTTTTAGAAGCCCGACACTCTTGTCACCCAATTGGTAGCTGAAATATTGCGCCTGGTCCGAATCCTCTACGGTAGATGCGGCTCTGGCGACCATCGCTGTTTGCCTAGCCTTGTTGGAAACGAAATCCGAGTATTCTAGCGGATTATCGGCTATGTGCTTGATGTCGTCACCGTAAAACTTTCTCAGTTCTTCCTTGAATGACTTCCTGTCAATCTCATCGATGGGAGGTTCGGAAACGAGTGAGTACGACCGTGTCGTCCCCGAGGACGAACCAGGCGCCGCGTCAGCAAGCGTTTCCGTAAACCTTCGGCCATCTGCTGATGGCTCCGATTCATCGGCCTGGCTCGCGCTTGGAAATTGACTGGAAGAACCGGTGATTCTGCTATCCATGCGGTTCGCCCTCCCTATCCCAAAAGTTACACCGTACTGGCCCATCCGAAGGCCTGTAGACATGATAGGCGCGCGAGCTGACAATAAGCTGACGCACAGACGGGGTGCATCATCCTAGCCCGGTCCACGTTTTGCACGGCGAGGGGCGGCTGGCATTCCAGCAACGCTATTGCGATTCGCCGGAGATTCTAGCCGCCTACGTGACGATTTCTGCATGGCTCCAGGAGCTGTAGGCGCGGCGCCCAGATGCCTTCGTGATCGGCAACTATCCGCCTGCTCTTGCGGCAAAGTTGCTGGGCGCTTGGACCAATGCGGCGCTCGGTCCTGCCGATCGCGTCGAGCTGATCCAAGCCTCGCCCGGCCGGCGCGCAATATCACCGGTAAGGATGTTGCGACAAACGCGACCAGACAGCGGAACAGTACACGGGTGCAACGAATGACAATGTCCGTTTTTGAGCTGAAAGGCAGGAGCTCTATTCGCCATCGCCGGATAATCGGCAGTATGTTGATGCAACCGACGTCTGGTCACTCGAGGGGACACGGCCGTCTCTCCTGCGAACAGAGATCAGACCGATCAACTCTTCATCGTATGCGCTGTGGCAATAATTGGCTTTCTCTTGTACGCCATCATGCGCGCGAGCGCTTCTTCTGCCGGGCAGATCCTCCCGTAAGAGGGCGCATAGACGAGTGACGCCTGCGTCAGCCTGTCGTCAGCTTGGCTGACTATCAAGCTCGCAGATTCTCGCCAGCCTGAACTCAGTGCGAATGCGAAACACTAATCCGATAAGAGCGCGTAACGCCATGTATAGCCGAATCAGCGGCTCGTCCAATATTCAATACGCCCCCCTTGGCGAGGGTGACGAAACGAGACCGTCAGCAAGTAGCGCCGAGAAAACTGATGCGGACAGCCAAAGGCTCGCGGACATGTTCGCAGAGATGCACTCTGCCGCACCGGATTCTAACGATGGCTCATCTTCGGCACAAACGCCGTTATATTCCCTCGTTCCCAGACCTCCAATTGTGAAGATCGACAAGCCTCTATTTAGGAGAGAAGCGAAGCGCTTTTATGACGATGAAATCAAGCACATAGCCGCTAATCCACGAGAGTACTCGGATTTCATATCCGAAAAAGCCAAGCGCATCGCTCAGGTCGCCGAGAAATATGGCACAACTGACGATAGCGATCGCGCGCGATATTTCAGCTATCAATTAGGAAAGCAGAGTGTCGGACTTCTAAGAACGGAAGGCGGATTCAGCATGATTGACTTCGAAGGCGACAAGTGGCGCGAACAGTTTCCCGGGCGAACTGAGATCACATCCGTTGTAGACCTTCAGGTTACTCACCCGCTTGTCGAGAACGCAGGTGATATTCTGTTGGAGTATCAACTTCGGCTCGACGGCGAACGACCGCTACTCAATTGGCGTTCTGCCAATCAAGGGTCTAAAGCCCGTGCAGCGAAGATGGGATTCGTTGCGGTTGACGAGAACAATATGGTACTTGATCCTACCCAGTATCCCGACATTTGGATAAAGAACACTGCCGGTGAATGGCAGCGTAAAAACAAACCTCCACTATATCTCTCCAAAACTGCGGGAGGTGAGAGCAGTAATATCGGGAGTGCACCAAGTCCCGCCACGTACTCGTACGAGGATGACTTTATGTAGATCGAATGGGATCTTGTAGAGTCGCGACGGAGACGACCGGATCTGACCGTGTCTTGTTTCCTATGCAGCGATCCTCTTCAGGCTGGATCATGTATGTGGCGCTCCGTGGCACAAGAGCCTTCATTGGGGACTATCAACCGTCTCGGCTGGTTCTTGGACGCTTAGTGCAGTTCGGCGCTCCTCAGCTCGTCCGAACGCCTTAAGCTTGGCGTGATGCCCAGGCCGCCCAACCAATGCGGTGACAATTGAACCTCCTCCGAATTGATGGACACCTGTAGTAGGCTCGAAGAGCCAGGAGGTGTCGGATGGAAGGACGTCAACGTCGGTCGTTTACGGACGACTACAAGCGGCAAGCGGTTGATCTCGTAGCGTC
>NZ_JBWBWM010000100.1:0-8290 GCF_056174665.1 Bradyrhizobium sp. WYCCWR15520
GGAATCCTCAAAAGCAAAATTGCAAGCTTTTGGGCCCCCAAAGCCCGAAAGCTTGCAATCTCAAAACGCCTCTCGCCAGAAAATTCGACTCCCGCTCAATGGCTTGGAAGTTCTTCACGCACGACTAGGTCTCACCGCGCCGACTGGAGTCCCCTCTTCTGTTTGTGCGGCGATTGCGGAACGGCTCATTCATCTATGCCGTGCTGTCTGTGAAAGGATGCAATCGAAAGGTTGACGGATAGCTCGGGTAGCTCAAGGGCGCTTTTACCCGATCAGGGGACAGCGGGACATCGCGCAACCGCGGAGCAGTTTCGCTTGCAAACACATTCGCCAGCGCTGTGGATCATGCCCATCCCGTTACGGCTATTTTGCGCTGCACTCTTTGACTCTTTGCTATTAGCGCCTCCTGGCGGCTGCCGCATCTTCGGTCAAGCATCCGCGTGCAATTACGACGTCCGGTGGCAAAATGAGCTGGCGTCAAGTTTCCGGAACCTTCATAATCGATCACAGGAGGCATCAATTGCGGCCCGATTGGAAGGGCCTGGGCGAGGGATGACTGACCCGGTCGGCGCATGCCCAATCAGAATAGCCTCTCTTCGCGAGTATCATCGTTGGAACTCCGCAAAGCGCATTCAAGCTAGCCATAATCCGCCAGTGTCCAGATCATGCCGCGCAAGTTTCTGCTAGTGTCTCTGCGGATCGCCCAACGCCGGATCACACAATGCCAACCGGCCGTGGTTGCGAGAACCCTTCTCTCGCCCCGTACTGGCCCCACGGCAACACTCGAACGCGGTAGCCCCACGGGCTCTCAATGTCAATCTTGCAAATTCCGTGGTACGATTTCTTGTGTGCGGGCCGATTCCGGTCTGCGCAGTAAGCGATCTCATTTGAGATTTAAGGGAGGGGCATATGGCCAAGAAAGCGAAGAAGACTACCGTTAAAAAGGCCAAAAAGAAGAAGATGAAGAAGTGAGTCTTCAACGACCTTCTGCTCGTTCCTAGCACGATGCCTGCGGCGGCAACGTTTGGATGGTCGACGTCGCTTTGGTCTGAATGGACCGACCAACGGTTGGGCCGGACCGAATGGCGCTTAGGGCACCGTGCAGTCCGGCCCTCAAATTCTTACAGCCTTTCTGCCAGCTCTGCCCTGAGTTGGCCGAGGCTCTAATGTAATCCATTCATCACCGTCACGACTTTCGTTAGCAGGACGCCAGTCGACGTCAGCGCGGCAAGGCTGATAATCATTTGCGCCAGGCAGGTGCGCTTTAGCGTCACCGTTTCTGGATCGGGAAACAACATGACCGGACTCGCCATCGTCAGCTCCGTGAAGCGGTGAACGCGTTTGTAATGGCCGAGAAATAGGGTGAGTCGCGCCGATCGCGATGCAGTATATTTGTTGCTCATGAGGTTGACTCTTCACCGACTCGGCTGCGGCAATCTCGCGGGAACGAATTGAGATGCCGCGCCGAATCGCTTGCCTAAGTTCAGGTAAACAAAAGATTAACGGCTTCCGTCGCACGGCTAAAAGGCCCCGCCCGAGTGGGTTGGGCGGGGCTCGGTGGAGAGAACCTCAGTCGCCGCTCTTCCGCGGCCGCGACCAGAGCAGGGTATGACCTTCGTCTTCATCCTCGAACAGGTTCGCGTAGATCGGCGCGTTGAACGAAGGATCATCGAGCTTGAGCGAAAGGTAGTCACGGCCCTCCTCTGAGCGCTTCGACCAGGCTGCCCCGATCTCGGCCCGGCCAACGTAGACGCGGTGGCTGGGCGCGTTCTCGTTTGTGCGGTTGGGCTCGGCGACGATGCGGACGCCCTTCGCCTGCACGCTCAGGGTGACGATCTCGCCCTGAAAATCATTGCCGACCTTCCTAAAGGAACCGATGTTAGCCATGTCACTTCTCCTTGAATTTTCGAGCCCGCGACCACCGCGGCCTCGATGGTGATCGAGAGGCCGAATGACGATCGGCGACGCATCCGCTCGCGGGCCGGAGCGCAGCGGAGGACGCTAGCCGGAAGACTTTCTTGGCTCGCGAGGAATGGGCGTCAGCCCAGGGGAAGAAAGTCTTAACGGCGGCGTTGCGGCTCAGACGATCGAGGCGGAGCCGGTCTTCGGCCAGATCAAGCCATCAAGAGGCAAGGTGCGTCCATGCGCTGAAAAGCCTTAAGGAGACGGGGCGGCGGACATTGGTTGTCCTGTACAAAAGGTCTAGCGGTTCAGCGAAGAAAGGAACAAACGTGCGGGAGAATTCGGGCGTCGGCCGCCGAAATAGCCGTTAGAGAACGCCCGCGCCGACACTACCAGGCGAATGATCGACATAACGGCCGTGAAGTGCTCTGAGGAGACCGCCTCTCGCTGCGATACCCGTTCTTGGCGATCTCGACGCGCCTAACGATTGAAGAGAACCCTGGGCGCCGAGCCGAAGGGCTATAGCCGTCCTGGCCGCGAGAACTGGTTGACGTTCGGTTCGCCCTTCCCTGACTGACTGAAGCGGGCCAAGCTCGGCCAATACGGTCATACGCGCCCGATTCCGTGTCACCGCACCAAGCGAGGATGGGCACCCCAACGTCCGATATCCAAGAATCACATGAAAACCAGCAACGGCCGCCGGCGTGGCAAAGACTGCCGCCATGGCGGCGCGCAAGACGAATGACCGCGCGATGGCAAAGGTGATCTGATCGATGCGGAGCATCAGCGCGGCGGCAGCGATGCCGACGAGCAACGCAACCGATGGCGCCCGCGCACTAGGAAATCCATCACGCCGGCAGTGAACCTAACTAGGAATGGAAGGGCGTCTAGGCGAGAGCAAAGATCGGAGCAGAATACCCGATGCGAAGGTATTGACGAAGTCCGAGAGCCATTCGCGCGTTCACCATGACCTGGACGCGAGGTTCCACACCAAAGCCGGAAATAGGCTCACTGTCTAACCGCTTCGAGGTGGCGAATGTGCCCGGGTGGCGCGATTGCGTCGGTTACGACGCTTACCCTATGCAGGGAGATTTCGAAATCGGCATGGACGCCGCTCACGCGCCGCTATCCCCAAACTTCCAGACCGGGATGCCGAGTCGTTTCGCCTTGTCGGCGAGATTGCTCTGGATGCCAGTGCCGGGGAAGACCATGACGCCGATCGGCAAGATCTCCAGCATCGCATCATTGCGCTTGAACGGTGCGGCCTTGGCCGTGCTCGGTCCAGTCGGGCTTGAAAGCAAATCGGCCGTGAGCCGCTCGAGTTCGACCGATCTGATTTCCGAGCCGTCCTGCTCACGCTGGCTCTTCCGCTGCGCTTGCTCATTGTCGTCGAGCTCGCGCTCAATGCGCTCTGTTGCACGGTGCAGGTTGACGGTCGACCAGAGCAGGTCATCGAGATCCGGGTCGAGGCGAGTGTCGCTTAGGGTTGCGACGAGGGCGTCGAAGATATCGGCGACAGCACCCACGATCATCTTGCTTTCGGGAAGCGATCTCGGGTCTGGCTCGTCGTTGAAAGCACGGTAGCCAAAGAGCTGAAGTTCGCTAATGACGTGATCAATCGGGGATGAGCCGTGCGTTGGTTCGAAATCGAGGTCGTTGCGATCGGATGTCATGGTCGAGGTCCTTTGCCCGGATCGGCCGCGCCCATCGCGGCCTTCGTGCGATCACCTGACGGCGGGCGGAACGGACCAGAACCCGAAGCGAAGCGAAGGGCCGCAGCGACAGCGGAGGATGGCGAAGTCCGGCTATTTTGGTTCGCGATGCAAAGGCGCGTGGCCGGGCCCCCGCGTAACTTTCTTCGCGGGGTGAACAGCGCCGGCGGAAAATAGCCGGGCGCAGCCATTGGCGGTCCGTTCCGATTGCTGTCCGATCGCCCTCTAGAAGGCCAGGGCACGGCCTCTCCCGGCACCATGGACCTTCCATCGACCTGCCGTGACGACGGCGCCAGCAACGCTGGCTTTAACCCTCCGCCATCACCAAGAAGCGGGCAACGTCCTGCGGCGCGAGCTGAATGCGCATGGCCGCTCGAAGCTCGTGGATGCCGAACGTGCGGAGATCCTCATTAAAATCTCCCAACCGAGGAGACAAAGCGATCGCCACGATACCAGCAGCCTCCGAGCGCTGCCTTAGGACGGCCGTTGCTGCGTCTCCCGCTGCATCCGCATCCCGGACGATGTAGAGGCGACGCAGCGTCGGCGGGAGCAGCATGGCAGCGAGGTGATTGGCCGATAGTGCGGCGGCCATCGGCAAGGCAGGCAGTGCGTTGCGCAGCGACAGGATGGTTTCGATCCCTTCGCCCGCGACAAGCACATCATTCGCCGTACCGAAACGAACTGCGTTGCCGAGCAGATCGCCCATTGCCCGTCGTGGTGTGTCGATCGGCGCGTTGCCGAGCCTAACCGGGTCAAAACCCTCGGGATTGAGCCAGGTCCGATGCGCGCCTGTCATCCGGCCATCGAGATCGGTGACGCGGGCAATCATTGCAGGCCAAATCTCGGTCCGCGCGTCCTCATCGAGCTGATAGTAGCAGCGTGGGTGGAAGCGCAGGCTCGCTCCGTGGTGCGGCTCAAAAATGGCGCGTCCGCGCAAATACGCCTCCACGATGGTCCCGTCGATCGGCCGAGATATCGCGAACAGCCGCCGCGCCGCTTCCGGCGATCCTGCCTTTACTGTTGCGCGGACGGGCTTCGTTGGGAGATCCGGGTGCGCCCGAGGCAGCTCAAGGAAGCGCGTTGCCTCGTTCACGACACCGCGAAATTCTATGAGGCCGCAGGTTTCGCGGATGATGTCGAGGAGATCACCATGTTAGCCCGTGGCGGCGTCGGTCCATTTGCCCGCAGCTCCCTTCGGAGATTTCAGTAACCGCACGAACATCGAGCGGCCAGGCGTGTTGCGGACGTCGCCGACCAGCCAGTAGCGCCCCACGCGCCGACCGTTGGAGAGATAGTGGCGGCATACCGACTCGGCCTCGCGCGCGAGGCGGCATGCCAGTTCGGAAGAATCGAACAGCATCAGGCGGCCTCGCCGTGGGCAGGTTCTTCCGCTGGGCTCAAGGCGAGATCAGGCAAGAACGCGAGCAGATAATCCGCGACTTTGCTGGCCTGCGAAGCGGCGCGGACGATTGCGCGATTGTCTTCGCGGAGCACCTCAAGCCACGAACTAATGTAGTCCGCATGCCGCACGGTCGGCACGATGCCGAGCGAAGCACAGCAGAATGCAGCGGATATTTCCGCGATGATTTCCTCGAAGGCGTATTTCTTGGTGCCGTAACTTCCGGATAGATCCCGGTTGAGACGAGAGGAATGGCCGCTGGCATGACCCAACTCGTGCAGAGCCGTGCGGTGCCAATTGATCGGCCCAAAGTAGGCGGCCGGAAATGGCACCTGAACGTAGTCCTCAGAAGGACAATAGAAAGCTCGGTAACCGCCGATCCGAAGATCGATGCAGCTGGCACTAATCAGCGCTTCGACTTGCGGCTCGATCATGTGAGGTAACGGGAGAGGCGCCATAGTCGACACCTCGGCTGGCAGCCCGTCACATTGGTCGGTATTGAAGACCGTAAAACGTTTCAGAAAGGGAATACAGCGCCCCATAGGATCAGGATGTTAATGCCGCTATATCGCCGATGTGTTGCTGCGTTGTAAGGCATGGCAAGCGGCGCCTTCGCCGCGGCCGTTCCCCACGGCTGGACCCAGGGCACGCACCCCGCCTCTAGCTCGGCAATCAGCCTATTCGTAATCTCGTCATAAAAATTGGTCCGGCTGGGGCTGCTCTGCGAAACTTGATTGTGCCTGAACATCGCGATTCTCCGCGACGGGCACCGCGAGCCTCTCTCGCGGCTATAAACCCGTCACGACAATCAAGGCCGCCACTCTTGGCTCTGGAGATCTCCTCGTCTTGGCCATCGGTGGGTCTCGACAGTGAATGCGATCCAGAGTCCCATCCTTCTCGAAGCCCAGGTCGTGGCCAGACGGTGTCGTTGCTGACCTCCCGGGTGACCACGCTGGCGCTGCCGCCTACCGCGATCACTCTGCTGGGCGCGGGACCCGTGCAGACCGGCTGCTGCTGGCTTGCGGTCTGGCGCCGTACCTGATGGCGGGCGCGTTCGCCGGCGTTACCGTGCATCGCCTCTCGCACCAGTGGATATTGTTGATCGCCAACTTGGCGGCAAGCTGGCCACGATTCCGCTGCTGGTGGGCCTCGGATAATCGATGGTCCAGCTGTGTACGGCGACGGCGCTGGTCGGGGTGGCGGCGGTAATCGCCGAGCTGGCTTATCTGGCGTGCGTACCAACCCTGGTGCACCAGACTCGGCTGGTCCAGGCGCAGAGTTTGTTGAGCTCCGCAGGCGCGCGCATTGGCAGCGGTCCGCTCCTAGCCGGCTGGCTGGTGAGCGCGTTCTCCGCGCCGACTGCGATCCTGGCCGACTCGGCCTCGTTCCTGCTCGCCGCTGCATTGCTGACGCTCGTGCCGATGCGCGCGGCCGCGCGATCAGCGGTCGCGTCGACCAGCTACTCGGCCAAATGGCTGAGGGCTAACCAGTGTGTTCGGCACCCGATTCTGCAGGCAGTCACGTTGGCCACTGGCACCTTCATCTTTTGGTACCGCACATTCGGCGGCTTTCCTGCTGCACCTGACGAAAGATCTGGGTTTGGAAGACGGGACCCGTAGGCATAATGCTCGGTATCGGTGCACTCGGTGGCGCCGTCGGCGCGGTCACCGCACCGTGGGCGGGACGTGCGATCGGCCTCGGGCCGGTGCTGGTCGCGCAGGCGCTCAGCGCTGGAGGCATGAGCTTGGCGGCGCTTCTCACCGGGTCGCGGTGGTGTGCGTGGCACTGTGTCAGTCCCTTTGGTTGGCCAAGGGATTTAGTCAGCGGTGAAGGCCAAGCTAGTCCAATGTTTTGATCACCATAAGCGGTCCCGTCTGCCGGTTAGAGACGCAAACTGTGCGTGTGTCGCAGCGGCGACCGCCAACCACAGCACCAGCGCCGCACCCAGCACGCTGCTGGCCAGCAACGTGGCACGCAGGCCCAATGGCAGCACCCGCCGCCGCCGACCAGCGCGCCCAGTGGCGCCAGCCCCACACCACGCTCCGGATGCTCGCGTTTACCCGGCCCTGTATCCGGTGCCGGGCAAGCGCATATCGAATGGGGACCGGCTGGAATCCGTACAGGACGAGACAAGTGGATAGAGAGTCGTCCGTAAAGAACCCGGATTTCAGTTCGGGACAAGCTGAAGGCGGAGAATGAGCTGGACGAGGGTTTGGCGCAACAGAGCTGCAGCCAGCGGAGGAGACGGCGGAAGTTGTAGCCGGCGGCGGGCGAGGATGGCATTGGTGGCATCGCCCTAGCGGTGCCAGAAATAGTTGCGGCCCAACCGGTGTTCGGACTTGAGATTGCCGACGGCCGGTTCGACGACTGAGCGGCCGCGCAGCTCGCGTGTGGCGTCACCCGCCGCCTCGGGCCAAACGCCCTGAATGTGTAATCGGCTGGCGCATTGTAGCCGCGATAGCCTTTGTCGAAAACCATTCGTCGTAGCGCGTCAGCGGGGGACGATCGAACACCAGGCGGTTCTGGAAGAACTCCTCGCCGCAGAAGAACTGGTAATAGGACTTTCTCATCCAGCACTCCCACAGCCCTTCATCGGAAAGGTCGTGGGTGGGCTTGAGGACGGCAAGTCAGCCGCGTCAGCAGCGGTCGTCGGCCCGGCTTGTCCTGGTAAACCGCCGAACCGTTCCTCGAGGAACGACCAATAGATCGTGCACGCAAACGTCACCAGCATGCTTCATGTGGATGATGCGCCCAGCCGCGAGCGCAGAGGATCGACCTGTCCGTCGTCCCATCGTTCCTTGGGTCGCTATCTTCTGCTCCGATGCGACCACGGAATCACGACCCGCTATTCGCTGGAATCGCAAAAATGAAAATCGCAAGCTTTCCGGCCTTCAAACCCGAAAAGCGTGTAATGTCAAACCTCACGCCGCTACAAAATCGACTGCCGCTCAATGGCTTGGACAGCTCATCACGAGCTACCGCCAGGGACAGGCTTAGGTTCGAATCGTTGTGCGGCTTAGTCCCTGCCGCGCGCACATCAAAATCCTTTCGATGAGCACCTAAGCGCGCGGAGCCGATACCTCTTCTCGAGTCATCGTCTGCGCATCGTAAATTCTGATCTGAAGCATTGGAAAGCGCTTCTTCAGATCTTTGAACCTCCTCCGAATTGATGGACACCTGTAGTAGGCTCGAAGAGCCAGGAGGTGTCGGATGGAAGGACGTCAACGTCGGTCGTTTACGGACGACTACAAGCGGCAAGCGGTTGATCTCGTAGCGT
>NZ_JBWBWM010000101.1:0-8079 GCF_056174665.1 Bradyrhizobium sp. WYCCWR15520
TATCTTTGCCTATATCGAGGGCTTCTACAATCGGACTCGTCGTCACTCCGCCATCGGCTTTATCAGCCCGATCGAGATGGAGCTAAAAGCAGCTTAACCCTGTCCATTTTTTCGGGGGAAGATCACCACGCGAGTGCCGTCTCGACCGCAAATGATGACAGTGCGCTTATAACGAAAGCCTAACCCACTCGAGATCAGCCGCTTCGGGTTTCTAGCGGTATCATTGATGGCCGCGAAGCTCGCATGATCTGCGCGACATGCAGGCCGACGACGGTCAGCGCATCCTGCACAACGTCAGACGTCTTCCGGAGCGATTTGAGCCGGAGGTGGTGGCAAAGGAGGAGGCTGCGCGGACTCGTCGTGCAAATGGCAGGGAAGCAATCTATAGGGCGCGACGAGCGATGCGCGATATCGCTCGCCTCTGCTGCAGTGATCTCCTCCCCCGACACCTCTCTGTATATACGCCGAAGCTCTTCGAGCCGTTCGGGTGAGAATTGGTGGCCAGTTCGTACCATGCCCTATGAAATGTATCTCCAACGCCAGCGGAGATGTTACTTGAAAAGACGAGCTAACCAAATGGCCAGGAACCTCCTTGGGCCCGCTCCGCAGAAATATGTTGGCACCTGCATCAGATCGCCAGCAGCCGGTGGCGAATGGAATTGGGTTGGATCCCAACCAATCCTGGTAGCTGCGTCGCGACTATCCTCAAGATACAATTCTGCGCGGATATAAGGACAAAGGATAGCGGCGCGGGGTAGGAGAAAATGATCGATAGGCGTGTGCTTTGGTTTTGTCTCGGTCTTGGTCTCTGTGTCGGCCTTGGCGTATGGTTCATTTTTCCGGGCGGGCTGGCCGGTAAGAGCGATGGCGTTCGTACGAGCGACAACCCACTTATCGATAAGGTCAAATCAACCTGGCGAGCGCAGGATGGTGAGACAGCGGAGCAAATCTTCACCAAGGTCGCGAAGGTAGCACACTTCATCCCCAGGGGATGGGAGGTTGGACAAAAGATCGACTCGGGCGAGCCAGTTATCTTTTCGTGGGCCAAACACCGGGCCGATAAAACAAACGAAGAATATACTGTCACCTGGGAGGTGGCGTCCGATGGCACATTGAAAATTGTGGCACCGTATGCAAAGCCGATGGAACTAGGCTGGCAGGCGTTCGCACTCTCGCTCATTGCCGACGAAGTCACAAACGACGAAAGCGGCGTGAACCGTCGCTTTCTGCATAATCCCGCCAACTTCAACTTCGTAACCACCGCGCAGGGCAAGTTGGGCGATCTTCTGCGGCGTGGCCGCTGCACTATCGGCGATCCGGTTGGAGTGCATTACTCGCCGACGATAGATGAGCAGCAAACCGCGAAAGGCGACCTGTGGCGCGTCGAGCTTTCGGTCGACTGCATTGTTCCCGGGTCTAGCTATTTCACCCGCGACGGAGTCATCATTTTCGAGAAGCGCGAAGGGCAAGATTGGGAGCCACAATCGTTCTTTGCCAAGCTTATCGCCACGTATGCACCCGGCTCTTGGTTTGAGCTTGCCGACCCGAAAGATCAGGAAGCGTTCGAGGCGGACAGGAAGGTGTTGTCAAAATGACGTTCGATTGCGCTGTCGATACGTCGAGCGCCGACGATGATGAAGTGCATCGCTGTTCAAAGTGTCTGCGCTTCGTGCTGAACTTCTCGATCTCGGCAACCACCAAGCGCAAGCGGAGTTTGTCGGACGGTTGGGCGAGGCAAGATTGCAGACCAATACACGTTGCCGTGCTTTGACGTTCCGAGCCTGTTTTGATTGATACCTCAAATTGATCAGCCGCTAAGGTCTGTGTACAGCGGAGCATTATCGAGTATTGGGCCATAGTAGGACTTGCCAGACGCATCCATTATCCGATCTCCCTAGGCGATCGTCTCGCCGAACCGCGATCGCTCCGTCTCCGCAACCCCGACCAGCTCCGACGGAGCAATCGCCACCGGCGTGCCACTGGAGAGAAGGAATGGCAGCTTGACAACAACCCGCAATTAAAGGGCGGATTGACATCCATCGATCTTTTAGACCATTCGCCTTTCGCCATTCGCCGCTGACGCGGACGTTGGTCGATGAGGGCTCACTTGCTCGGTCGCCAGCTTGGTCTCTTCAACGCAGAAGCCGCCATATGGCGGCTTTTACGTTATGCTTCATCACCTTTGCCGTATCGCCTTTGCTAATAATACTGCGTGGTTGCCCAAGCCAAAAAAGTGATAAAGTCTGACTAATCCTGGTTAACTTGAGTACGATTGAAAGCCTCCGATTCTTGGCTCTACTTCTAGTCTTTCGTGCTTTTTGGTCCATTTCCAAGCTCAAATCAAAGCTCGCAGATCAGGGTTCGATTCCCCGTAGGGTCACAAGAGAAATGATCTGTGTTTCCCGTGCGACGCTAAGATTTCGTCGCTAGAATCAAGCGTATTCAGCCGCAGCGTTTTTTTGACGCGCAACGCTCCTTTGAACCTCTTGCCACCGGTTGCCCACGGGTTGCCCAGAATCCGTCGCCATCATTGTCTTTGGGTTCAGCATTTCGATGGCTGTCCGGAGCGTGGACGGCGCCACATGGGCGTATCTCATAGTTGTCGTTATGGTGGAATGTCCCATTAATTCTTTGATGGCCGGGAGTGGCACTCCGCGCATTGCGAGGTGAGAAGCAAACGTATGGCGAAGCGTGTGCCAGCCGATGGTTCTAAACCCAACCTTCCTACAGAGTTTGCGGATTGCGTAGTGCATTCGGTAGTTAGTGAACGGGCGACCCTCCGAGCCTCGGAACACGTACCCGGTATCCTTCTTACGCCGGTAAAGCATCGTGTACACATCAATGTCGAGCGGTATATGCCGCGTGCGGTTATTCTTTGGCGTGACGAGCGTCTTCCCACGATCATCGTATGAATGTCTCACCGCAACGGTGCGCGTGAGCCAATCGAGAGATGACCACTGAAGGCCCCTGAGCTCTCCTTGCCGCATACCTGTCCGCAGCGCCGTCAGAACCAGTTCGCGCACTAGGCCATTCGCCTGGGAAAGGAGTGACTCACACTCTTCGGGCGAAAGATAATCAATTTCGGGCAGTGCCCTTTTTGGCCATTTGATCTTCGGTGGCGCTTCCTCAAGCTCCAGCCACTCATATGCGGTGAGCAAGCACTTGTTGAGCACCGTCAGGCGATTCGTGATCGTCTTGTTGGTGTACCCTTGCCGGACCTGCTGAGCTTTATAACGTTCGATGTCATGCCCTTTAATTTGTCCCACCGGCTTGCGACCAAAGAATGGGAGCAGAGACGAAGATAGAATGTACTTCTTCGACAGTTGCTCAGAATACTTGTTGTTCGGTCTTACATAGTCCTCAAACCACTTCACCGCGAACTCGGCAAAGGTCAGGTCCTTCGACCGTAGCGCTCCGATATCTATCGAATCGCCACGTGCTAGCTTTTGTCGCAAGGTAGCTTCGTACGCCTGCGCACCGGCCTTTGTGTTCTCAGGACTACGTTTTCTATATCGTGTGGAGTTGACCGTGAAATCGACCCACCACGAGTTTTTTATCATTCGTACTGTCATATCCGTTATTTATCGATTGTTTCGGTCCGCTGCCTCGCCAAATACGAAATGACGTCGTGCTTGGCGAAACGAATGCTGCCGCCCACTTTGAGGAAGGAGATGCGTCGCCGCTGTTGCAGGCGTCGCACGCTAGAAGTGGAAATTCTCAGTAGTTCGGCCACTTCAGCGGTGGTCAATAACTCAGCATCGGCTCCGAAACAGTCGGGAATTTTCAAAGAACCATACGGCGTCGGCGAATTATCATCGCCGGCTGGCATCTCGACTCTACCATTGTTGGGAGGTTTGTGCATGTGCACATGTTGCGCGCCGACTGGAACGATGGCCAGGCGCGGAGCCGTGACCACAGGAGACGCCCGTGAAATCTGGGACGGACTTCCGCTGCCAAGCGGAAAGCTGTCGCCCATCTCGTGGACGTCTACGGAATGGACGAAGGGCGGGCGTGTAAAGCCATCGGCTATTGCCGCATGACGATGATATACAAGGCGGCCCGCGCGGATGATGCCGGCCTTCGCCAGCGCATGAGGGCAGTCGCCGAGGTGCGTCGCCGTTTCGGCTGCGGTATCATCTTACGCAACCGTGGCACTAAATGTCATAAATCCGCAATCAAAGCGTGTTGTGAACGTCGGTCCGACAAAGTGCTGCTGGTGGGGTGAGGAAGAGCGCAATAGTTTTGTTTAGTGATTCGACGGGATAGATATTCGGACATGCCCTACGACAATGCTACGGTGCAGATGCTCCGCAACGTTCTCGATGAAGTACTTGCTAGCTCCACGTTCATCGAGCAGAGGCAACGCTCTGCGCTGGAGATCGCGGAGCGCATCCTTTGGCTTGCCTCACAGGGGGAGCGTGAGGCCGCAAGGATCAAACAGCACTTGCTGAACGAGTTTTTTGGCGAGAGGTAACTATAGCGTAAGAGCCGAGAAGGCCATCTCGATGGTAAGCAAAGCTCCGCGTTTGTGTTCGGACATACGATACCCGGGATCCTAGTAACGCCGGTCGGAATCGCGCGCGCTAGACAAATGCGCCTCGGAGTCATGTTATCTGAACGCAACCAATGCTAGGGCAGCGTACTTACCACCATTCAGGATCCATAAAAAGCCCTCGCCGTGGCGAGGGCTGGACAAGCAGTGTCCGAGGCAAATCCGCACTGATCGCGCGCTTAACCCTGAGGGTTCGGCAGGCCTTCCGATGTTCCCCGCAACGGTGCTCGTCCTGCTGGAGCATTCTTCCGCAGCGTCTGGACGGGAGGCGGTCATTTCTTGTTCTGTTCAGTACTCGCTTGCCAGCATCAGCGTGAGGACACGCAATGTCCTTTCCGAGTCGCTTGGATCTTCGGAGCCGTGCTGCATCTTCCTGTCGTAGTAGTCGATCTTCCAGAAGAACTTTCGACCCACCAGGTCGAAGCTTCCGAAGTCGTGCTCGCCATGAGGATCGTTCTCCTCTGTAAACCCGGAGAAATCCGCCACCTGACGGAGCGCCTCGGCCTTTACGCAGTCGGGTAGCTCGGCGACTCCGATTGTCATCATTACCTTGCCGCCACAGAAGGTGTGCCGGAAGGCATCGTTGAGAAGGGCGATACTATTCATCATCGCGCTCCTCCGCGTCCTTGCTCCTATAGGGCATGTGGCGAGCGCCGCAGTATGGACGGTCATCGTCACATTGTGCGGACCACACGTCTCTCCACTCGCGGTTTAATTCCGCGCGGTGATAGTAGTTACGAACCAACATCGTCGGCCTCCTGGATCAGGCCGGCCAGCACAAGTGCTGAGATGATCGTCTTGCCACCACATGCTTCGCAGAAGCCCTGGTCCTGGTCGGGCTCCATGTCGGCGGTGTTGTTGCACCCCTCCGTCATGCAGATCGCCGGGCTCGCATCTTTCAGGAGAGCTGCCAACAGAAGATCGTCCAGGTCTTGGAAGCCCCTCTGATCGCAAAGCGTCACCAGCTTTTGAACTCTCTGGGCAAGAGAAATGTTAGACATCGTGTCCTCCTCGCTACGAGCACCCGACCCATTCGGGTGCTCGTTCGCGAGGCGGAGCGAGCGTCCACTACTGAGCGAAATTAGAAGAAATGCTCAATCGATCGTATGGACGCTCGTCGCGATGCCTCCGCCTCGCCACCGAAACCCGGACACGCATGCAGGTTCCGGATCGCAGGGCGGAAAGTGAAAGATCAAATCTGCAACGATTGTCGTGGCTAACGCCAATTGAGTGGAGAGGCGAAATCGTGCTCGTGGGTCACGAGCCCGACGTGACCTGGGAAGGCGTTACACCCTCTCTGTAAGTGCACGCGGAGCGCGAAAATATGTGGCGCATGTCACCCGGAGTAACACGCTTCGCTCGCACCGATTACCGCAACGACGATTGCACCTTTGGGATCAAGGACGAAGACCGCTTCTCGCACATCTACATCATCGGTAAGACGGGTACCGGAAAGTCGACGTTAATCGAGTCCATGGCGCTGCAGAACATTGATCGGGGCTGTGGACTTGCTCTTATCGATCCTCACGGCGACTTGGTGGAGCGTGTCGCGGCTCAAGTTCCGACGAGACGTGCGTCAGACGTGATCTACTTAAATGCGTGCGATCCGTCCCAGCCGTATGGGTACAATCCCCTGCGGCATGTCCGTGAAGATCGGATCGCACTCGCCGCTTCTGGCTTCATCGAAGTATTCAAAAAAATGTGGCCGGATGCATGGGGCGTGCGCATGGAGCACATTTTGCGCAATGTTTTGATGGCGCTGCTGGAGCAACCGCACGCCACGATGCACGACGTGCTGCGCATCCTGTCGGACCGGAAGTTCCGCGCCGAGATTGCGCGACACTTGAAGAATGAGACGGTCAGGACGTTCTTCATAAAAGAGTTTGAGCGGTTCTCGTTCGGCTACCGTGCCGACAGCACGGCGCCGATCCAGAACAAAGTGGGCGCCTTCCTTTCAGATCCAATACTCAACAAACTTCTAACCGCTCCGCAGCATGATCTCCACGTGCGGCAAATCATGGATCGGGGCAAAGTACTATTGGTGAACCTGGCTAAAGGGCAAATCGGTGAGGACAGCTCGTCGCTCCTGGGCGGATTACTCGTCACTACGCTCGGGCTTGCAGCGTTTAGTCGCGCCGACCTGCCAGAGTATGAACGGCGTCCCTTCTTTGTCTACGTTGACGAGTTTCAAAACTTTACGACGCTCGCCGTGGCGAATATGTTCTCCGAGCTTCGCAAGTATCGGCTCGGCTTTACCGTCGCCCACCAGTACCTTCATCAGCTTAAACCAGACGTGCGCCACGCGGTGCTGGGAAATGCGGGAACGATTATTTCGTTCAGAGTTGGCTCGGAGGATGCGCCATATCTTGCTCGGGAGTTTCAGGGGCGATTTGATGAGATTGATCTATTGCAGCTACCGAATTATTGCATCTACCTGAAGCTTATGATCGATGGAGTCCCCTCGGCGGCTTTCAGCGCGACCACGCTGGCTTCGATGAGGCGGTGAGCCTCAGAGGACGGCGACGAGCTAGCTCGTAGACGGTCGTGTTGGAAATGGCCCGGAGGAAGGAAGATGTAAAGCCTTGGCATCGCAGTTAATTCGGCGCTTTATCCCCTGGATCACTGGCATGGACACGGCGTCAGGGGGTGTCTCCAGGGGCGTCTAAGGGCTTGCCGAGGCAGCGAATGCTGGCGCCTCAGTGGCGGTCTACCAACCAGTTCGGCATTGCCGATCGCTTCAACTTCGCTGGTATCGCCGGGGAGTGTTCGGTGCACTGCCAGCTTGATGAGATTGTCGCATGGGCGCACCTCCTTGCACTGTGTCGCGTGGATTCCGTGGCAGGAATAGATATGGCTATGGAAGTTATTGCGAGCAGGCCGAACGCCGCGTGTTGAAAGAAAGCGGGCAACTAACCCCCGCGACCATTCGAGCAAAAGGCGGACGTTTCACAGCCACTCCAAGAGAAAGCCAAAAGCTAGCCGCCATAACTGAGCGTCTCAACCTCCTGATACAGCCTTCGAAGATGATCGTCGGACATGTCGATGATGGGCTCATACATGAACGAGTTCAAATGGATGTTCTCCGGGGTCATCAACATCACTCGTTCAATGATCGCAATGTTGGCGATTTCCGTCTCGAACTGCTTTTTGTACTCTCTGAGCAGCTTAGGGGTTTGGGCCGAAGTTATGCCAGCGAGCAGCTTCTCATCCTTTATTCGTTCGGCCATGAATTTTTCCGCAGCAATTCGCGTGGCTATCGACAAGACGACTTTATTCTCGAAGTTCATACCTTCCGTCGCGTCGAGGCATTCCTTGGCGGCAGTGAAGACGTCCGACAATACAGAGCCGCCACCATCGGGCAGCGTTATGGTTGAATGGAACACGCGATTGTAGACCTCGGCTAGGTGGTGTGGACTCTAAGGATTCCCTTTTAGGAGCAAATCAGATTCAAGGCTGCTTTTTGGGAGGCAGTCTTGGGTGTGATGGACCGGTTGGTTTTAAGCGACGCGGCGTGGGAGCGGATGGCG
>NZ_JBWBWM010000102.1:0-8012 GCF_056174665.1 Bradyrhizobium sp. WYCCWR15520
CGAACAGTCCATGCCTTGCGAATATGCTGTGTAGGGTCGGAGGGAAGGCTCGGCGGTCATCCGCGTCTGCGAAATTCAGCTGACTGAGGTCAGCGATCAAACTGGAGTATAGTGCAGCTGCACGGCCTTCAGCTGTGCGTTCCTGCGCCTCCCCGAATTGAGCGTAAACCTGAGTGTTCATAGCCATACGGCCCACAATGATCCCGGCCGCGCTTCGTGCCAATTCATCCCCGTGGCTACCGCGGCTACACATTGGTATAGTGTGGATGCAAGGTAAGGGTCGTTTTCAGGCCACGGCTTTGAGGGCTTGAGCGCGGTAGGCCCAGGGCAGTAGCTGGTCGATGTCGCGGTTTGGATGCCCGTTGACGATCCTTCTCAGGACGTCGGTGAGATAGGCGCGCGGATCGACGTCGTTGATCTTGCAAGTTTATGCCGCCCGCCGAACTATGCCGAGTCCGGTCGTTTTCCCCAGATTTCTCGCTGACCGGCGTTTGGTCGGTTCGGCATAGTTCGTTCTGTGCCTCCGCTTTCAACAGCGGAGAACAGGAAGATGGAAGTTGAACAGTACTTGGGCAGAAGCCGGCTGTACCGGCGTCTCAGAAGCGGGCCGCACGGACAGCTCGTCGAGCGCTACGCCGCTCGTCTCGTCGAAGAGCGGCTCGTTCGGCACGGCGCGTGGCGTTGCCTCAACGTAGTTGTCGGGCTCCTGAGTTGGATCGCAGGCCGTCGCTATAAGCTGGTCAATCTCGACGAGCAGGTCATTGAGCGGTACCTCCGACATCGAGGCGGGAGGCAGTCTATCCAACCCGGTGACCGGGCCGCGCTCAAGCGATGGCTGTCGGTGCTGCGCGAGGAAGGCGCGATAGCGCCGTTGGTGCTGCCGCCTCTCAGCCCGCACGAACGGATCTTCAAGGAGTTCGATGCGTACCTGCGATCAGAGCGCGGCTTGGCGCCAAGGTCCATCGTTCGCCATCTCCCGGTCATCCGCAGGTTTTTGCACGAGGTGTGCTCCGGCGGCGCCGCCGCCCTGTGCAAGATCAACCAAGAGGACGTGATCCGCTACATTGAGCGCCACGCCCAGGATTGAGCCCAGGAACAGGCAAGGCGATGTGCTGGTCGTTGCGCGCCTTTCTCCGTTACCTCCACCATCGGGGGCTGAACGCGCGCCCGTTGGCGGATTGCGTTCCATCGATGCGGCGATGGAAGCTCGCACCTCTGCCGACCTATCTGCCTGCCGCTCAGGTGCGGAAGGCTCTCGACGGTTGCGACCGAAAGACGGTGATGGGACGGCGCGACTACGCCATTCTGTTGTTGCTGGCTAAGCTCGGCCTGCGGGCCGACGAGGTCGCGACACTCATGCTCGATGATATCGACTGGCGCGCCAGCGAGATACTGGTTCGCGCCAAGGGCAGACAGCGTGCACGGATGCCGATAGCGCCAGACGTTGGCGCGGCCATCGTTGCATATCTGCGCAATGGCCGCCCAAAGTCGTCGTGCCGACGGTTGTTCGTCCGGTCACTCGCGCCGCACGTCGGCTTTGCTTCCGGATGTGCGATCACCATGATCGCCAAGGCCGCTCTCGATCGCGTTGGAATCGAAGGTTGCGCACACCGCGGCGCCCATATCTTCCGACACAGTCTCGCTACCGAGCTTCTCCGATCTGGCGCGACCTTGTCGGAGAACGGACAGTTGCTGCGGCACGAGAACCACGACACCACCCGGATTTACGCGAAGGTCGACATCGATGCGCTGAGAACATTGAGCCAGCCCTGGGAGGCGTGCAATGACTAATCTGCACGCCGCACTCGACAAGTACCTGAGGATGCGCAAGGGACTGGGATACAAGTACGAGCACCAGACCCGTCGGCTCGCCGACTTCGTCGCCTTCATGGAGAAGCGCAAAGCCAGGATCATCACGACGAAGCTGGCAATGGAATGGGCAACGCTGCCGCCCGATTGTCATGCATCCTGGGCGCTGCGGTTGAGCGATGTGCGGGGGTTCGCGCGCCATGTCGCCAACTTCGATCCGAGAACGGAGGTGCCACCCGTCGGCATGCTGCCGGGATGGAAGCGCGCCAAGCCCTATGTCTACAGCGACGCGGAGATCGATGCGTTGCTGACGGCAGCGCTGGCTCTGCCGCCGGCGGACGGGCTGCGCCGATGGACCTACCACACCCTGTTCGGGGTGATCGCGGTGACGGGCATGCGTATATCCGAGGCGATGGGCCTGGAGCGGGATGACGTCGACCTCGACGCCGGCGTGCTGACGGTCCGCTGACCAAGTTCGGCAAGTCGCGGCTCGTGCCATTGCATCCGACGACGAGAACTGCGCTGCGCGACTACGCCCACCGGCGCGATGCGCTGCTTGGATCACGCTGCGGCTCGACCTTCTTCGTTGCCGAACAGGGAGGCCGCTTGCTGCACGAGTACGTTCATCGCGTCTTCTGGCGATTGTCCAGAGAGATCGGGCTGCGGCGCCCTGGTGATCGTACCGGGCCACGCGTGCACGACTTCCGTCATCGCTTCGCCATCCGGAGGCTGCTCGACTGGTATCGCGAAGGCAAGGACGTCGAGCAACAACTCCCAGTACTCTCCACTTACCTCGGCCACGCCTGCGTGCGCGATACTTACTGGTATCTCTCGGCCTGCCCCGAGTTGATGGAAGAAGCCGCGCGGCGTCTCGATCGGCGATGGGAGGTGACGCCATGAAGCCCGCCTGCAATGTCGCCACGTTGATTGAGCGCTTCTTCACTGAGCGCCTCATGCGCCAGCGCAATGTTAGCGGCAACACGATCGCCTCCTACAGGGACACGTTCCGGCTGCTGTTCATGTTCGCACAGGTGCGGCTGCCGAAGTCCCCATCGGCCCTGTCGCTCGCCGATCTGGATGCAACGTTCATCGGCGCGTTCCTCACCGATCTCGAGGTAAAGCGCGGCGCCAGCGCGAAGACGCGTAACCTACGTCTGACCGCCATCTGGTCCTTCTTCAGGTTCGTGTCCTTCGAGGAACCGGCACAGCGCGCTGATCCAGCGCGTGCTCGCCATACCGAGCAAACGCCACGACAAGCGACAGGTGCACTTCCTGGCGCGCCCTGAGATCGAGGCGGTTCTCGCCGCGCCCGATCGAACGACGTGGCTTGGCCGCCGCGATCACACCTTGCTGCTGGTCGCGGCCCAGACTGGCTTACGCCTCTCAGAGCTGACCGGCCTTGACCGGGATGTCGTCCACCTCGGGTCTGGCGCACACGTACGATGCGTCGGTAAAGGGCGGAAGGAGCGGACCGCTCCGCTTACTCGCTCGGCGCGCGCTCCAGGCATGGCTCAAGGAACCGTTGCGGAAGGAGCAACAGCGTTGTTCCACAACGTGCATGAGGGTCGGCTCAGTGCCGACAGCGTCCAGTCACTGCTGGGAAAGCATGTTCGTGTCGCTCACAAGAGTTGCCCGTCTTTGAAGGCCAAGAGCGTGTCGCCGCACGTGCTGAGGCACAGCGCTGCGATGGAACTGCTGCAAGCCGGCGTCAACTGCTCCGTGATCGCGCTGTGGCTCGGTCATGAATCGGTCGAGACGGCACAGACGTACCTGCACGCCCATCTCGCCCTCAAGGAAGCTGCCCTGCGAAGCTCAAGCCGTACCAGCGCGGCAAGCGAACCCGCTTCCAGCCGAACGACCGCCTGCTCGCCTTCCTAGGGGCGCTCTGAACGACCAGACTATGCCGAATGGAATGGGGCTGCCCTGCACGCGATCAACGGTGCGAGCGTGACAACGGCGTGCCATACCAAACCCGTTCGGCATAGTTCGGCGGGCCGCATAAACAGCGAAAATGAACAACGTCGATCCGTTCGCCTGGCTTGCTCTAACACTTCAGCGTATCGCCAACGGTTGGCCGAGCAGCGAAATCGACGCGCTGATGCCATGGAACCACGTCGCCTGACGGCCTCAGCTTGCCGCTTACTTTCATTCCGACATCATCTACTTTGAAGGAGCGGATGCGAGTCGTCAGAAGATGCTGGAAACGCACGATTTCTCTTCCAGCGACCTGAGAGCCGACGAAGAAAATCAGAGCCTTGAGTGGAAAACGTGCCGAGTCGCCAACTCTGTTGGGAGTCGACCGCGTTAGTGAAGTGGACCCTATGCTGAGGACCCCGTAAGCGGCAAAGAGACCTCAGCTTGCCGCTTACATTCTTCGTCCATTTCAAGCGAATGATGTCCGGCATTGATCACCGCCAACGGGCAGCTAAGCGCGGTCACGCAAAGGGGACACCGGACTATTCCGTCCTTGCGCGGGAAGGCATTGTCGAGTGTTCAAGATGATTGGCGCAACCTCCTTGAAGAAGATCGAGGAATTCTGCAGACCTTCCGCCAAGTTCTCGGTTCTGGGGCTCGCGAAGCCGGTCCCGAAACTCACAGAAATATTAACGTGTGTGCAATCATCGAGGCCCCTGAACGCACGATCCGGACTTATCCATGGCGCGGACGAATTGTATCAAGAAATCGATTTTACAGAATGGCGGATAGCAAACGTCAGCTTAGAGAAGTCAGGCATATCAGGATGGCTATCAACCTTTGTCGTCGCTCTAAGAGGTGTTCTCACTTGCAAGCCGAGCACCAACCGAAGCGTATGGGCCAGCTTCTTCCGATGCTCTACGCAAGCAGCATTGCGCTGGCGCGAGGCGACAAGTGTCGCTTACGTCGCGTAGGCATTTACTGCCGATCAACCTCCGTATGGTTTTCCCAACCCTTTGAAGATGCATGACAAGGTTTTTCTCATATGGGGATGCCGGGCAAGCGGTTACACTCTATGTCGAACAGAACAGTCTCCGTTATTTTCTTCGACCGGATGACGGCGGTTCGAGCCGCTCGCTTTTCCAAGCATAGGGAGATGGGATCATGGACCGGGATCCTAACGGTCTGTCTGCGGTTTGTTTTCTTCTTGGTCTTCCCCGGTCGGGGACGACGGTGCTGGCGCACGTGCTCCAGCAGCACCCAGACATTCCAGCTCCACCTGAGCCCTGGCTAATGCTGGCGCTTGAAGCATTTGGCAGGGCGGAACACCGACACCCAGCAGGGGCATCCCTGATTCTGGCTGCGACCTCCGAATTCTTGGACCGAATAGATCGCACGATCGTCAGTCGCGCTTTTGCCGATGCGGCCTACGGCCAGTACTTGGCAGCAGTGGGCAAACGCATGTTCATAGACAAGACTCCGCGCTATTGGATGGTGCTGGCGCGTCCGAACGAGCGGCCTGAGGTCACCGACCAGTTCGCGGCCCATCTGATCTGGATGGACAACGATCCGCTCGTTGCTGGACGCAATTACATCCTTCGCATTGGAACTCGGACCGGAGTCGCCGGTAGCATTACCGCGATCAAGCATCGGATCGACGTCAACACACGTGAGCACCTGGCAGCCAGGAAGCTTAGCCTCAACGAGATCGGCTTCGGCAATGTCGCGACGGCACTGCCCGTGGCCTTCGATCCGTACGAGGTCAATCGCAAGACCGGATCGTTCATTGTCATTGACCGCTTTACCAATCGCACCGTTGGCGCCGGCATGATTGCGTTCCCGCTGCGGCGGGCTACCAATATTGCTTGGCAACCGCTTTCAGTGGGAAAGAGCGAGCGGGCCGCCCTGAAGAATCAAAAGCCTTGCATCATCTGGTTCACCGGCCTGTCCGGTGCCGGCAAGTCGACAATCGCCAACATCGTGGATCAAAAGCTGTTCGCAATGTCGCGTCACACCATGCTGCTGGATGGCGACAACGTGCGGCACGGGTTGAACCGAGACCTCGGTTTCTCCGAGGCCCATCGTGTCGAGAATATTCGACGTGTCGGCGAAGTCGCCAAGTTGATGGCCGACGGTGGCCTAATCGTGATATGCTCGTTCATTTCGCCCTACAGAGCGGAGCGAGACATGGTGCGCAACCTGGTTGCTAAGGAGGAGCTCATCGAAATCTTTGTCGACACGCCCCTTGAAGAATGCGTGCGGCGCGATCCCAAGGGTCTCTATTCGAAGGCGAAGTCTGGCAAGATCAAGAACTTCACAGGCATCGATGAACCCTACGAAATACCGATGAGCCCCGAATTTCATCTCAGGACCATGGATCAGACGCCCGAGCACTTGCGGCGGCCGTCATAGATGTCCTGAAGGCGCGCGCAATCGTCCACGGTCACTAGTATTGCCGAATTTTATGCCTTTGCCCGTCCGTGAAAGCAAGCGGGGCGTGGCATTGTGTGGGTGTTCTCAGGCCTCGCCGGAGCGCCTCTCGGAGTTTCCCTGCCATGCGATTGCGTAATAGGATGATAGCGAGATCACAGAAGCCTTGCGGGCGGACAAAGCAAAAGGACGAACTGTTTCGTGATCTCGTCGGCGCGGCGCCACGCCCGCGCTCATCGGCGAGGAGTTGAACAGGACCGCAGCTTCGACACCGACACTACGTGCTCGGCCTACCGCTTAAGTGGTTCAAACGGATAGACCCCGCATGACTCATCTGCGGGCGCGCCGCGAGATGCAGTGGGTTTTTTTGAAGAGCCTCGGCGCGTAGTCGGATGCTGACATCTGTCCGGCCTCTGGTGCCGATTTTCGATAGCCGTTGGCGACTAATCCGACTTGATCGAACTAAGTACCATCTCGCATCGAAATCCCAAACACGAGAGCGATCGGCCTATTTCATGTCATTAAGTTCAGCCACAAATCTTTTGACGCCCATTTTGAGGTTGTCCCAATTGTAATGAATGTTTACGCCTGAGGCGACACCGTCGTACTCCGCAATTGTTTCCCCGTACATTTCAACGAGGCCGCTGAACTCGGTGTGGTCTTCATCCATCGGCGACTCCTCACCCTCAAACGGATTAAAAAATTCTTTTCCTTTTCCCACGCAATACTGCTTCAATACGTCCTCATATAGGTGCACGAGATCACTGAGGCGATAGCTGGCATGGTCAAAAGGGGATTCCCAAATCGCGTGCTTTCTGATTCACCATGCTGGCTGGAAGGAGGCCAGCATGGATGGCAGCACCTTATTCTCTTGACCTTGAAACGGGTTGTGGCGGCAATCAGAGGCGGAAGTGTCCCGCAATCAAGCCGCCAGGCAGTTTGGGGGCGCTCGTTCGACGAAGCTCACGTCTTTCCAGACTAATCGAGGGGTGCGCGCAATGGGTCACCGGCGGCTGGCGCGACGCCAACCCGCCGTACGCGCGCCTCCTTTCACAGGCGCAGTCGATGGTCTTCGGACGAGTTCCGCCGCCGGCGGAGGCGCAGCATTTCTCTGTCCAATTCATGCAGTTCCTGAACGGCTCGATCGGAACCACGGAGTCGGCTCACTTCTGGCTGTAGCGGATCGCGCGAGGTGATCGAGCCGTGGCGCGCGGTAGCACGACTTCCCGACCGCGACTGGGAGGCTTGTGACGATATGATCCGGAAGACGGATCCGGCGAATGGCCTTGATCTATCACTGAGCCATTTCGGGGGACGTATCTCCGGCACCGGCCGCGTCAACCTGACTACCCTGCACAGTGCTAAAGGCCGCGAGTTCGACGCGGTGATTCTGTTCGGCATCAACGAGAGCGAATTGCCCGACAACCGCGACAGACGCAGCCAGTCATCGCTTCGCGAAGCGCGACGGCTCTTCTACGTTGGGGTCACGCGACCGAGAAAGCACCTCTGCCTGGTCTTCCAAGAAAACAGAAACTCGCCGTGGGTGTACGAACTGTACCAGCGCGTCGAGAGTGGGTAGCACGACGACCGGAAATGTGCCTCGGAATGTGTCGAACGGCGCGGGAGCTCCCGTACTGAACTGCCGATGAGATTGGGCCACGGTAGCGAGCGACTGAGAACTAGTCGTCCGTGAAGAAGATTGATTTCACGCTGGATTAAGCCGACCGCCGGGGAAGAGTGCGGTCAGGAAGAGGTGCAGCAAAAGCCTGAGCCAGCGGATGAGGCGGCGGAAGTTGTAGCCGGCGGCGGCGAGGACGGCGTTGGCTGCATCGCCGCGACGGAACCAGAGATAATTGCGG
>NZ_JBWBWM010000103.1:0-7129 GCF_056174665.1 Bradyrhizobium sp. WYCCWR15520
GATCTGAGCTCGCACATCGTCCGGAATGCGATTCCAGACCCGCTCCGGTCGAGATCGATGATCGGCCAGCGCGGCGCTGCCGCCCTCGCGGTAACGCTCATACCAGCGATAGAAGGTGGCCCGTGGGGTGCCAGGCTTGTCCAGCGTGCGCTTGGCCGGAAGATGCGATTGCTCGATCAACTGGATGACCTCGGCCTTCTCGGACGCGGGATATCTCATGCCTCGTCGTCCCCATCCTCGGTCATGCTTTTTTTCAACCGGGTCTCCAGGGTGAGGTCGGCCACGACTTCCTTCAGCGCCGTCGTCTCACGACGCAGATCCTTCACCTCGCGAGAGCTTGCCGCACGCGCCGTGTCGCCCGCCAGGCGACGTTTACCGGCTTCGAGGAGCTCCTTGGACCACCATAGTACATTGAGGCGGCAATGCCCTCGCGCCGGCACAGCTCGGCGATATTCTCCTCGCCCCACAGGCCTTCCAGCACGATACGGATCTTCTCTTCCGCCGAATACTGCCGGCGTGTCTGGCGCCGAATGTTCTTTAACACTTGTTCTGCCGTCGCTTTGCCCGGTCCGGATTCTGCTTCATCTTCGCTCCTGGAAGATGCGCCGCGGGGTGGAAGGGACCCGGCGGGCGTAGGCGCGGACCAGTGCCCGCGCATAAAAGGAACCGCACCTCATCCCCGCCGGCTAGGATGATTTCTCGTGTCCACTGAAGGCACGATGGTATCGAGTACGTCCGGGAGATCTGCATCGGGAATGGCGTCGCAGGATTGGTTTGATTTGTGCCGCGGGAGAATCGTTGCTTCCGGAATTGGGAAGAATCAAGCGCTTCGGCTGCGCGCGTCTACGCGTTGTGGGGTCGACATCTTTTCACCCGAAGTCCGGGCCCGTGCGGTTCGGATGGTTCTGGATCACGCGAACGAGTACCCCTCGCGCTGGGGCTGCAGTAACATCGATGCGGTTAAGATCGGTGACATCCGGCTCCATCATCGTGCCGAGCGCTTCGATCCCTGCTAAGGCAGAACCGATCGAAGCTCGCTCGCACTTCCGCAAACGCTTCGACTACAGCCCCGGTCGCCGGCAACCAGCCGTTGTGATATCTCTCGTCATCGCGTTGCTCTCCTTTGTGGAATCAGCACCCGAGCCTACTGGCTCAAGGTGGGCAACGCCGCCTCTTCAGAAATTCAACAGAACCCGGGACATCCCCTGTAATGGCAGCGGGACGGAACTACTGAACAAACTAAACTTCCGGGACCGATCTCTTGACGCAACCAGAACCTCGTTGAGATCGGCGCGGATGCCCAGATCGATGTTGCCGATCTGAATTATCACAAAGCTCAAGCCAGAGTGGTGCTGCAGATGGGCTACGATATCGTGCCCCAATCGATGGTGAGCGACCCTTCTTTTGAGACATACTGCGGTTCGAGATGATGGGTGATTTCGCCATCAGCAAATGAGGCCCGCCGAACCGATGGACGCATCATTTGGACGATCGGGACGGTGCAGACGAAAGCAACCGATCTTTAGCGTTCTGGCGATATCGCTGATAGCGAGATCCGGGCGAAAGATGTGCTCGAATACGTCTTGCGTGATCACAAGATCAAACGTGTCGTCGGCAAAGTCTGCGCCTGCAGGTCTTCTGAGCGATACCCCTTTTGGTGTTGGGAACCAAACGGGATGCTCGGGTCCCACTGCGTCGCCGTGTAGTTCCTGCACTCTGTGCGCAGGCGCTGACCTGAGTCCGGCAAACTGGACCATTTTTGGCTAGAGTTTTCGCTGCCGATTCCCCTCGGCTGGGAGGAGCGACGGACCATGAAGGCCTTGAAGTTTTTAGACGCCCAGAAGGCGTTCATCCTGAAGCAGGGCCATGACGGGGTTGCGGTGGCAGAGATCTGCCGTAAGGCCGGGATCAGCCAGGCGACTACTTCAACTGGAAGAGTATGACGGTCTGCTGCCGACCGAGATGCGGCGGTTGAGACAGCTCGAAGATGAGAACGCCAAGCTGAAGAAGCTGGTGGCCGATCTGTCGCTCGACAAGCAGAGCTGCAGGACGTGATCCGCCGATTATGTATGGTCTGCCCCGCCTGTGCAAGGCTCTTGAGCGATCCGACTTCGACAGTCTGCGTAAACGTATCGGCCTCTCGCGAGTGGGTTGCGGTTGCAGCCAGGCCATGATGAGATCAGCACGCCGCGTTCCCAGATAGCTAATCGGGCATTCGCCCGTTTTCGGCGAAGGGCTTGCGCGGCGCCGAACCTCGCAGTCTGCTGCCCGGGCCTACGGGAATGCGCCGCTCGTAGGTAGAGCCGGACCGTGTGAGGATGACCCAGGCGACCCGCGCAATCCTTGTGGCCAGAGCCACGGTGACCTTGTTGGCATGTATGCGCTTTTCGAGGCCGGTCAACCACGAACCCAAGCGATCGGAAGTACGTTTAGGACGCATGATCCTGCGCCGTGAATCAGTAGTCGCCTCAGGTAATGATTGCCTCTTTTGCTGATCCCAAGGAGGGTCGTCTTACCACCCGTTGAGTGTTCGCGAGGGACCAACCCAAGCCACGCGGCGAGGTCTTTGGCCCTTCGGAACTGACTAGCATTGCCGGCGCTCGCGACGAATGCCGTCGGCACGAGTGGGCCTATCCCGGGAACAGTCATGAGCCGCCGCGCTCGTTCGTCACTCGCCGCCAAAGCCTCGATTCACGTGTGATCTCGGCGATGCGGTGTTCGATGTGCCCGAAGTCCTCGAACAGCCGACGAAGCGTGCGCCTCATCCTCGTCGGTCAGTACGCGAGGGAAGTCGGCTTTGAATTTGCCGATGCCCTGATGGATTGCGCTCCCGTATTCGAGGCAGAACGCCGCATTTGGCAGACGAGCTGAGTTCGCAGGGCAACCTTCTGATCTCGGATGCGGTGCAGCGCCTGGATGTCGACTTGGGATTCCGATTTGCTCTCAACAAAGCGCATCGCGGGTCGGGGGCCGCCTCGGCGATCGCTTCCGCATCGATGATATCGTTCTTGTTGGACTTCACGTAGGGCTACACGAACTGCGCAGGAATCACTCGGACCACGTGCCCGAGCTGTTGTAACTTGCGTGCCAGCCATTGGGAGCCTGGGCAACCTTCCATCGCGACGACCGTACGCTGCGCGGCATCGAAGAACTGCAAAACTGTGTCGCGGCGGAGCTTTCCTTTTGGATGACTCCACCGCCTGCGTCGGTTCCTACGACATGGAAAATATGCTTCCCGATATCGATGCCGAAGACGGCGGCGGGCTGACGCTTGTTGCGCAACATTTTTCTGGTCCTTTCTCGGTCGAAAACTCGCCGCGCAGTATGCGCGGGTTCGGCGGGGCAGACCATCCCATTAGCTATGAAGCCTGGCCGGAAGCGCAAGCTGGTCGACGAGGTTTGCGCTGAGTGGCAGGTCTCGATCCGCAAGGCTTGTGAAGCCCTCGAGTTCGACCGGTCGACCTACCATTACAAGTCTCTTCGCTCCGGCCAGGCAGCCCTCGAAGATCGGATCAAGGAGATCTGCCATGTCCGCGTTCGCTACGGCTATCGCCGTGTCCACGTTCTGCGGCGCCGCGAGGGATGGCGCCACGGCCAGAACAAGACAGTCGCATCTATCGCGAGTTGGGCCTGCAATTTGGCAACAAGACGCCGAAGCGCCGGGTCAAGGCCAAGTTGCGCGATGATCGCCGACCTCCGACGCGCTCGAACGAGACCTGGGCGATGGATTTCGTCCACGATCAGTCGGCGACCGGACATAAGCTGCGCGTGCTCACGACCGTCGATTTCTTGTCCCGTTTCTCACCGGTGCTGGCGCCACGGTTCACCTTCCGCGGCAGCGACGTCGTGGCGATACTGGAAAGGGCCTGCGAGGAAGTGGGATTCCCGGCGAGGATCCGCGTCGATCAAGGCAGCGAGTTCGTGTCGCGCGACCTTGACCTATGGGCCTACCAGCGCGGCGTCACGCTGGACTTCTCGCGGCCCGACAAGCCGACCGACAATGCGTTCATTGAGGCCTTCAACGGTCGCTTCCGGGCCGAATGCCTCAACACTCACTGGTTCCTCAGCCTTGCGGACGCCCAGGAAGAAGTGGAGACTTGGCGCGGCCCCATGGGGCGATCGGCAACAGACCGCCGATCTTGCTGCAAAACCACGTCGGCGCATCCAGCCCGCCAACGTGATCAAGGGCGAAAAACTCTCGTTCTGGGTGGTCCAAAGTTCGGTCTCCCTGCAAAAACCCTGAGACTCTAACTGCCGTTGGATGAAGTTCAGTGGCAGGTCAACGCAAACTAGTCATTATTGGGACGGTGCGAGCGCTCCGGAACCGGCCCAGTACGCAGCGGCAGCAACCAATCATCGGGCCGCGTTTAGCTCAACCTCTGCATAATTTGGACCATGGCGGGATTTTGAGCCGTGAGATGAACAAAATTCGGATCAGGGATTGCGTACTCGGACAGCCCCGAGGCTGGGTGGCGCAGCCTCTTCGAGTGTCATCTTCTCGAGCATAAGGTCCGCGACAAGTTTGCGCAGGCGCCGGTTCTCGACCGTGAGCTCTTCCAACGCACGACGCATTTCATCTATGCTAGGGAGGGTGGAAGGCGGGTTCCTGCCCGCGTTACGCCCCTCCGAAGATTGCCCCCCGTCCTTGCTGAGCGGCAGTTTTCGCCAACGATGGAGCGTCATGACGCTCACGCCAAGCGCCTTGCAAATGGCCACCTGAGAATTGCCTGCTCGGGCCAGTTCGTCTGCCTCAGCGAGTTTCAGTATTTTCTCTTCATGAGAGTGTTTCTTCATGCACGCCGCCAAACCAGTTCCGACCAGTAAACTCGCGGGCTAGCTTGAAACAGAGGGCGATCCAATGTCAAATAACATACACGCAGCCGTTAGATAACCTACAAGGCGTCGCATACGGTACAAAGGACCAGTGGCGGCGCTACCATAAGTGGATAGCGCCCAAAAGAGATAAATGTCAATTAGCAGTTGGTTTTAACGTTGGCGGCGGCGGGCAGGCCGAACGCCGAAAATTTGGGTTAGCGGCAAACAGACTTTTTTTGCCTCGATCACAGCTCCCAGTTCGATGTCATTCAGCCGTGATAATCCCCGCCAGATCACGGTAGTCCTGGAGGCGGATCGTTGGCTCGGGTGACCTTGCCCCCCTATGTGGAACGGCCCGCGTGGCAAGAGCTTTTTCAGTCGATTTCACACATTGGGACGGTGCGGTCATATGTCCGGCCTTTGCGCGCGGCACATGGCCGCTGGCCTCGATGAGATCCGCGGAACCAGGAGCTATAAATCAAGTTTACGCGCTTGAGCGCATTGGGGGCAGTAGCTTCACTCGTTTCGGGATTTCGCCATGGTTCATCGGCTGTTGTTGCACCTTGCCCTCTGCCGGCCTGCGCCGCTCAGATCGCCTTGGCGGTCACTGCGTCCATCAGACGGCGGCCGCGGTAGTCGACAGCGGGTCGGGACGCCGGTACGTCCCGCCTTTGTTCAGAAGGGCCCAAATGATCCGCGCAGTCTTATTGGCTTGCGCGACCGCGACAACCTTGAAGGGCCGTCTGGCGAATAGCGCCTTCAGCCACGGTCGCGCCTGAGCGTCGTTTCGGGCAACTCGCAAGACGGCTGTTGCCCCGACAACGAGAAGGGCACGGAGTTCCGGATTCCCCATTTTCGATATTCGTCCCAGCCGCTCCTTGCCTCCGCTTGAATGAGACCGTGGCGTCAGTCCTAGCCAAGCGGCAAAGTGGCGAGCCGACTTGAACCCGCCAGGATCCGGCACAAGCGCCTTGATGGTCGCCGCCGTAATGGCGCCGACGCCAGGGATGGTAGTCAACCGGCGCATGTCCTCGTCGTGCTTGGCCTCAATGACGATTGCGCGCTCGAGCCTCTCGATCTGGTTGGCTGAAGCTTCAATCTCGTCGGCAATAGCCATGAGCGCGAAGCGCGCCGCTGCGGGCAGGCGAGCATCTGCCTCGTCCCGTACGATTGCGATCAGCGCCTCAACCTTTGCCAGGCCGGCGGTGGCGATGATCCCCAACTCGGCTTGGTGCGCGCGCAACGCGTTGACCGCCTGCGTTCGCTGCCGCACTAGAAGAGCGCGGGTCTTCAGCACCATCGCGGCAGCCTGTTGCTTGGCCGTCTTAATGGGCACGAAGCGCATGGTCTTTCGGGTCACCGCTTCGCTGATGGCCTCCGCGTCCGCCGCATCCGTCTTGCCTCGCTTGACGAAGGGTTTGACATAAGCTGGCGGAATGAGCCGCACCTCATGACCGAGAGCTGCGATCTCGCGCGCCCAATAGTGGGCGCTACCGCATGCTTCCATCCCCACCAGGCATGGTGGCAGCTTCTCGAAAAAAGGCAGAACTTCGCTGCGCCGTAGCTTCCGGTTGAACACGGGTACGCCCTCGGCATCCGCCCCGTGAACCTGGAAAACGTGCTTGGCCACGTCGACCCATGGTCGTCGCCATCGCCGTTGCCAACAAGTTGGCCCGGATCGTCTGGGCAATGATGACGACCGGGAAATTCTATCGGCCTAAGCTCACGGCCTGACTTTCCGCGTATGTTGGCCAACTTATAGTGTGAGGGCAAATGACAGCATGATGGAAACCGGCGGAGCTGGGGATCGCGCAAGCCCGAAGAGCTTTAAGCGCAACAAGCGCGACCCGTTGATGAGGCCTCGATCCGCGATCTCCATGAGGGCCAGCGACCATGGTATCGGTCGCACTAACAGGCCGTATACATGAACGCACCCGACCGTCATCCAAAGTGCTGCTAAAATCCCTTGCATCCGCGGGGCCGTCTATACATGAAACTCTCGATGAAGGGATTCTGCATCGGCTTTCCTGGCGCAATGAAGTGCCAGTCGATAACCGTGTCCTTGCTCCAGGCCAGCATGGCGTTGCAGGTGAACTCTGTGCCATGGTCGGACACGATCATTTCTGGCTTGCCACGTCGTGCGACGATCGCGATCAGTTCGCGGGCGACGCGCCGTCCCGAGATCGAGGTAGTCGTCCGTGAAGAAGATTGATTTCACGCTGGATTAAGCCGACCGCCGGAGAAGAGTGCGGTCAGGAAGAGGTGCAGCAAAAGCCTGAGCCAGCGGATGAGGCGGCGGAAGTTGTAGCCGGCG
>NZ_JBWBWM010000104.1:0-7092 GCF_056174665.1 Bradyrhizobium sp. WYCCWR15520
AGACGGTGGCCATCAGTTCGTCGGTGTCGGGCACAATGCCCCTGACTTCCCGCACGACCATTGATGGCTGGCACAATCCCGCCTACGCCGCTGGCTACCTCTACAATGAAGTGAAGCCGCGTCTCGCGATGGCAACTCACGTGTCCTATGACGAATACGTAATGCCCGAACTCGTGGCAGAAGTGCGCCACCATTGGAAGGGGCCATTCCAGTTTGGCGCGCCGGACATGGTAGTGGTGAACATGACCAAGGACAAAATCTGGGTGCGGGATGGCGTAGTGCCAAAGTATCCGAACATGGCGCCGCCCCAGTTTGATGTCTCGACATCAGGCGGATTGATCATGCCGCTGCCGCCAACAACGCGTCGCGACGTACAGTCACAATCCATTCGAGATGCGGAAATCCCCCCGCAGAAATACTACCCGGACGGTTATCATCCTCAGTTGATGCCCTGGTGGCCATCTGACAAGCCGATCTTCCTTCCCGAGGCTCTTGTGCCAGATCAGATGAAGAAAAAAACGAAGTAAGCATGCAGGTAATCGGTGGCGATCGTCCCTCCCAAGAGATCAAGCGATATTGTGTCGATCCGATCTTGCGCACCCATTGATCTGTAATAGCAAAACATCCTGCGGGATGAGTCCGTTAATGGCAGATTTTGTTGCAAAAGTCAGTTGAGACAGGTCGCGAAGCGTGATTCCGTTGTGTTGACGCGATTCTCGGTGAGGTCGATCCATGATGGGCCGTCTGAAGAGTGACCAAGGTCAACTGTTCTACGAGTTTCGTCTTGGCGATGCAGTCCCCGAAGATCATCTGGTGCGGAAGATCGACACTGCTCTCGATCTGTCCTGGCTCCGCAGCGAACTTGCACCCCATTATTCGTCGATGGGCCGCCCGTCGATCGATCCGGAACTGATGATCCGGATGCTGGTCGTAGGTTATGTCTTTGCGATCCGCTCGGAGCGATTGATCTGCCGTGAAGTGCAGGTGAACCTAGCCTATCGTTGGTTCTGCAAGCTCGGTATCGAGGATGCTGTCCCGGATCATTCGGCGTTCTCGCGCGCCCGCAACGAGCGCTTCCGCGATGGAGATGTTTTTCGCCGGGTGTTCGAGCGGGTCGTCGAGGCGTGCATCGTGGCCGGTCTGGTTGGCGGTGAAGGCTTTGCCGTCGATGCCAGCCTGATTGCGGCCGATGCCAACAAGCAGCGCTCGATCGCTGGTCAGGATTGGCGCAAGGATCGCGATCCGACAAGGTCAAGCCGCGCTGTGAAGGAGTATCTGGCGACCCTTGACGATACGGCGTGGGGCGCCGCCAGCGAGGTTGTCCCGAAGTTCGTCTCGCCATCTGATCCTGCAGCGCAGTGGACCGGGGCTCACAAGGGGCCAGCATTCTTTGCTTATTCCGACAACTATCTCATCGATGTGAAGTTCGGCGTCATCGTTGACGTCGAGGCCTCTCGCTCCATTCGGCAGGCCGAAGTCGGTGCGGCAAAGACCATGATCGAGCGGACAGAGGAGCGCTTCGGCCTCAAGCCAGAGCGGCTTGTCGGGGATACGGCTTACGGTGCGGCTCCGATGCTGAACTGGCTGGTCGAGGAGAAGGGCATCGCGCCACACATCCCCGTGTTCGACAAATCGAAGCGGGACGATGGCACCTTCTCGCGTGGTGACTTTCGATATGACCCGACGAGCGACGTTTATCACTGCCCTGCGGGTAAGACCCTGACTACAACCGGGACATTGGTGAATGACGGAACCACGCTGCTCTATCTGGCGAGGAAGCATGATTGCGACGGCTGCGAACTCAAATCGCTATGCTGTCCGAAGGTTCCGTTTCGCAAGATTCCGCGCGACATCTATGAACACGCCCGAGACGTTGCCCGGTCTCTCGCGGACACCGAAGCCTTCGAGCAATCACGGCGTGAGCGCAAAAAGATCGAGATGCGGTTCGCCCACTTGAAGCGTATCCTGAGGCTTGGTCGGCTTCGATTGCGCGGGCCTCAAGGTGCTCAGGATGAATTTGTTCTGGCCGCAATAGCTCAGAATCTCCGACGGTTCGCTTCGCTGGTCGCTCGACCACCACCTACTACGGCTCTGTGTGCCGCGTAGCGTTGGAGTTGCGTAAACCGCGTAACGGCCGGCAGATCAAAGCCGGTCGTCCTAAGCCGAATGCTGACGGTCATCCATCGGCCGTGGCCGACTTTTGCAACAAAATCTGCCAGAAGCGGAAGTGGGCAAGCTTTATTCACTCGCTTCGTCGGCTTGCGCGACCATCGTCCCAATCACCCGCCACGATCGCCTGATAGTCGCTCGGCTGATAGGGCGCGAACAGTTCCTTCAGCGGTGCAAAGATGCCGCGCTTGCGCAGGGGGTTGGCGCCGAAGTCGCGGAGAAGCTCATCGTGGTAATACAGCATGTGCAATTGAAGACGGGCGCCGCGGGCGGCGCTGAAGGGCATCCACCCTCGCTTCCAGACCCTCAGTTGCGCGATCTCCGCCAACATGGCTTCCCGGCCAGGAAGGCCAAAGCGCCCAGCGATCAGCTCAGCCAACCAGCGCGCTTGCAGGCAATAGGTTAGAATGTTGAGAAAGGTCGACGTGCGACCGATGAAAATCAGGTTCGGCAGGTCGGGATGCAGCATGTGACGGTAGAGATAGAAGCCGTCCGCGTCCGTACCGAGGGTTTCCCGTGCTTCGTTGGAAAGAAAACTGTAATCGCTGTTCCAGCCGGTACCGAGGACCACGCAGTTAACCCTGAGCGTGTCGCCATCTCGCAGGGCGATGCCATCGCGGGTAAAGGCAGCGATCTCGGTGCGGTGCGCCACAATACGGCCCTGGCGGATCAGCCTGTACAGCTCGGGGCGGGGCAACATGGTGGCTTCGCCAAAACAGTCTACGTCCACGGGCTTTAGTGGCACCAGGTTCTTACCGTTCGCGATCCTGGTCCCGAGACCCCACTGGATAAAGAGAAGGCATTCCACGAGCCGCCAAAAGCTCCACACGAGCGGCTTACCCAGACCATGCAGCCAACGCACCACCGGTGTCGGACGCAGGTAGGGCGGGGCCAGTGCACCGGTGAATCGGCTCAGCATGCCCCATTTGAAAGGCAGGATTCCGGCGAGGTTGCGCGGCACCGGCCAGTGCGGTTCGCGAAGAACAATGTGAACGTCGTCGGCCACTGCCGCCGCTTCCAAAGCTGCATCCGTGGCGCTCTTGCCGTAGCCGAGCACGGCTACGCGTTTGCTGTCGAGCGGCGCGCGGGTCTTCACCTGCGAGATATGCAGGACCTCGCCCTCGAATTCCTGCTGACCGGGGATATCGGGCAAGTTGGGAACATTGGAATAGAGACCGGTTGCAATCACCACGAGATCGAAGTCTTCGTGATGCAGCCCACCACTCTCCTCTATGGAGACGGTCCAGCCCGGCGTACCGTCGGATCGTGGGGTCAGCGCCATCACCTGTGCCCCGAGGCGAATGTGCGAGCGGATCTGGAATCGATCGGCATAGTCCTCCAGGTATTTTTGGAAGATGGGACCCGGCGTGAAATTTGGAGTGCCCTCGGGCAGCGGCCAGTCCGGGAATTGGTAGAGCTCCTTTTGGACCTGGACACCAAAGTTCGAATAACCGTCCGCCCAGACCCCGCCCAACCGTTCGGCGCGTTCGAAGATGGTGCAGTCGAGCCCTTCAGCCTGAAGGGTCTTCGCGGTGGCGAGTCCGGCAACTCCCGCCCCGATGATTCCAACGTGCTGTACGCCCCTCAGGTCCACGTGCTGGTGTCCTACTCCTGGCTCGGTGTCCGCTGACGAGCCGGCCGTGGTCTATCGCGCCGTGCGCCGCCCTGGGACCAATCGAGCAACCAGGTAGGCGATCGAACCAAGGACCCAGAGGGCAAGGACCCAGGCCCCAAAGAGAGTCCAGAGGGCGAAGGCCCAAAGACCATAATAGAGTCCGATGGCTCTGCCGCCTGTCGTACCGTTGGCCAAAGCGCACACTGCCTGCTGTCGGTAAAGGTAGATGCCGTGCAGCATCCCCAGGATGGCACCAAAGGCGCTTCCAAGCCAAAGGAAGTAGTCCATGCCAAGTCCCTATGCCGAGGGCCTTCGACTACAGTCGACGCCGAAAGATTAGTCCGATGTTCTCGATGAGTCCATCTGACTGCCGGAGCGCGCAGATGTTCCGACCGTGTTGGTCTGCGACTTCTGTTCCGGGTCTTGGCCGTGTAAAAACGGTTTCGGAGATAAGCTATCCAGAGGGCCGGAACGGGTGTGTTTCAGGCCACGATCGCAGCGATCAGTGGCCTGATTCCAATGATATTCATCGCGCGTGTCAGATTATAGGCCAGAACCGAGAGTGCCATCTCGGCGGCTACTTTCGGAAGCGTTTTGGTCAGGAAGTGCGTCGCCCCCATGCGGGCCTTCATCGTGCCGAACGGATGCTCGACTGTCTCTCGGCGCTGGCGCATGGCTTGTGGATTTGCATCAAGGCGCTGCTGCACAGCTTCGAGCAGATGCTCATGCTCCCATCGCGGAATCCGCCGCTCTGGCCCCGTCGTGCACTGGGATTTGAGCGAGCAGTTCTGACAGGCTGTGGTCCAGTAGCGCCTAATCCGCTTACCATCTTCCTCGCCCGTAAAGCGATATAGCAGCCGCTCGCCAGCGGGACAGCGATAGGCGTCCTCCTCCGGTAAATAGATGAAGTCCTGCTTGCCGAAGCGCCCATCTGACTTGGCACCCGACGTCTGCGGCTTGGGCAGAGTTACCGTGATGCCGGCCTCGTGGCAGGCGAGGATCTCCAGGCTACTGAAGTAACCGCGGTCGGCAACGGCCTCGAGCGTCTCAGTCTTTAGAACAGCCTTGGCCTGTTGGGCGATATTGGCAAGTTGTGCCCGATCTGAGCCGCTGTTCGTCACCTCGTGCGTCACAATCAGATGATGCTCGGTATCGACGGCGACCTGCACGTTGTAGCCGACAACGCCGGAACCGCGACCGCTCGTCGCCATCGAACGGCTGTCGGGATCGGTCAGGGAGATCTGCTGATCGGGCGAAGCAAGCATCTGCTTCTCGTAGACAGCTAGCTTGCCCATTTCCTCCTTCAGCTTTGTCAGCTTCTCGTTGAGCTTTGCCACCTTTGCCGCCAACGCCTCGGTCGGTTCCTGTCGGTCGGCCGTGTCAAGTTGGCTCAGATAGCGCGCCACGCTCTCCTCCAGCTGAGCGCGCCGCCTCTCCACCTTCGCCCGTGTGAAGTTCCTGTCCCGGTTGTTCACGGCTTTGAACTTGCTGCCATCGATAGCGACGCTCGCCGTCGTGAGAAGGCCGATCTCACGGCAGAGTTCGACGAAGCGCGCGCATACCTTGCGTAGCGCCAGGCCATTGTCTTTGCGGAAGTCCGCGATCGTCTTGTGATCAGGAGCGAGCCGACCCAATAGCCACATGACCTCGACATTGCGCCCGGCCTCGCGCTCCAGCCGCCGGCTCGACTGCACTCGGTTCAGATAGCCCTAGATGTACAGCTTCAGCAGAACCGAGGGATGGTACGACGGCCGACCCGTCGCCGCCGCGCCATTCCTTCGAAGCTCATCTCGGCCAAATCGAGCGTGTCGACAAACACGTCGATCACGCGAACAGGGTTGCTCTCGTCAGCGAGGCCAATGACAATCAGCGCGATACCTAGAGCATCCATTTTTCGACGCCAAAACGGCTACTAATGAAATGCGAATAAGTTCAAACGAATGGGTCCGGCCAGTCGGTTCGAAATCCGACCGAGAGACGCTTTTGCGCTCGCACTGTGGGAATTGGGACACTATCGGCGGCGCCGCGGCGTGCCCCCGATGCAACGCGAGCGACCAGGAAAAGGCGCCGACATCAGGCCGGATCGGCAGAGCGTGGAGTCGCAATTCCCGGCGCTGGTGACTATGTGAGGGTATGGAGAAGCCGAGAATTAGAGCGCTCCGGCAAGCTCGGCTGTACGGATACCTTATCGACCGAACTGACAGGCTCTACTACCCCGGCGGCAGTCATCCTGTTTGTAGCGTGCAGACTGCGCAGGAGATGGTCAGAGCTGGGTGGCTGGTACGCCGCCCAGATGGCAGATACGAGATTACACCCGCTGGACTGCGCGTGCTGGAACTAGAGCACCCAGCGGCTTGATAAGCCCAGATAGCTGCGAGACGGAGTCTGCTTAGCCCTGACGACCTTCAATCGCCGCCGCCACGCGTCGGCGCACGCCGCATCTACGGGCGTCGCGGCGAAGGTCCGCGACGCCCTGCGACGGCAACCTGATGATGCACGTATTGCGCTCGCGGTGCTTCTGCTCTGTCATATCGCGATGAGCATCTTCACAAGCGAGATGGCACCGAGCACCGCGAGGCCGATGAGCCGAGTGCGATAGCCAGGAAGAGCGCCGCGACGATGAGTGGATGCGCGTTCGCGAATTGTGCGGCGGCCGAGAGCGCGCGGGTCAACGATCTGATAGCGATGATCATCAGGCCTATGGCTCTCGATCCTGGTCGGCGTCGACCGTCACCGCGGCCCGCAGAACGGTTGGTGTCGGAGATAGGAGAGATAGGACCAAGAAAATCGATGTCCGCCGACTAAGAGTTGTAATCATAGCATGCTCCGTCGTTGCCGCGCTTGTCTGCAAGCAACCCCGTAGCAGCATCCTAAAAACAGTCGGCGTGCGGGTACTCGGTCTTGGGTCCTGGCAACACGGACGGAGTCGTTGCTTCAGAGCATAGACGGATTGACGAAACCTCGGCGTGTCGAGGGAGGTAGCCGATATGTGGCAGGCGCTCGGCTCAATCGCCGGCGGCACCTGAAGCTACTTTTGCCAACTATTGCCTGCAGAGCGGCTCGCGTTGTGCAAGCGGTCGGATGTCCGGGGTGGGTCAATCGCGTCACTTTGACCGTTGGCCGTCTACTTCCGGTCCTCCCTTGGAAGCGGACATCGTCAGGGTCGGTCGCCATGTCTCAAAGGGGCCGATTGTGTTGAAAAAGGCGGCTGTTGCGACGCAGAGATATCAGTGATTCAGTCTGTCTAATTGGCAGGACTGAAGGTCATGATGGGGCATCGGCAAATCGAACAAGCTGCGTTGTTCTAT
>NZ_JBWBWM010000105.1:0-6798 GCF_056174665.1 Bradyrhizobium sp. WYCCWR15520
CCTTGATAGAAACGAGGCCATCGCACGAACCGGCCGTCAATCGCGGAAAATACGCCGTCCACACATCATTGCACGGCCGGCCTGGAGTTCGGACCAGAGTCTCCCGCGGCCTTGGGCGGATGCTTACCGAGCTGTTCCTCGCCGAGCCGCTGGCGCCAGCGTGTCATCGACGATCGATCGAACGGCAGACGGTGGCAGAAGCTCAATTCGCCGCAGAAGTATTGGTAATAGGGGTTCTCGATCCAGCGAGCGCACAGCACCTCATCTGACAGGTTGTGCATGTGCTTCAAAATGAACAGGCCGGCGACCAGCCGCGTCGGCAGGCCAGGCTGCCCCGACCTGCTTGGCACACCGAACTAAAGCGGTCATCCAGGATGTTCCAGTCGATCAGCGCCGCCAACCGCACCAGCGGGTGACCCATGTCGATGATTTGATCGAGGGCCGGAAGCAGCAGGTCTTTCTGGCGATCATCCTGCGGTTTGCTCATCGCCTTCCCCAATGCCGATGACCCGCGGTCAGGGAATCATGAATCGCTCAAAAGCAAAATCCCAAAACGCAGGAAAGCGTGGTCCAACACACCGCTTTCCTGCAAAATCCAATACTATATCAAGACCGCTTCTGCTTATTTCTCAGGTCGTTCCGCATTCTTCACGGACGACTACCTGGCTCTCGAATGACCGGTCACGGATTTCGCCGCGCTCGTGAACACCCATGCTTGGGTTTGTGCGCTGCCTCACCCTTGTAGAGGCCGGCTTGTCATCGCCGGAAGGCCGGGCTCGAATACCATTCGATCATGAACAGTGATCGTTCGACGGGGCCGACTTCCCGCAGCGCCTTCTGCCAGCGACTTCCTCCGACGTGGCTATTTCACTAAGCAAGACGATCGAAAGCCCTAGCATCAATTCCGGTCACGACAGATAACTCCTTTGCTTGCGGCGAAATCGTTCAGAAAGCCGCGCATTGGACTTTGATAGCTTTCGCGACGAGCAAACATGGCCAAAGCGCGCAAGACCAACTCTTGATCCTTCAATCGTGCATTCTTCTTTTGTCCAAAAATAGACCGCCAACTTGCATCATCGTTCAGAAACCGGATTGCATCCATATCTCGACCGGAATTTCTTCTTTAACCGTGGACATGGTGCAAGCAACCAGAAATCGCGCGGGATTGCATTCTCAGTTTCTAAGCTAGTCCGGTAGAAATCAATCAATGACTGTAACCCCACCTCGCCAATAGTCCGCACCGCCTGCGACCACATTACAGCTAGTCGTCCGTTAAGAGCGACCAAGCGACTGATCTGGAATCGCAATTTGGCGGGAATACTGTTTTGAGATTGCAAGGTTCTGAGGCTTCGAGCCCTGGAACCTTGCAATTTCGCTTTCGAGATTCCCTTTCGGGGACGAAGCATGATTCCCTGTCCGCATCGGAGGGGCGATGCGGCCGAAGAAGCACAGGACGACGGGATCGGGCGACCTGTTCCGGGCCAGGCTGGACTAGATCATCAACATGAAGCACGAGCTGGTTCAGCTCGCCGGCAAGGTCGATTGGGACTGGATCGACGGCGAGATCGCGCCGCTTTACAGCGAGAACGGCCGGCCGGGCATCGCGACCCGCTTCATGATCGGGCTGCTGCTGCTCAAGCACATTTACGGCCTGTCCGATGAGGGGGTGTGCGAGCGCTGGGTCCACGACCCATATTTCCAGTACTTCACCGGCGAAGAGTTCTTTCAGCACGCGTTCCCGCACGAGCGCTCGGACCTGAGCCACTGGCGCAAGCGGCTTGGCGACAAGCTGGAGCTGTTGCTGGCCGAGAGCTTGCGGGTGGCGCACGAGGCCGGCGCGTTACGCAGCCAGGACCTCAAGCGGGTCACGGTCGATACCACCGTGCAGCCGAAGGCCATCACCTTCCCGACCGATGCGAAGCTGCTGCACGCGGCGATCAAGGGGCTCAACCGCCTGGCGAGGAAGCACGGGGTCAAGCTGCGGCAGTCCTATCTTCGCATTGCCAAGACCGCGGCAATGATGGCTTCCCGCTACGCCCATGCCAAGCAATTCAAGCGGCATCAGCGGCAGTTGCGCATCCTGCGCAGCCGGCTGGGCCGGATCATCCGCGATATCCGCCGCAAGATCGAAGGTCAGGCTGTGCTCGAGAACGCGTTCGTCCTCCCGCTCAGCTGAGCCACGCAGATCCGCTCGCAGCAGCAGCGCCAGCGCGGCTGGAAGCTTTATTCCTTTCACGCCCCGGAGGTGGAGTGCATCGGCAAGGGCAAAGCAGCCGCGCCTTACGAGTTCGGTGTCAAAGCCTCCATCGTCACCAACAACCGCCGTGCTCCCGGTGGCCTGTTCGTGCTGCACGCCAGGGCGCTACCCGATAACCCGTACGACGGCCACACCTTGCGGGACGTCATCGACCGCACCGAGACAGTCACCGGCTGTGCGATCGAGCGGGCCTATGTCGACAAGGGATACCGCGGGCATGACACGCAGAGCCCGCGTCGTGTCTTCATCTCCGGCCAGAAGCGCGGCGTCTTCGGTGTTATCAAGCGCGAGCTGCGCCGTCGCTCCGCCATCGAACCCATCATCGGACACCTGAAGGCCGACGGTCACCTCGGCCGCTGCTACCTCAAAGGCAGCGCAGGCGATGCGGCTAACGTCATCCTCTCCGCCGTCGGCCATAACTTCCGCCGCATCCTCGCCTGGCTGAAGGCTCTTTGGCGCCTGATCCTGACCACCCTCATCGCTGCCCTCAGCGACCGATCACCGCTGAAATCGGTTTCTTAACGGACGACTTGCTAAACTCGCTACGGACTAAGTCCTCCCACCTAAGCACGCCCGCCACTCAGGCGGCTTCTTTGAAACCAACGTGAAGCTATGAACCGAAAGGGGCCGCCTCTTGGCGACCCCCCTGCCGGTGAAAATTGATCCGGAATGAAATGCAGACCCGGCAGAGTCACCCTAGAGGTTTCCACGGCCTCTGTGGATTCCGTAAGAGCACGGTGAAGAGCACGTGTGCCCCCACGGCGCCAGTGTCAGGCAAACGCCCTTACACGCCATGAGAAGAGCCGCCGGCGTGGGGGGGGCTCGCGATGGCGTCCTTTGGCCTCTTGCTCCTTGCACTGCCCCGCGCGCAGCTCCGCCCCTGTCACAAAAACCCCTGCCGTCCGGGGGCGATGGACGGCGGGGGCCTCGTTCCGCGGAAGGTAGGTTCCTCTCGCGGGTGGACTCGACTCGTTATGACAGCATGCCGGCTGTCCGCAGGGTTTCGCGGCGGTGCTCTCACAAGCTGCATTCGCACTGTCGATGTGGCGTTGGAGGAGTGCCTCCCGCTCTGCCTCGTGGGCGGCCAAATAGTCAATGCGGGCGAAAAATCGTCCAAAAATTCCGCCGCCGTCGTCGGCAGCCACTGGCCCACATCGATCTCGACCGCCAGCTCCACGAACAACACACGATTGTCATCGATGGGTATCCATGTCGAGGGACACGGCCGGCAGCTGCCCGACGATTGCTGTCAAGCCATCGAAGCACTCCCTGCCCAATCGACTGGTGCATTGGCCTTTGGCGCCCTCCAGCGTCCTTGCGATGAAACCCGGGGCGTCCCATCGCTGGTTCTCAATGAATTCAGTCTGGTCGACGGCTTCCTCACTTATGTCAGGTCTCCAGTTGCAATGTGGTTCAACGGGCTGTTGAGCAGCCCCTAACTGCGAGGTTGCGTCGTCGTGGAGGAGTTCGTGCGAACAGAGGCGCGCAAGCGCGACGAATGCCGCGCGGCGCTTAATTTGTTGTCGGGTCATGGGGTTCTCGCGACCTAAAAGCCGCCGACCGTTTCGCTGCGGTTCTTACCTCGCGGCACACCGGCCGGCCCGGTGATGATGTAAGAACCCAAAGTGCCTTGGACATGGCGCACCGCTTCCGGTAGTCGGGAGATAAGATACCACTCAATAATCTGCCAAATCGCGATTGGGTTCTTACATCCAGGCACGATCATGCGCTTTAAAATTGAGTAACGTCAATCCGCAATTTCACGGACACATCGCGATCTTCTGCTAAGGTTACCGCCCCGTTCCTTGCCTGTGAATAGGTAGGACAAGCGAGCAGCGTGGAGGCATTGTGCGTCCTATTGCGTCATGCTTAGCCCGTTCGCCCCATCACGGGAGCTCAGGAGCGGGGAATATTTCAAAGTCCTTGTGGATCTTGTGAAGGCCGTCGCCTGGCCGGCAGCGGTCTTTGCGCTCGGATTTCTGTTCCGCTCCGACGTTCGCGCGCTATTTCCACGGTTGAAAAAAGCGGGGCCAACCGGCTTGGAGTTTGATCCTGCGCGGCAAGTGCTGAGCGCGGCACCGCGAGAATTGTGGGAGCTGCCCGGCTTTCCAGACCGAAGCCCTATGATAGCTAAGGTCGAAGCCGAGCTGCACGCGGAGCTCGGCATAATTGATCCAGAGAAGCAAATTTGATGTCCTAGTACGGCATCTAGCCGTCGCTCGCTTGGGGCGGGTTTTCGAGCAAATCTATCGCACTTTGTATGGGAGCCAGATCTCTGCATTGACCGAACTCGCCGCCGCACCCAACGGTGAAGCCGCACTTTCTGAATCGTCCGCATTTTTTGATGGGCTCAAAGCCAAACATCCAGATTTTTATGAGAAGAATACGTTTGAAGAGTGGATACGCGACCCTCTGACGGCCGGCTTGATCAAACGATCTAGAGATCAGATTCGAATAACCGATCTTGGTCGCGAATTCTTGACTTATCTGCAGGCCACTAATCTCTCAGCGGACAAGGCTTGGTGATTCGTGATCATTCCCTCTCCCTCGTCGTGGGGGAACAGGCAAGGTAAAGACGCCTGCCGAGCTTAATGGTTTAGCCCCGCCATTGGCCAATTCGTTAAATGGACTGTACGGGTAAAAAAACTATGATACTATCATTGCGTGTGGGCAAGGTTTAGAAGTGAGGCAAAACGTCCGAACTTCGAAGAGACAACGGCTGAAATTGCAGCAGTGCGCGCCCGATCTAGGCGAACAGCTCGCCGAGCTATTTGGCTGCAAGAGCAGGTCAGACGGAAACTCTAGATCCGGAAAAGCTCCTAGCGGAATTCAAAGCTCTCCGGGAGCAGACGGCGACCAAAGCTCGCCGAGTGATACATTAGCATCGTCGCCGAGCTTGGACGTGATGGAGGAGCGTCGTGAAGCGAGCCGAACTGGAACGGATGACTGTTGACGAGCTCTGGACGTTGCACGTTGAGGTCTCTCAAATCTTGCAGCAAAAGATCCAGCAGGAAAAGCTGCGTATAGACGAGCGCCTGAGGCAGTTGGCGTCACCGAGTCGGTCATGCCCGCCGGTAAAATACCGGAATCCCGATCAGCCATCAGAGACCTGGACAGGTCGAGGCAAGCAACCGCGGTGGTTGGTCGCGCAGTTGAAGCTCGGAAAGCGTATCGACGACTTCAGAGTCAGCCGCAGAGCAAGGGACGAGGTCAGTGACCGCCCGGCGCAATCCAGCAGGTAGCGAGCATGATCAGCTGAACCGTGCGCCGGCGATCCTGTTCTGTCGGACGTGGGCGCAACCAAGTGTGTGTACCTCTCCCATTTTGTTGTACTGGTCACGTGTTCTTCATGAGACGGATCTATAATTAAACAAGGCCAGTTGTATTTGCAGGAGAATACCTTGCCCCGCTTGTTTGTGCTGCTCCTCTTTGCGCTTGTATCTCTACCGGCTCACGCGCAGTTAGCAGTCCCCTCTACATGGGTGAATCAAAGGGGCTCGATTCTTTCGATACAGGCGCTAGCTAGACCCATCAACAGGCAATTTCACGGGAACGTATGTGAACAACGCGGCTGGATTTTCTTGCCGGGGACAGCCTTACGCTATGGCGGGCAACGTCACGGCGAACAAAATAGATTTCTACGTCAATTGGACGTCACCCACAGCTCCAAACTGCAGTACAATCACGATCTGGAATGGCCGTGTAGCTGGCGATAAAATTCCAACGCGATGGAAGCTGTACTACGTGGGATCGGACTGGAACTTTCACAAAATGACCGGCCGGAATCTCTTTACGAGGAGGTAGACCAAACCTAGTTTAGCCGCGTTGGCGATGGCCCGTAACGTCGTCACCGGATCCGTATTTGCATGATCGTTGGCTGCAATGTTCTGACTGACTATGAAGCTGTACTCGGTCGGCGCCCCCTTGATCCTGGAGAGAGAAACGGCCCGCTGCCTATTGCTTCTATACGTGTGCCGCGGTCGCAGCATTGACTTGCATCAACCGACGCTCATATTCAATGGAGGCGCTTTGCACGCGCTCGCACTAGCGCGCCGAGTACGCGAGTCCAAAGTTACTCGATCCGTATCGAGAGAACCTCAGAATTTGGGACTCGCTCTTCTTTGGCGGGTTATGGCCCAACTCGGACTCCCGAGATGTGCTTTCTCGCCGCGGAGCGATTTCAACTGTTCCTCCTGCGGCCTCTGGTTTTGTTCCTCGGTGGGCGAGAAGCTGGAGGTCAGACTTTTGCGTTATCCGCCGGCCAGATGCGCCACTGTGGAGGCTTCGAGGCTTTGGACAAGCAGGGCCAAGAATCCTTGCAAGGCGTTTCTCCGACCGGCATAGTCGCTCCCAACTATGTCGTCCCGTCGAACGATATTGAAAAATGCCCCGCGCGATCGGCGGGGCAAGAAGAAGTGCTCAGGGACGCCTCGGCTTTCCGAAGCTGCGTCGTCGCGCGCGGCACCACCACGTGGAAAGACGTCCGGCATCCGCTAGATCTCAGACATACTGCACCAATTTGAGGTAATCGTCTGTGAGGA
>NZ_JBWBWM010000106.1:0-6278 GCF_056174665.1 Bradyrhizobium sp. WYCCWR15520
GCTATCTCGCCCGCGCCAACGATCCGCCACCAGGGAATCTGATCATGTGGCGCGGATTATCGCGATTCATCGATATCGCAACGGGAGCAAAACTCTGACTCAAAAATGTGGGTAATCGTAAGCTTCGTCGTATGCGTACTATGGAGCGCCAACAGGACACCCAGAAGCGAAAGGTCTTCTCCGCGTTCCCGGAGACCGATCCGAGACGATTGCTGAACGATACGACCTTTGGGTCGGCGGCTGCTGAACTATCGGACGTCGCACAGCGGCTAGGGGAAGCCGACCCCTTCTCGCGCATGGCGGTCCGGCTATCTCTATGGTTCAAGCGATACGACGACCACTCACGCTATGGGTTCCCGCTCCCCCATGATGGTCGGTCAGTGACCGCCCTTGTGCGTCGTCTCGCCGGGACTCTGGAATGCGATGACGCGGATAGGATCAGAAGGCTGATATGGACCAAGCCCTGGTTGATGGTGCCGAACAGCCTTTCGCAAATCGCTTTGTATTGAGGGGTGTCCGCCGGCGCGTAGTGGACCTCGGTGCCTTGATCTGCGGGTACAGCTTCTGGACGTATCCTTTGTGGCGGTTGACCCTCTTCAGCGTCGCCAGCACCGAATACAGGCTCGGCGGCTCGAACGTGATGAAGAACCCGAGCAGCATGCGGCTGTACGCGAGGATTCCAATGCCGGCGTCTGCGAGCACGTCGAGCACATGCCATGCGACTTCACGGTCGGCGATGGTCTCCGCCTTGAATATCTCCGGTGAAGTGCCTCGCGAACCGCGCGGACGAACGACGCGAGTTCGGGCGGAATGCGCTTCACCGGACGTTCGAGCGGTTCGTTCATGTTAGACAGTCGACTGTTGTTCTCGCCGGCAGATGGAGCAAGCCGATTACAGACAAGTAGGTCTCGATGCCATCGAGTCAACGCAGGGTGCGAAGAAGTGCCGACTCTGATCGCCACCCGCAGGACGCCACTTCCAGATGCTTGAGCCCGAAACCGCGAGTGGAGAAGCGTCCCGTAACCTGTCGGCCTGGCTGGGGGCGCGGTCGGCTCCGTGGGCACCTCAAATATGAACCTCTTGGCATCTTAAGGCGCCCTTAAGGCAGTTTAGGGTAGGTTATGGTTCCAATGGCTTGACTTTTGACTGAGGCAGGCCTATCTTTTTGGAGCCATGAGACGCCTTTAACCTGGATAAGGGAGCCTTAAGACGCCATGCCGCCCCGCAGCGCACTCACAAATGCCCCGCCGATTGCTGTCCAAGAAGCTCTGCAAAACTTGGGTAACAAGCTCAGGACGGCGCGGCTTCGGCGCAACCTCAGCCTTTCAGAGCTCGCCGCAAAACTCGGTGTGGATCGCCATGTGCTCTCCGACGCAGAAAAGGGCAAGCTCGGTACCAGCGCGGGCATCTACGTCGCAGCTCTGTGGGCCATGAATTTGCTTCAGACGCTAGATGGTGTGGCCGACCCGAAGACCGACGAAGAGGGACTGGCCCTCAGCGGCCTCGAAGAGCGCGAGCGCGCGCGAACCGGAGGAGGGCCCAGCAATGCCTTCTGAGGAGTGCTTCGTCTACATCACGCTGCCAGGACAAACCGAACCGGTCATCGCCGGGAGGTACCAACTCGATACGGGCCGCCAAGGGACGGCGGTAGGCCAATTTGTCTATGGCAAGAGCTACCTCTCGCGAAACGACCGGGTCGAATTCGACCCGGTCGAACTCAAGCTTCAAGTGCCGGTGTTCCGGACGACCAAGCTGCGGGGCAACTTCGGAGCGCTTCGCGACAGTTCTCCCGACGCCTGGGGGCGGAAACTGATCGAGAAGCGGCTGGGCAACGTCGCACCGACAGAGATTCAGTATCTGCTCAATTCGCCCGACGACCGCGCCGGCGCGCTCGGCTTCGGTCTTAATGTCGAACCGCCGGCACCTATGCGCAAATTCAATCGCACTATCGATCTGGCCAAGCTCATCGACCTCGCCGACCAGATCGTCGCGGCGGAGAGGGATCCGGATGCTCCAAAGCCCGCGGGTGCCGACGCCGAACAGGCCGAAGCGCTTCTGAATGCCGGAACGTCCATGGGCGGCGCGCGTCCGAAGGCGACCGTCGAAGATGAGGATGCGCTTTGGGTAGCCAAATTTTCGCATCCCGACGACCGGTGGAATAATCCTCGCGTCGAGCATGCGATGCTGACACTCGCGCGCTCGTGCGGGATTTCGTGCGCGGAAAGTCGATTGACCACCGTCGGTACTCGCGACGTGCTCCTGGTGAAGCGGTTCGACCGTCACAAAACGGAGAAAGGATATTTGCGTAGCCGAATGGTGAGCGCCTTGACGCTTATCGATGCGGACGACTCGCCCGATACTGCGGACAAGCGCCGCAAATGGTCCTATCTGCTGCTCGCCGACGAAGTCCGGCGGGCCGCTACGGCAAGTCAGACCAGGGATCTTCCGGAACTCTTCCGTCGCGTATGTTTCAATACGCTGATTTCGAACACCGACGACCATCCTCGGAATCACGCGATCGTCGCAAAGGATACGGCTTGGTCGCTGTCGCCTGCCTACGATCTGACGCCGAACCCGATGATCGCGCTGGAGCGCCGTGATCTCGCGATGGCTTTCGGGGATTGGGGCCGGTACGCCAACCGCACCAATCTGCTTTCCCAAAGCGAGCGATTTCTCGTCTCGCAGGAGGAGGCTACTCGCATCATCGACGGCATGATCGAAACCGTCGGCGCCTCCTGGTACGCGGTCGCCCGCCAGGCTGGTGTCAGCGAAAGGGACTGCGAGCTCATCCACAGCGCTTTCGTGTACGAAGGCTTCAGCTACGACCTGAATGACCCGACGATCGCGACCGACGACCCGGAAGAGCTTCCCACAGTGGGAAATCGGATGTGACCGCCGGGGCCCGGGTGCGAAACCATCACCCGCGTGGCACATGTCAGATCTGGGCCGGATCAAGAAAATGCCGACATCATCGCGTCAATCGTAGGCCTCCACCCTGGTCGCGAACTGCAGCGTTTGAGCCGGACCGAAACCTTGTCGGTTCGGTACGCCGTGATTGAACAGAAGGATACCTCCCTTTGTATCCTGCGGCACGAGACCACGTCGTATCAGCGCGTTGACCACGACTTGCCGGGGATGAGTTTCATCATCAGGCCCCGCCGAGATGACGCAACCAATGGAATTTCTCGTTCCAAAGCCTGAGACATTCCCCAGGATCCGATTGAGAAGCGTAGGGGAGATGTTGTTGCGGCTGCCGTGATGCGGCACCCGAAACACGTTTAGGGCGGTTCCGAACTGCAGACCAATGGCGTTCCCGTACGATACGGCCGCCCCCAAAGCCTTCAATCCGCGTCCGCCGTCAGAAAGATGTTTCGGCCGTCGATCTGGCCGTAGAGAACCACGCTGGATTCGTTTTCCGCCGCGGTGATGCCACCCTCGCGCAGGGTTTCGGTAAGAAGGTCATCTGCGATAATGCGACGGATCGTCGGCGGGCAATCGACTTCGCATAAGGCATCTTATGCGAATCCCGGCGAAGTGCGGCCGACGAGCGCGACCCACGGCGGTGAGGGGCCGACGATCCGAAAACCTCAGCACCTGATTGAATGGGCCCGAAAGCCCGCTGAAGACGATCATCCCAACGACAACGAAGAGCACGGCGCTCGGCCGCGCGCTTGGGGCAAGATCAAGGCACTTTCGCGCAACTCTGATGCCGCTGTCAGCTTGATTAGACCCCCCTCGGTTTTTTCGCGCGCCGAAATCGGCGAAAAAATCGAGGCGAAAATCGTTAGCTGCGTCAGTGAGATGAAAGATCGAGTCGTTTTCAAAACGAAATCGAGTCGCTCTTAAAGTGGAAATCGAGTCGTTCTCAAAGTGTCCGCATAGCCATTGATTCACTGGTGCGCCCGGCAGGACTCGAACCTGCAACCAGACCGTTATCAGCGGCTGGCTCTAACCATGAACGCACGGCCAAAATCACGCCGTCCATGCTTGGAAAAGCAGCCTTGGGCGACACTTTGGCAGGTATTGTCGGGTAGCCCCGGACCTAGGCATTTGCAGTTTGACTCAGCTTCGATGCAAGCTGAATGCCCCTGAGATCACGACCTGTAGTGACAAGCTATGGAGTCAGGCTTGTGCGTAAGTCGGGGTCACGTTAGCAGTCGGGCGAGCGGTGCAAACGGCCGGCGAAATCGATCGGATCACGCTTAGTCGCGGACGGATGCACATCGGGCAAGCAGATCGGTCCGGCCGCGGCAATGCGCAAAAAATCGGCTGAAATAGCCTCTGCCTCGCTCTTTTCTTATCTTGAGTTGTGTTTTTCGGTAGATTCCGCGCCGAAAAACGTGACACTCTTTGTGTCCTTTGACACTCTTTTATGTCCCAGCACACCAAAACGGCTTGAACACGCTTCCGGGGATGCAACCTAGGGATTTCCCCTGCTCTCAGATTGCCCCAGCGCTGGTACCGATAGAGTTGCCATGATGCGTCGAAGGGGGACGGGACTTGCGGGCTTATTTTTATTTCTTGCGGGGTACGCCAATGTTTCGCCGGGCGTTCTTCTCGCTGTTATGTCTGGCAACAGGTGGCTGCTCTATCTATCCGCTGCCGGAAGATACCACGGGTTTCGCCAGCGAAGAGATCGCGACAATCATTAGATGCCAGACGCGCGACGCGATCAGGGAGGAGATCATCGCGAACATTGCTGCCGCGAAAAGCCCGTTCGTGTATCAGCGGATGACCAAGGATGAATTGATCGACACGCTTCGCGCGCGGCCTGAGTATTTCCGCAGTCTCAACTGGAACTACTTCGTAAAAGAGCTTCGCGATCCTTTCCTTTTCTACAAGGATACCTCGATCAGCTACGACTTCACCATCGACTCGACGGAGGTGAACGGCAACGGAATCGATCTTACTCTCCTGAAGACGTTTTCTAGTGGACGGACAAGATTGGCGTTACCGCAAAAAACGACCGAACCAGGGAAGTTAAGCGGCACTTCAGGGTCTACGATAGTTTTGATAGCCTCGCACGACTTAGTACAGAGGGCATGTGCGACATTGTCCCTAAGCAGATTAATGCCATCTATCCCGCCGCCGGGCTGCTCAAGATTCGATCACTTGTGCATAGCTTCCTGGTACAGAACCAGCTCGGAAATCTCGCGGGCGAAAACAACGACTACACCACCGCCCAGATGACCGACACGATTACTTTCACGACGAAGTTCACCGGCAATTTCGATCCATCAACCAGCTAAATCCGGTAGCTGGCAAGTTCGTCCCATCCAATCTCGCAGTGAATTTGGACAACAGCCGACAGGATATGCACACGATCATAATCCTGATCCGTCTTCCGCCGAACAAATCGGGATTGCCGCGGTTCGACGAGATCGGAAGAATTTCGCTCGCACCGAAGGAGGCTTCGAAGGCGGCCGCGTCAGCTGCGCTGGATCGCCAGCGAGATTTCAATACGCAGGATGACTCGTGCGACTAGGCACCGGGATCGGGCGATTTCCGTAGTACCGGTATAGAAGGAGAAGACGTCATGGCACGCCAGGCAGGAAGCAAGGACATTGAATTGACTGTGGAGACGGTTTTCAACGTGCTCTCGATGCTGGAGCGCGAGGGAGCCCTCAAAGCATTCGCAGATGAGTGCGAGGCGAAGGGCCTCAAGCTGAAGGTCACCCCTGCGTTGTATGCGATGGGAAGGGCTGCTCTCGGCGCCTTGCCTGGAGTGGAGGCGGCGGGACCAGATTGCCCCGCCTGTCCGCCGCGTCGGTGAGAAGGCTAGGCAGCGTGGACACTTATCGCAGCCATAGGACGATGGCTGCGAGGGTGACAACGGCGAGGTAATTGCGTGCGGTCTTTTCGAAGCGAGTGGCAACGCGGCGGAACTGTTTGAGCTTGTTGAAGCAGCACTCGACGAGATAGCGCTGGGCGTAGAGATGCTTATCGAGCGGGTGCTTGAGTGCCCGTGATGGGTTGTTGGGAATGACGGCGATCGCACCCTTGGCAGCGATGGCTTGGCGCAAGTGATCGGCATCGTAGGCCGTATCGGCCATGACGACCTCAGCGGGCAATCCGTCGATCAGGGCCGATGCTTGCGGTGCGTCGCCTTTCTGACCTGCGGTCAGCGTAAACCGCACAGGACAGCCTAAGCCGTCGGCCGTGAAGAACGCCGGATTTCAACTCGGGACGAATTGAAGTCGGACCGTGAGCTGGGCGAGGAACTGGCGCAACAAGAGCTCGAGCCAGCGGATGAGACGCCGGAAGTTGTAGCCCGCTGC
>NZ_JBWBWM010000107.1:0-5978 GCF_056174665.1 Bradyrhizobium sp. WYCCWR15520
CGATCATATGGAAGGTTCTAGTTCCAGAACTAGGCGCAGACATAGAAGCTCACATCGGCTCACAAACTCAGCAGCCGATAGCCGATCGCTTACCCACTCCGCCAGACGGGGTTTCCTTGCCGCTTACGTGGCTCCCTTGTCAGAGAGAAAAGGTCCGTTGATCCTTCGATGGGATCCTCGCCCGTCCCTAGACGGCTCGAGGGCGCGAGCGAGCTCCGTCAGCGCCTGCATGCGGCCTTCTTAAGCATGCACGTATTGGCGGATTCGCAAAGTGCAGACGACTGTTTTGTCCTCTTTGTCGGGGATGCACCCTCAGACGGCTGGTTTGAGCGCTGCGAGTTGATCGTGCGGATATCCTGGGCGGCAGGCGGAGCGATCGCGTCATTTCAGCGAGGCTTCAAATTTGCTAGCGACTGGAATCAGTGTCGTCCTTCAGATAATTCAGCATGGTGTTGCAGGCGGCCTCGGCCTCGGCGAAACTTTGGAGGGGCAAGCCGAGAACCCTGATCGCGCCCCGGCCCCGGTGAAGCGGACGCCACGATGCGACGTAGCCCAACCTTCCGCGAAAGCCAGGACCGGTGGGGCGCTGGAAGCTGATCACGAACGAATATTTGTCGCTGCTTGCGCTCCATATCTCCATGTCTTCGACGGCGCGATGGAATTGCAGGGGCATCAGGGTCGGTTCGCTAGGCCAGTCCGCGAACTACGCTGCTGGGGGTCGGCGCCCGGTAGGGGCAAGCGCAGCTCTCGCCGGCAAAGTGCGTTCGGTGGTCAAGCCATGCCATCGCTTTCTTATAGTCCACGGCCGGAAGCAGGAGCATCGACGTCAAGCTCGGCGATATTGATCGAACTCCATCGGCTGATAGACCGTATGTCTGAAGGCCGGAGGCCTATGGTCTGTAACGTGGCCACTTCCGCTCCACATTCCACGGCAATTAATATGGATGTCTTGCGGAGGGCACCTTGCGGTAAATCAATAAAGAGCTGAGCAGATCCGGATCTAAGACCGTACAACAGCACAGTGGTGAGAGCGCCGAATGTGGTGCCGGCATCCCAGTTGACCCGCATCCGTGACTGCTCTGAGCTGGGAGACATGGCGCCGCCGCCAATCTCATCGAAGATGCCGGCCGCTTCCTCCTAGAACATGCCTATGATCTGAGCGACTTGGATTAAGTGATGTCGAGGAGTGGGGTCGTTAAAGCGACAAGTGCACGGCGGGCCAATCGACATCAGCGCGTTTGCTCGCCGAGGTCTCATTAGCCGGCTCGCGAATGGGCCGCCGCCGGACGCGTAGCCAGGCGGTCGCGAACAGGCCACAATGGAAATAAGTGGTGACCTTCTAGCGTAGAGCCGGCGATCTCGACCCGAAGCTGAGTGCGTCCACCGCCCGACACACTTCTGGCCAGTACGATAGGGTCTTTCGCCCCAGCGGCGATACACGCGATAGATAGAGACCTGCCACGCCGAACGTTTGCAGCAAGCTATTATCGTTGGTTTCGATAGTGGTACCATCAGGTTTTGGCGTCAACACTGACTGTCAGCGCAACAGCGGGCACGTACCAATAATCACGTTGGCATTGAGGCCGCACGACCGTCCGCACACGGTACTGGCGCTTTGGCGCGAGACCCGCCAGCTCAGGGTAGCTTTTGCCTTTGAGCAGTAGTACCCATAGCCGCCCCTCGCTTTGCGCTCAGCAGCCGGGCTTTGCTAAGGGCGCCTTCTGAAAAATCGTTCTCCAGTCTCAGCTCCCCGATTGTGGCGTGCAGCGTCTCTACATCGATCGCGCATGCGCTCGTTCTGTTGCCGGGATCAGCACCAACTACCTAGGCCCACATCCTGCTTCCATTGCGTGATCTGCTTCGCATGCACGTCGAAATGCTGAATCAGCTGGGTCAGCTCCATCCCGCCTCAAATCAGGGCTAACGCTACCTTGGCCTCGAATGACGGGTGCCGGCGCGCACGTCTGCTCATCGTCTTTCCTGATTCGCGGACAAACTTCCGACTTAGTTCGCGGCCGGCTCGATGAGCACACGCCCGTACCTGATCATCGTTTCGACCTCTGTGCGAAAAGCCTGGCGCGAGGGGTTGCGTGAATGGAACATGTGACCGCCTGGAAAAAACACGAGTCTGATCCGCGGCGCTGAGGCGTAGGCGGCCAACTGATCGAGCACCATCTTCGAGCCGAAATAGGGCATGGCAAGATCGAACAGGCCATGCCCGACCAGTACGCGCATCTTCGCGTCCGTCGCAAGGATCTGGCGCAGCTCCAAAAGCGATTGCGGGGGCTGCCGTTGAAATCCCAGGCTCGCCGACCGCGCCGTTGAGCAGTTCATAACTTCTAGTCCTCTTCGCAGGAAACCTTTGGAAGACCGTGTCCAGATTTATGATGATCCAAGGGACATGAGCTTCACGGTGGGGCTGAGGCCGTGTACCTATAAACCCCCGCGGCGTCGTGTCACTGTGACACGTCCGCTTTGCTCCGATAGCGACCAAGTTCGTGCCGCTAGCGCAATATGTCGCGATGCGCCAACAGCCGACAAAGCTTTCTTGCACCGCCAATTCTCGCAGTTGCCAAGCGACGAACTTTGGCGTTGTTGTCACGCACGCCACTATTGGGCGATGGACTTTTAGAGGCGACGGTTGGGGAAGCCAATGTGCGCGACGCATCGCTGTCACCAGTGGCGCAACATTCTTTGTGGCAGTGCTATCGAGGGGTTGTGCGACAGAGTTGCTTTGAGGGAAACTCGCGATGGCCATCGTTCTTGTTCACGGAAATCCTGAAACCGAGGCGATCTGGGACGATCTGGTCCCGCATCTGAGCGACCAAAAGATTATTCGTCTCTCTCCGCCCGGATTTGGGTCAGCTCTCCCACCCGGCTTTGACTGTTCTGTTGATGCTTATCGCAACTGGCTTGTTGGCGAACTCGGGAACTTGGCGCAACCGATTGATCTCGTGGGGCATGACTGGGGTGGGGGACATGTCATGCGCATTGCGATGGACTATCCGGGTCTAATACGATCCTGGGCGGTCGATATTCTGGGCGCGTTCCACCCCGATTACGTCTGGCACGACTTGGCGCAGGCTTGGCAGACGCCACAGGTCGGAGAGCAAGCGGTTGCGCAAATGGCAAGCATGCCGGCCGAAGCGCTAGCCCGGCGGTACGAGAGCTTGGGCATGACCGCGGCGATCGCGCGGAAGGTCGCTGCTGGTGCGAACGGCGAGATGGGCAGGGCAATCCTGGCGCTGTACAGATCGGCCGCGCAACCGATCATGCGCGATCTCGGGACTGGCTTGCCACGGGCAGCCGCCAAACCTGGCCTAGCGCTGATCGCGACAGAAGACCATTACTGCGGCGGGCAGACGCTCGCGCGCCGTTGTGCCGAGCGCGCCGGCGCAAAGGTCGCGATTTTAGAAGGGGCAGGTCATTGGTGGATGTGCCAGCAGCCAAAACAAGGTGCTGACGCGATCAACTCCTTCTTGGCAAAGCTGAACTAGGAGCCAGACTCAATTATCCAATAGGTGACGATGGCGGCGAGGTAAACGGCACCCAAGAAGTTTCTCGCAAACTTGTCGTAGCGAGTTGTAACGCGCCGGAAATCCTTGAGCCGGCAGAAGCAGCCCTTGCTAACATTGCGCCTTCTGTAGGAGCGTTTGCTGTAGCTGTCAGGCGTCACGCTGTTAGATTTGTTAGGAAATGACAGGCTCGCGCCTGGGTTGATCAGGTACCATGATGACGGCTACTGGATTGAGTAGGTTTTGTTGTTCCCCGACGTGAGCTAGTGGTTAGAGCCGTTTTGATAGACACGCCTCGCGCTCAAGGTGCGCGCCGGGACAGGAGAAACTCGATGCAATTGACCGCGGTGCGCCGCACCTTTCCTGCGCTGATCCTGTTTGCCTGCGGGATAATGTGGAGCGCGGGCGCCGACGATCGGCCGCCCGCCCAGCTCACGACGCCGGCCGGCCAGAAGGGTGACGCCGGCCAAACGCCGAGTATGCCGTCGACGCCCGAGCAGCATCGCCTCCCGCCGGACTCCAGCAGCAGGCACACGCTTGAGCTCCCTGGGCGGACGCTCTCTTTCGTCGCGACCGCCGGCTCCATCCGCCTGTTCGACGACAAGGGCGAGCCACAGGCCGACATCGTCTATACCTCCTATCAACTTGACGGCACGGATCGCGGCACGCGCCCGGTAACATTCTTCTTCAACGGCGGACCGGGCGCATCATCGGCCTGGCTGCAGCTCGGCAGTGCCGGACCGTGGCGGTTGCCGATCAATGCTGACGAGGTCACGCCATCGACATTTCCGGAGGTGAGGCCAAACGCGGAAACTTGGCTCGATTTCACCGATCTGGTGTTTCTCGACCCCGTAGGCACCGGCTACAGCCGTTTCGAGGGGACCGGGACCGGCGATGATGCGCGCAAGCGGCTCTATTCCGTTGAGGGCGACGTCAACGCGCTCGCGCTGGTGGTCCGCCGCTGGCTCGAAAAGCATGACCGGCTGTTGTCGCCGAAGTACATCGCGGGTGAAAGCTATGGTGGCATTCGCGGGCCAAAGGTTGTCGACCAGTTACAGATGCGGCAGGGCATAGGCGTCAAGGGCTTGATCATGCTCTCGCCAGTGTTCGACTCCAGCCAGTTTGCCCGCACGAGCTTGCTGCAATACGTCGCAAGGCTGCCAAGCTATGTCGCGACCCTACGTGAAGCCAAGGGTCCGGTAAAGCGAGCCGATCTCGCCGACGTGGAAGCTTATGCACGCGGCGAGTTTCTGAGCGATCTCATCAAAGGCCAGGCGGACAAGGAAGCGACCACGCGTCTGGCCGACAAGACCGCGGCGCTGACCGGCATCGACCAGGCGGTGAGTCGCAGGCTCGCGGGCCGTTTCGACCTTGCCGAGTTCCGCCGTGAGTTCGATCGTAAGAACGGCAAGTTAATCGGCAATTATGACGCCTCGGTGCGCGGCCTCGATCCGTATCCGGACTCCGATTTCCGCCTTTCCGGCGATCCCTCGAGCGATACGCTGCTGGCGCCTCTGACCAGCGCCACTGTCGACCTCCTTACGCGCAAGCTTAACTGGCGGCCGGACGGCTCGTATGAGCTGCTCAACCGCACGGTCGCGCAGGCTTGGGATTTCGGCCGCAGCCCTCCGGAGTCGGTTTCGGAGCTGCGCCAGATCCTGGCAACGGACCGGAAGTTGAAATTGCTGGTCGGGCATGGCCTGTTTGACCTCGTCACGCCTTATCTCGAATCACAGATCGTGCTCGATCAATTGCCGCCATTTGCCTCGTCACCTCGCGTCAAGCTTGTAGTCTTTCCCGGCGGCCATATGTTCTATTCACGAGACGCCTCGCGCCAGGCTTTTCGTGCAGAGGTCGAAGTGATGATGAAGTAACGCCGACGACTTGGTCACAAGCAAGCTCACCTTCGCACAAGCATTTATAATCTCTCAACGAGTGCCGATGAAATCCTCGCGCCCGCTTCCGATCGGTGCCAGACCGGCTAGGACAATCGTGAGTCGAGAGGATTAAGCGGGAGCTTGTTTGTTGGGCAAGTTTAGACTTAACTGATCCAATAGTCGACCATAGGGGTGAGCTACGCGCTCGCCGACCAAGAATGGATTGCCATCAAGCCCATGCTGCCGGATGGCGTTTCCTCGGGTGAATGACCTTCGTGTCATCAATGGCATCTTCTGGGTCTTGCGCTCCGGAGCGCCTTGGCGTGATCTTCCCGAAATGTTTGGTCCGTACACCACATGCTAGAACCGCTTCGTTCGCTGGCGGCGGGCGGGTGTGGGTGGCCGGATCATGGACGCTCTTGCCGCTGCCCTTGATGCCGCTGTCCAGATGATCGCACCGTAAGCGGCAAGCTGAGGCCGTCAGGCGGCGTGGTTCCATGGCATAAGCGCGTCGATTTCGCTGCTCGGCCAGCCGTTGGCGATACGCTGAAGCGTGAGGGTGAGCCAGGCGAACGGATCGACGTTG
>NZ_JBWBWM010000108.1:0-5896 GCF_056174665.1 Bradyrhizobium sp. WYCCWR15520
TCTGACACGGGTCATGAACATCGTCGGGACCAAGCCGCTGATGGCTGCGATCGTGGCCTGAGACCGAGCCGATCCTTGCTTCTCACCGGCTTCCCTGGGAAGGGTGTTTTTACACGGCCAAGACCCATCTCGGACATTTCGGACTCAGGCTTGCGGAGGAGAGCGACTTGCGTGCTAGATTTAGTTTGGTGGCGGTTTAACTCCCCACGCCTGCACTAGCAGACGATCGATCAGCACCGTGTCTGGATCGGTAAGATGCTGAAGGAGTGCCTTCTTATGGTCCCTTAGTTCAATTTCGCTAACTTTTCCCAGAGCAAGAATCTTGTCATGCATCACCTCAAGCATTGACAGGTGGTGCGTCCGTCGGCTTTCGCCGACTTCAACGGTTCTCACATGCACTTTGGTCTGGACATTTCGAACCCCTGCAGCCTTTAGCAGCCAAGGCAGCATTCGCCCGGTAGCTCCGTTGCCGCCGCCGAGTCGGAAGGCTTCGTCATACAGACCCCGCAACAGCGTCCACGACGGATGTTCCGGGTAGCAGACGTAGGATACGCGGTCGTAGTCCTGTAGCACGATGGTGCCACCGACCTTCAGGAGCGCCAGCATCGCTGTGATAAGTGCTTTCTGGTTAGCCTCGGGAACGTTGATAAAAACCAGCCGCTCGTGAATCAGATCGAATGATTCTTTTTCGAGGCCTGTTCCCAAAGCATCGCTGAGAATCACGCTGACGTTATTCAGTTCACGCCGCTTGATCTCGTTCCGCGCCATCTCGGCAAAACGCTCCTCGCGCTCGATGCCTACAACTTCTCCCGACCTGCCAACACGATCCGACAGCAGGTCCAACACCCCGATTGGGCCGCAGCCAATGTCTGCGGCGTGCCAACCATGTTCAATGCCGATGCGGTCGAGGAGCCATCGAGCCTCTGGCTCAAGCCCCTGAGCTTGAATCAGCAAACGTTGGAGTTCAGTCTGGTTGCCGCCAAAAACATAATCTGCCGATTGATAGTTCATGTGATATCCTATTCACTTGTTTTGCTGGCCCGGCCCGCATGCCCACATCACAATAGATCCGATGCGAGATACGCCGGCGAGGCGAGCATTCGTGGACCGTCAAACGGATCCCGTAAAAATACCGCGCGGCTCAATGGATGGGTTTGAGGCGACGTACGCGATCTCACCACGCGTGATGCCGATATCATTCAGCTCCCGATCGCTGAGTTCATCCAAAGTGCTTTGTAACTTCTTGCCTGTGCGCCAATCTTGAAATGCATGCCAATATTTCCTGAAAGAGACGGGTCGCGTTAAGGCGGTCGTCCTCCCCAGTCCGATTGCATCTTGAGCCGCATTCATTGGGCTATCTCCCGGGCCGAGCTTTCACCGGGCGATAATGCCAAGGCTGGGATGCTTCGCTTGATCGAATGCTTACATTTACCTCACCAACCTCTTATATTTTGGGTTGCTGTCGTATTTGGCGTCTTCTGATGTTCGGAAATCCGCCCCGAGGAATGACACGTTGCGGTATTTTTTCGAGGATTACTCTTTCGACACCGACCGGCGCGAGCTACTCCGTGGATCGGACACTGTATCTGTCGCGCCGCAGGTTTTCGAACTCCTCGATTATCTCATCCGCAACAGGGAACGCGTCGTCAGTAAGGACGACTTGATCAATGCCGTTTGGAAGGGGCGTATCGTCTCCGAGGCGGCTCTCACGACGCGCCTGAACGTTGCTCGCGCTTCGATTGGCGACTCCGGCGGGGAGCAGCGGCTCATAAGGACGCTGCCGCGCAGGGGCTTTCGGTTCGTCGGAGCTGTCCGAGTTGCGCCGGGACCCGCAGACAGGGGCGCCGTCGAGGCAGCGTCGCAAATTCCGAGACCCGGCTTCCCGTTGCCGGACAAACCCTCAATTGCCGTCTTGCCGTTCCAGAATATTTCCGGCGATCCGGAGCAGGAGTATTTTGCTGACGGTATCGTTGAGGACATCACTACCGGGTTATCACGATCCAGGCTATTGTTCGTAATTGGACGAAACTCATCCTTCACCTATAAGGGCAGGTTGGTCGACCTCAAGGAGGTAGGACGGGAGTTGGGCGTTAGATACGTCTTGGAGGGCAGTGTCCGCAGAACTAGTAAGAGAATCAGAATCACGGCTCAGCTCATCGACGCTACAACCGGTGCTCATATTTGGGCCGATAAATTTGATTCCGAGTTCGAGGACATTTTTGACCTGCAGGATCGCGTTACAAATAGCGTAATAGGTGCGATTTCTCCGAGACTATTGCAGGCAGAATTTGACCGGATACAGCGCAAGCCGACCGAGAATCTCCAAGCCTACGATCATGTGCTGCGAGCCCTCGCTTGCACTTACAAATATACCGCGGAGGCCAACGCCGAGGGGCTCAAATACGCTGAGACTGCAATTGGCCTCGATCCTGGCCTGGCTCTATCCTATGCGCTCGCCGCCAATTTTCACGCTCAGCGCAGGGCATTTCCCTGGGGTCTTGCTCCCGGGATAGCCGAGACGAGACGCTTCGCCAGACACGCGCTTGAACTGGATGCACACGATCCCACGGTACTTACACTAGCGGGGTGGGCACTCGTCGACGTCGTCGGTGATCTGGATGATGGAGCGGCGTTTCTATTGCGCGCAATCGATCTCGATCCAAACATGGTTGCCGCACGAATTTGGAGCGGCTACGCGCAAATCTATCTTGGAAACCCGCACATTGCTATCGAGCAATGCAGCCTGGCCGTGCGCCTGAGCCCGCTCGATCCACGCATGTTTCTGGCTCACGTGGCCATGGCTACTGCGCATTTCCTCGCGAGCCAATACGAAGACAGCCTGGCCTGTGCGGCGACGGCAATGCGGCTAAGACCAAATCTTCCCAGTATTCATCGGGCAATGATGGCCGCCCAGGCGATGCTGGGAAGACAAGAGATCGCGCGAAAAAGCTGCGCGCGATTATTGGAATTGGATCCGACACAAAGCATTTCAAGAATGAGACGCCTGCCATTTCGTCGCGCCGAGGACGTAAGGATGTTGGAAGAAGCTTATCGACTGGCCGGTATGCCGGAATGACCCCTTTTGGCCCTCAGCCGAACTGCCTATGAGACATCGCAAAGGCCGCTCTCGGAGGAGAACCGGACCTGACGAGCTGGGCGGTCGGACCGCCGCTTGTGACCCGTTTCAGACATGGGGGGCCCAATCTTTGCTGTGACACACAACACGGCCTCTCATGCAAATGATGTGGTAGGGTATGGTTGTCGCTCTTAAGCCGTGTCATTGACATTCGCACCATCGGTCGCCATCCGCTCGCGTCGGTCGGAAGCTTTCAGCCTTCAAGGATCGTGAACATCGCAGTAGCGTTGCGCGGTCACTCTGAGTGGCAGCCCGGCGGAATCGTCCTGTCGAGATAGACGGCGACCGGCCCGGTCAGCGCCATGCCGCGCAACTCACTCGGCGATATCAGCCGTGCGCCGATGATCTCGCGGTTGTCGAGCTGTAACTCGGGTAGCTGATCCAGTCGTAGTTCAAAGAAATGCACTTTATCTTTTCGCCCGTCCCAGAGGCCCCAGGCGTCGCCCACGGCGACCAGCGGGAATGCTCCGGCGAGGCCGATCTCTTCTGCCAGCTCGCGCCGAGCCGCTACTTCAGGCGTCTCACCCTGCCGGACAGTGCCGCCGGGGAAGTTCCACTCGATCCTATACGACGAGCGCACCAGCAGTAGCGCCTGACCGACGTAGACAGCCACAAGGGCCCCCTCATGCTGCTGGTGCCGCAGTCGCCACCAGATGCGGGCAATCGGGAAACCGACGCGGTATGCTGTCCGCCAGGCAGCGTCGAGAAGCGTGGAACGTCGAGCTTGTCCAAGATCTGACATGGATCAACCTCTACTACCTTTGCCGGTAAGAAGGACAGCTTTTCGCGCCGGCACTGGGGCTCGGGCTGTTGTCCCAGCTACATCTTGTGGTGCCCCTGAAGCCGAGCCGTCGACATTCGAACGATGCCCACCTCCATATTGCTGCGAGCCGATCAGGTGATCGAATAGGACCTGCTTGCAGCAGCGCATGAGTCTGTTTTTGCCCGTTGGAGACATGCCGAGCACGAAGGGCAATGTCGGTTCTCGGGAGCAGAACGGAAGTGCCGGAGACAGGCTGCGAGTGCAGCTTATGACCCTGGCTGTGTAAAAGCTCAAAAATCGAAACGCGGCGAAGAATGATATTTTTCCAGTTCGACCTCTAAGTTCAATCCGCTTGCGCGTTGAGCGACTAAGGCGGTCTCGGACGAATAACTTCTTCTATCGCGATTGAGCGTCTTCGCGTTTTTACACAGCCAAGACCCCCAAGGCGGACATGGGCAGCGGCCCGCTTAAGTCCGCTTCCGACGCTTGGCTGATACGTGATTCGGACACTTTCCGGGCTCGGCCGTGATCTCGCCATGTTGTCGCCCCGTTGCGCATGGAAAGCTCGCTGCCATGCTCGCCTTCAGGGTCATCTTCACCGGTGCGGCGATAGGTACGCTAATCCTGGTTGCGGTCCACCAACGCGCCTTGCGCCCCGCCGAGATCGCCTCGCTCGAGCAACCGTACGAAGCGCCGGCGCTGGAGTCCGACCGCCTCGACGGTCTGGTCAAGCTACGCGAGCAGATGATGCAGGCCCTGCCGCGGCCGCAGCCCGAGCCCGCCCCCGAGCCGCCATTGCAGGAAGTCACGCTTGGCTCGATGCCTGATGCTGCTTCCGGTCCATCGTCGGCCCACGCCAAAGCAGGCGACGATTTGATCGGGACAAGATCGGTACCGTTCGGTCACTATGATGCCACCCAACCGGCGCCGACAACGAGCGATGAGACCGGTGTTGCCTCCAACCCAGCGTCGGCGACGCAGGATTTCCAATATCTCATCTATTACGTCTGGTCCGAAGTGCCGCCCGCCGAGAAGCCGGCGGAGACCGTCCTGCGTTCGCTCAAGGACATCCCGGTCGGAACGCCGGTCGAGGAAATCAAACGTGCTTCCGACGCGTTCGGTCTCGATTTCAATTTCATGAAAGCGGTTGCCAAGATCGAGTCCGGTTTCAACCCCAATCAACGCACCGGGTCGTATATCGGCCTGTTTCAGCTGAGCGAATATGAGTTCAGCAAATTCGGCTTTGGGCAGATTCGCAGTCCCGCGACAATGCCGTTGCGGCCGCCTACAAGGTCATTACCGAAGGCATCCTGTTCGAATGGATCACGCACCGGAAGCCGGACTTGAACGATCTTTACCTGATCCATCAGCAGGGCTGGGAAGGCGCCGCCGAGCACATCAGCCAGCCCGATCGCATCGCCTGGAAATCCATGTGCGCCACCAGCGAAGGCAGGGAGAAGGGCGAGAAGTGGTGCAAACGCGCGATCTGGGGCAACACCCTTCCGGCCCTCAAGAAGGCGTGGAAATCGGTGGACAAGGTGACATCGGAGGCGTTCGTCGGCATGTGGCGCGCGCGGGTCGCTGAATTCTATTCGAAGTACATGGCGACCGCCATCGCCGCAGGGGCAAAGCAGTAATTCCGTTGCGTGGTCGGCAGAAGCTGCCGCATCCCGCCGCCGAGCCCGTCTCACTTCACGATTCAGAAATCGCCGCTAACGAGGTGGTCGACCAAGTTCCGATGTCTACTCATGGCCCGTTGCTGACCTGCGCGACGAGCGCGCAGATGTCCGATTTGTGGGGTGGAGCGGACTAGCGCCGATGGATCGGCGAGGTCGCCTGTTGACCCTGGCTGTGTGAAAACGCTGTGCCAGCTGGTATGATTCCCTCGTGATTCTGCGGGGGGAATTGATGAGGCGCTTCGTTGAAGAGGCGGATCGTGGGCAATGGACGCTGTTGCCCGAATGCCTCGATGATTTCATTGACGAGAGTAATCCTGT
>NZ_JBWBWM010000109.1:0-5231 GCF_056174665.1 Bradyrhizobium sp. WYCCWR15520
CGGCTACACAAAAAAGCCCGTAGTGCGCTCAACCAGCCAGTAGGCCGCTACGATGCCTATGGCGTAGGCGACGGCCACATCCAGCCGGTCAAGGGCTGGCTGTATCCGCACTGGCTGCAATAATTGTGAGGTCACATAGCGTAACAACGATATGACCGACAACACTGCGGCGACAAAGATAAGCTGCCCGACCTCCACCCCAATATTGAAAAACAGCAGCGCAACGGGGATCGCATGTTGAGGTAATCCCACCTCCGCCAGCGCTCCGGCGAAGCCAAAACCGTGTAAGAGACCAAAGCTGAAGGCAATCAGCCATGGCAGACGCTCTGTCAGACTCGGCTTTCCGCGGCGCGCATTTAGAATCTCGGCCGAAACAAGCATAATGCTAAGCGCTATGGTTGCTTCAAGAGGCGGACCCGGCACGTTCACGAAACCGAGCGTTGCCGCGGCAAGCGTAATGCTGTGCGCGATGGTGAATGCTGTCACTGTAAGGGCGACGCGGGCCCAGCCTCGAACGAGGATCACCAGCGCCAGCACAAAGAGCAGGTGATCGAAGCCGAAAAGAATGTGTTCGACGCCAAGGCGAAGATAGGTCGCCGCCACTTCTCCAGCGCCGGGCACGGCGCGAATGATAAATGCTGTCTTCGTCGGGGAAAGCCGCTCGGTCTGTATTGCGCCTGCAAGGCTTTCTATCCGAGCCAGTACATCAGTCGATGTGGCCGACAGGCCCTCAATCGATACCGTCTGCCCGGCGAGCCCTCCATCCCGCCGAATGCTGCGGCGTTCGACATAGGCCCCCTCGCTAAATGACGCCCGTGGCGGCGCTACATCTTGAGTGCCTTCAGGCAGTTTGATGTAGATCGCGAGCCGCAAATCGTCCCCCCGCGCGGGGATCTTAAAAAGCAGGTTATAGGCGTCAGGGCTGGTCTGGCGCATTTCAAGATAGCCAGGCCGAAGTTCATCCGAGAAGGCAAGTTGCGGCAGCAGCACCGTCAGAACGGCAAATAGAAAACGGAAGCGATTCATCGGCTGGCGGCCTCCGCCGCCTTCTCCCGAGGCTCCTCCACCACGATTTCGTAGCGCTCCCGCAGCGAGGCATAAAGCTTCTGTTCCGCCTCAAGGCGCCGCGCATTCGCCCACTCTCGGCGGACGGCTGGTCGGACATCATCGAGCGGTGGCAGGCTTCCTGGCACTCGTTCGCTGATAAAGACGAAATGCTGCCCAAAGCCCGAAGCAACCGGTCCCTGCCAGCGGCCCTCTTCCAGGGCGAGTATCCGCTTGGCAAACCTTTCACCAAATTGGTTCATTACCTTTGTTGTCGAGACGCCACGAAACTCCTCGCCAAGCAGGAAGGGATCGCCAAGTGCCGCTGTATCTACAGCCGCGTCGGCGCGAGCCAGGATGCTGGCAACCTGTTGGCTATCGCTGTCGATGGTATTCTGGCGCCGCGTAGCACTCAGGAAGACGTGACGGAATGTGAGATGGTCCTCGGCCCTGAAGCGCTCCGGATTGGCTGCGAGATAGGCCGCAAGCTGCTCATCATTCGGCTCCGGTACGGACATGTCCTCGGCGAGAAATTCCATCTTCTGCCGCACACGGCGGCGAATGACGGCGTCGTCGCGGTCCAGTCCAGCCGCCCTGCCTTCGCGGTAGAAAACCTCGTCGCGGATGTAGTCCTCAATCAGGCCCTGCAGTTCCTGCTCGCTTGGCGGTCGCCGCCACGTCCGGGCAAATCCGTCGCCAAGGTTGGCGATCCGCGAGGCGGAAACGACGATCTTCTCGGGCGCCTCCGCGCTTTGCTTGCCGACCAGGCCGTAGAGCGCGAACAGCATTGTACCGAGAGCGAGGAACTGGAGTAATGGCTCCCTCAGCAGCCGAGCGATCAAGGCGTGTACCAGATCGGTGAAGTGTATGCGCGTTCTGTGGTGGTCATCGTAGCTTCCGCCGGCATCTTGATACCGAAGTATTTTGCGTCATAGGCCGTCCAACGCGGAGTCGGAATTTCGATCACGCGCACATAGTAGAAGGCGCGTAGCGCCGGATCGAAGTCGGGATCCTTCCAGACTGTAATCATCTCGCCCGCGCCGATCGTGTTGGTCCATGTCGCGTTGGCGACATCGACGGTGCTTCCGACCGCTGTTCTGCTGCGGCCATCGGCATCGATCTTGCGGCCTCCGGATACTGCGACGTCGTAAATTCGTTCCTGGGTCTGGCCGTCCTTTCCGACCCAGCCCTTGATGACCTGGATGCGGTCCAGATTTGCGCCGATCGGATCCTTCAACGCGGCGACAAGGAAGGTGGGCGACTTTCCATTTGGGGCGCCGCTCAAGTCTCCGCCCATCGGCACGCCCTTGGTATAGCCAATTCGGGCCGGCATGCGGTTGTTGGCATCCGCAGCCTCAAAATCCCAGCCGCCGAAGAAGCGAACGGCCATGCGCGGACCGGTGGTGGCATAGGTCTCGCGCCGCTTCATGGCGTCGAAAATCGCCTCGCGGGTATTCTCCGTGGCCCATACCGCAGCATAGCCGGATGACGTCTGCTCCCAGCCCATGATGACGCCCTTGTCGGTTTTGGCGAAGGGATGCGTCGCCCGGTCGGGACTTGGTTCGGCAGAAGATGTCTTGCCGAAGAAGTTATCCTCCTCGACCCCCGCAAGCCCGGTATGAGCATCGGTGCTGCCGACCAGACCAAACTTGTAAGGATTTACGCCTAGTTCAGCTTCCATCTTGAGGCCGTTTTTCAGTGCCGAGCGGACGTACTCGAACTCAAGCATGTCAGGTTTTTTGACTACGGTGAGATCAAGGTTACCCTTGTCCCAGCGCTCAAAGTTCGCGAACTCGTCGTTAGGCGAAAGAAATGGATGGGTTTCGCCATCGCCTTTGATCTGCGTGGCTTCATAAAGCGGCTCCCAGCGCACGCGGTTCTCCGCATATTCGCGGTCGATTCGTTTTCCGTTGAATGACTCGATGATCGGAAACATCCGGCCGTTGCTCAGATTTCCGTTGTGCGCAAGCGCGAGAAGTTCGGCGCCGGTTTTTTCTTCGACCATCGCCATCCATTTCCAGAGATCACGAGGATTCGCACTGCCAAGCGGCGGTTGCGTCGTGAAGGGTTCGATGAGGCTCGCCTTGGCTCCGTTGTCGCGCCAGATGACATTGCGATGAAGGTTGTTACCACCCTCACCGGAGGTCCATTCATAGCCGATGAAAGCAGTGAAACGGCCCGGTTCATTGGCTTCGTCGGCCGCCTTGATCGTTTCGCGCCAGGCGCTGCGATAGGCCGGCGTTCCCGGCGTGGGAAAGCCCTTGGGCAGTTGGCCCCTGCCGAAGCTGGTAATGATATCAACGGCGGCCTGGGCACCCTTGCCCGAAGTGATCTCGTCGTACCACTTCCGACCTTGCGGCGTTGCCAGCAGGGTCGGATCGCCTCCCATCAGTTGCGGGAAAAAGCCCATGCCGTCTGAATGATCCGTCACCACCATGAAATCCAGCGGTCGCGATAGTTTCGCGCGTTGTCCGCTGGAAGCGATAACTTCCTCGCCCTTGGCAAAGCGATAAGCGTCCTTTGGGCCGAGCCGAGCTCCGAACGCGCCGGCGTCCATCGAGTAAGAGGTGTGCGTGTGCGTGTCGCCGAAGTACGGCCGTGTCGGGAAATTGCGTCCCGCATATGGCGAGTAAGGCGGTTTGGTGGGGAACGCCTTGTCGGCCGTCTCCTTGTCAAGCGTGCCGATATCCGTGGTTGCATCTTCTGCCGTGACAGTCGTGGCAAACGCGCCTGCAGCACAAACGAAAGCCAGCACGGCTCCGGAAATGGAGGACAAACGGAACAGCATCAGCGCGCTCCTACAATCCGGTGAAATATTGCGGCAGGATATCAGTTCAGCGCAGGACCTGGTCAAAGATATTGGACGCAGGTGATGTCTCAAATAATTCGATTTAACGCGACGTTAGGCTTTCTCTAAACCGCTTGGAAGCCACAAAGCAGTTAGGGCAGCCATGCTACCGCTTTTCCGGGGTGTTGCCATGACCCGGCGCTGTGGCGCTTTCGCCTGTAAGGCTCGCCGCGGGAGCATCGCTGCTTTATTGATTTCGTTACTTGGTCACCATCCGGCGCGCCGGAGCCACGGATTTAGTCCGCAGCACAACATTACTCTCCGTGGCTTCTTCCGTTTTCTGACAGAGTGCCATCACGAAAGGGAGAGAATAGATGAAAACCCCGGCACGAATAATCCTGATTGTCCTGGCGATGATCAGTCTACATTCAGTATCTCCCGCACAGGTGCCCAGCCTCTCGATCACTCCAGAGCAGTTGCAGGAGCTTGAGAGGAAGGGGTTTCAGGCAGACCCGAAGATCCTGCAGGATATTGCCACGGCTGGCCGACCACTCGGACGTTGGAAGGAAGGGCTCATGTTTGACGGCATCGCACCGATGTCGTGGCTGAAGAGCGCAGCCAACTGGACCCCAGGTACGGAAGAGGTGCAGCCGGAGGAAATCCGCGTCACCTTCATGGGGAGTTCGCCGTTGCCGCGACCAGGCCAAATGGGCACGTCGATCTATGTCGAGCTTGGCAACGGCGACCGCTTCATCTTCGATTTCGGGCCCGGCTCCATCGCTAACTATTTGGCCTCCCGCGTACCGCTGAATCAGATCAACGACATCTTCATTACCCATCTGCACTGGGATCATTTCGCTTCTGTGCCGTATGCCTTCGTGTTTGGTGCCTGGGGTGGCCGCTGGCATGAAACCTTCCGGATTAACGGCCCCTCTGGACGAACCCCGAAACACGGCATCAATCATATGGTGCATCATATGAAGGAGATGTTGTTTTGGCACATGGAGAACTTCAGTGCCGGTAGCCCGATTGGCAAAGGCTATGACATCGAAGTCAACGAGTTTGACTACAGAAATGACGGAGGTGTGGCCTACGAAAAGAACGGTGTAAGGATCACCCATTGGCAACAATCCCATGGGAGCGATGGTGCCTCAGCCTATCGTCTTGATTGGAACGGCATGTGCGTGGCGTTCACCGGAGATGGTCGCCCCAATTCGCTGACAATAACGTACGCCAAGGGCTGCGACCTGCTGATCACCGAAATTCAGCCGGAGACGGTGGCCATCAGTTCGTCGGTGTCGGGCACAATGCCCCTGACTTCCCGCACGACCATTGATGGCTGGCACAATCCCGCCTACGCCGCTGGCTACCTCTACAATGAAGTGAAGCCGCGTCTCGC
>NZ_JBWBWM010000110.1:0-5037 GCF_056174665.1 Bradyrhizobium sp. WYCCWR15520
CAGCGGGCTACAACTTCCGGCGTCTCATCCGCTGGCTCGAGCTCTTGTTGCGCCAGTTCCTCGCCCAGCTCACGGTCCGACTTCAATTCGTCCCGAGTTGAAATCCGGCGTTCTTCACGGCCGACGGATTCGCTTGATGCCGGACGGCTCGCCCTCCCGCCGCAGCAGGACGAACAGCCGGCGACAACCGAATCGCCCGCGCTCGCCAGCAAGCTCACGCAAGCGAGCCCGCAGCTCGGCGTCAGCCGGCTTGCGCGAGCGGTAGCGGATCATGCTCCGATCCACCCCGACGATCAAACAGGCCCGCCGGTCCGACTGACCGAGCCTGGCCTGCAGATGCGCCGCTGCGGCGCGCTTGGCGGGCGGGCCCTACCATTTTTGGAGAGTAGCTCCCGCAGCGCTGCCGCATCGAGCAACTGCTCGGCCAGGAGCTTCTTCAGCCTGGCGTTCTCGTCCTCGAGCGCCTTGAGCCGCCTGCCTTCGGAGACTTCCATGCCGCCGAACTTGGCCCTCCAGTTGTAGAACGTCGCCTCAGAGATCCCATGCTTGCGAGCCAGATCGGGGGTCTTAGCGCCGACCTCATGCTCCTTCAGCACCGCAATGATCTGCTCTTCCGTAAACCGCTTCCGCTTCATCTGTCCGTCCTTCGTCAGGGCGGACTCTAAATCCTTCTGGAGGAAATTCTTAGCGGCAGGTCAGCCTGCTAAGGATGATGCCAAAAGGATGACGAGGTTCCCTGGCTTTAATTGATAACAATCTGGTCTTGGAAAAGTCTCTCGTAGTCGGTGCATGAACACTAGATCCGCCGCTCAAGACGTTTATCCAGTTGGCGCAATTTAAGGTCGCCAGACGGGATCTTGAGAAATTCGCTATCCTGAAACAGTCGCACAAAACTCGAAAGCAGCTTTGGTCAACACTGCCACTACTACCTCCAGGACATTCACATCTCGCTTGAGGACGGCCGAATAGTTTTCTTCCCTTTTGGTCATAACACTCGCCAGCAAAAAGGCCCTTCTCCGATTGTCCTTCATTCGCTCTGTGCCCGCTTTAGAGACGGTCTCCCTCAAAGACAGTCCTACAACTTCCCGATGATCATCGATGCGATGCCGGAGGACTAACCAGCGCGATGCGAATCAGCTGCAGCCAACGTAGATAACGCTAAAACTGCGAGGATGCGGCCAGCCATGCCTTAGTCTGGCCTGCCGCCGAGATCCGACCGAGCTCGATGGCCTGCCGCTCAAACAGCCCGCGATAGATGCCGCCCGGCCGCGCAATAAGCGCGCCGTGGGTGCCCTGCTCGACGATCTCGCCACGGTCGAATACCAGGATGCGATCGAGGCTGCGCACCGTCGACAGCCGATGTGCGATCACGATCGAGGTGCGTCCCTTCATTAGCCGCTCCATAGCCTCTTGGATTAGCGCCTCCGATTCCGTATCGAGGCTGGAGGTCGCCTCGTCCAAGATCAGGACCGGTGCGTCGGCGAGGAACGCGCGCGCCAGCGCGACACGCTGCCGCTCGCCGCCTGATAGCTTTACGCCGCGCTCGCCCACCAACGTCCCGTAGCCTTTCGGCAGGTGCACGATGAAGTCGTGCGCGTTGGCAAGCCGCGCCGCCTGCTCGATCGCCGCCATGCTGGCGCCGGGCCGGCCATAGGCGATGTTCTCCGCCAGCGAGCGGTGAAACAGGATCGGCTCCTGTTGCACAATCGCGATTTGGCTGCGCAACGATTGCTGCGTCGCTTTCGCGATATCCTGGCCGTCGATCAGGATACGGCCGCCGGAGACGTCGTAGAGCCGCTGCACCAGCTTGATGAACGTGGTCTTCCCGGAGCCGGAACGGCCGACCAGACCGACGCGCTCGCCGGCGCGAATGTCGATCGACAATCCGTCGTAGAGCGGCGCGTGATGCCCGATATAAAGGAAAGTCACATCTTCGAACGTGATCCTTCCGCGCAGAATGTCCATCGGCTTGGCATCGGGCGCATCAACAATGCCGAACGGTTCGCTATGGATGGTGACAAGATCCTCCATGTCGTTCACCGAGCGCTGCAGATTATTGATGTGCATGCCGACCTCCCGCAAATAGGCGTGGATGACATAGTAGCTCGTCAGCACGTAAGTGACGTCGCCCGTCGAGGCGCGTCCCGCTATCCAGAGCAGGATGGCGCCGCCGATCACGGAAGCGCGGAAGCACAGCAGCATCACAAGCTGCACTGTGCTGGTGGCGCTGTAACGCAGCCAGCTGCGCAGTAGCCGCTTCCGCCAGCGGCTGACGACACGGTCAAGCCGAGCATCCTCGCGCTCCTCCGCCGCGAAGGATTTCACCACAGCATTGCAGGTGAGCGAGTCTGCCAACGTGCCGCCGAGCCTGGTGTCCCAGGTGTTGGAGACGCGCGCCGCCGACGCGATATAGCCGATCGTGAATGCCATTGTCATCGCGACATAGATCACCGCGCCGAGGCCGATCACCCCGCCGAGGATCGGCCAACGCAGACCGAGCAGGATCATCGAGCCCACGAGCACGGCCAGAGACGGCAACAACGCCATCAGGATCGTGTTGTTGAGCAGGTCGAGGGCCCACATGCCGCGCGTGATCTTGCGCACGGTGGAGCCGGCGAAAGAGTTGGCGTGCCAGTCAGTCGAGAACCGCTGCACCCGCATGAAGGCCTCTCGCGCTACATCCGACATCGTCTTCAGCGTGAACGGCACGATCGCCTGCAAGCCTGTAAACCGGAATATGATCGAGAGCAGGCCAAGCGCGAGAATGCCGCCGAAGGCGACGAACGCCGCCTGCCGTGCTGCCTGGTCGGACGGACCTGATATCAGCGCGTCGACCAAATGGCCGGAATAGACCGGCATGAACAAGTCGGCCACCGTTGCCCCTAAGAAGCCGACGAGGACGATCGCAAGGCGGACGGGCTGCTTTAGCCAGTGACGGAACACGAACGGGATCACCACGCCGATTGCGGTGGGTGGTTTGTCATTTTGAACCATCATGGCGCCGGCGGTTTCTGCCACGCGCGGCGTAAGACCCTTTCGATCCAGACGCGATGTGCCAAATCCTTGGCGCCGCTGTCCGAGGCGACGCAATAATGCCCGGAGTTTGGGGGCTGCGATTGAAATCTTCTGCCCATTTCACTCCCTCTTTGCGCTAGCGTAGCTGAGTTCAAGTTTTGAGGGTTCCTCAAGCTGAGAACATCGATCTGAGACATCGGCCAGCCCTGCGCAATCCGTTCGATAGTTACGGTGAGCCAGGCATGCGGATCGGCGTGGTTCATCGTCGCCCGCCTGCAGAAGCATGGTGATGGCCGCGTAAGTCCGGCCGCCGCCATGGCTGTGCGCAAGGATGCATTTTGGTGACGAAGGAATCGTTCGGCATTTTCATGTAGACGTTAAGACCGTCAGAGTGTTTGCGTCATGCGATGACGGCGCGGCTTCACCTACAAGATCACGTCCGCCTCGATCCGGCCGGAGGTCATCGCAATTTGAACTCCAACCTGCCGCAAACGATCCAGCGCTGTGCTCGATGATGTTTAGTTGCCACTGGCCCACCGGAGAAATGCACGAATTGGCCTGTGAGCAGTTCCGACTATTGCCCTTGTTCATGTCTTCTCTTCCGGCCCCTGCGCTTTGACTCTTTCGGAAACCCGTCTTGCGGAGCCGCACAAAGAGCCCCGTAGCAAGCCTTCTCACCCTTGTAGTTGGCGAGCGCTTGGACCAACAGCGACATAACGTGCTGTTTCAGTTCGTCGGGGATAGGCTCAGGACCGTCCAGCGACTTCAGCGCCACCTCGACCAACTCGATCGCTCGATTCTTGTTGCCGCTCTCAAAATAATACTGAGCGATCGCCCCATAGGACAGGAACTTGGAGCGGTCGCCGCCTTGCGGAGGATTCAGTGCCAGGATGTGTTCGGACAACTCCTTACCCATCGCAAAGCGCTCGGCAGGCGGGAAGTGGGAGTTGTCATTCGCCGGATCGAAGAGTTGGCGCGCCGCCCCGGCCATCCACAGCTCGGATTTTTTGTCGATCGCGTCGCGAACCAATTGGCGCATGACTGGCAAGCCGGTCTGCAAGTCGCGCATTTTGTGAAGCAACAGATCCGCATGGAGCACGCGGAAGTTGACGTCGTCCGGCATCACAGCGACGGCCTCTTCGACCGCCGAAAGCGCCTTCGTCCAATCCTCCGCCTTCATCGCCGGCGTAAGTTTGGCGAAGATCGGCTCAGTCAACGCTCGCTTGCGCGTCATTTCCTGCACTGTGCGTTCGCCTTCGGCGATCCGCTCCGCATCGGCGGCTCTAGCTTCATCGCTGGTGCGCCAGCCGCCGTTAAGAATTTTTGGCAGAACGTCATGGAGTTGCGTTGGAAAACCGATAAAGGCAATGTGACCGTCACGGTCGACTACGAACGAGGTGGGAACCCCGACAGAAAAGCTGGGATCCATCCAAAGCTTGTTCATGTTCCCTGTGTAGTCGAATCCGATCCGGTAGTTGAGATTTGAGAAGTTTTCGGTCAACCATGCATCCAAGTTGGTTCGGGCCTCGTCCGCGGTTCGGGCTCGTTCGTAAGCCGCGACTCCGAGGACCTCAACTCCGCCGTCTTTGTATTTATCTTGCAGCTGCACCAGATGGGGCATCGCCGCCACACAGGGTCCGCACCAAGTTGCCCAAAATTCGACGATGTACACTTTTCCCGGCTGGAAGCTCGTGAGGGGCTGGCCACGCAGCCAGTTCTCCACCTTGATCGGAGGAGCTGGGGACTCCATGCGCAGCACCATGTTGTTCTCCAAAACGATTGCCAGAAGTTGCGCGACTTTTTCGCTAGCTTGTCTTCCTCAGACACGGGGGCACACGGGTTCAAGGGAAGGAGCATCGCTCGTTTGCGCTCTGGATGCACTCGGGCCCTGACTTGTCGGCCGTGAAGAACGCCGGATTTCAACTCGGGACGAATTGAAGTCGGACCGTGAGCTGGGCGAGGAACTGGCGCAACAAGAGCTCGAGCCAGCGGATGAGACGCCGGAAGTTGTAGCCCGCTGCG
>NZ_JBWBWM010000111.1:0-4930 GCF_056174665.1 Bradyrhizobium sp. WYCCWR15520
TTCCAGCGCCAGGTGGATGATCTGAGCTCGCACATCGTCCGGAATGCGATTCCAGACCCGCTCCGGTCGAGATCGATGATCGGCCAGCGCGGCGCTGCCGCCCTCGCGGTAACGCTCATACCAGCGACAGAACGTGGCGCGTGGGATGCCAAGCTTGTCCAGCGTGCGCTTGGCCGGAAGATGCGATTGCTCGACCAGCTGGATGATCTCGGCCTTCTCAGAGGCGGGATACCTCATGCCTCGTCCTCCCCATCTCCGTTCATGCTTTTTTTGAGCAGACGGTTCTCCAGGGTCAGATCGGCTACGACCTCCTTCAGGGCAGCAGTCTCCCGGCGGAGATCCTTCACCTCGCCGGAGGTCGCAGCTCGCGCCGTGTCGCCTGCTAGGCGGCGCTTGCCGGCTTCGAGGAATTCCTTGGACCAGCCGTAATACATCGAGGCGGCAATGCCTTCTCGGCGGCAAAGATCGGAGATGTTCTCCTCGCCACGCAATCCTTCCAGTACAATGCGGATCTTCTCTTCCGCCGAATACTGCCGGCGGGTCTGGCGCCGAATGTCCTTTAGCACTTGTTCTGCCGGCGCTTTGCCCGGTCCGGATTTCTGCTTCATCTTCGCTCCTGATGGCTACGATGAACCAGAAATCCTCCCTCCGCAAAATCCCTCTGTTTGTCTCACAGGCCCTGACGGCGAACACCGGGCCTTCGTCGAACACTACAATTACGTCCGTTATCATGAGAGCATCGACAACCTCACACCAGCCGATGTCTACTTCGGCAGGGCCGAGGCGATCCTCGCAGAACGAAAACGCATCAAGCGCGACACCATCGCAAACCGCCGCTTGCAGCATCAACTGCAGGCTGCTTAAACTCTAACCCGGATGAGCCAGAGCCTCTCTTCTCAGAACGCCTGATCAGTCTCAAATCATCTGACGACGGACAATCGCTGACAATGGTGCAATCAACAGAGTTGCCGAACGAAACGTTCCGCCCATAAAAAACGAGCCAAGGTGCTTGTCGCGGAAAATTCGTGTGTTGTTATCACCCTGTTCAAGAGCGCCATGACAGCCTCTTGCGAAACCAAGCCGAAGTCGGCCAAGGCGCAAGATGCAAGCTGCGATGAAATCATGTCCGCACGAGCCGCAATCGCCTTTGGCAGTACAAGCGCGAAAGTCTCCTTTGCGTAACCGTGTGGAAATACGTCAGAGCCCAAGCGCTCACGCAAGTAGGAACGGAAAAGTTCCTTGCCCGAGCGAAGTGCAAACGGAAGCTTCGCTCCAAAATTGATCAATCTCGGATCGCCGAATGGGCGGACGGGCCAAAGTCCTCGCGTCGCGAGTGGGCGAGCATGACAAAGACTTGCGAGCAGAGTTGTGGATAGAGTGGCGCTGATGGGGGCGCTAAAAAGGAAGGATGAATGAGCGGCGTCGAGCCCGCGTTTCGTCAACAGGTCTTCTGCAAGCCCAAGCGCGATATCCAGGTGGGGTGAAGACGGAGATCTGGGTTCCTCCTCGTCGCTGCTGAAGCGAGCGCAAAGCTCGTCTCCTCCTATGCCGGACCAGATTATTTCGCAGCCATCACCGCGAAACCGATCCCAGAGTGACCCGAACGCCTCAAGGTAATACTCTGAAATGAGTGGCAAGCGTCCTTTCAGGTCAAGATCTAGATCAATCGCCGGCATGTGGGCGTGCATTTCAACTTTGTGATCGCGGCAATTCAGTGCGCTCAAAATGCTCGCTCGGCGGTCAATCTGCTTGGGGCTACTCCCGTCGCCCAATAGTATCCCGCCACATGCCAGCGATGCTACGCTCTTGCTAACAGCAATTGCGACGGAAGCGGAGTCCATTCCTCCGCTCAGCTCCACAGCGCTTGCGCAGAAGGCCGTCGGCCGCGAACGAACAACCGCCTGAAGAGTATCAGAAAACTCAAGGACATGATTGCTCTTCTCTCGTCCAGAGAGCTCAGGGGCTGATGAAGTTGTCGCGCCGTACTCAAATGACGTTTCCGATCTGTCGACGTACAAGGTCGCGCCAGCAGTCAGCAGGTTAACACCAACGCAGGCTTGTCGCGCAGAGTAGAACGTTCTCATAGATAGATGATGGGCTATAATTTCTGCATCAATCGCTCGCGATTTATCCAAAAGATCCACGAAATCCCAGGAAAGCGTAACCGTACGAGTGCGTTCTTCCACGTGGAAGTAAATTGGGAGGCTGCCTATATGGCCTGCTCGTACACGCAACCGGGGACCCCGGCGAGCCGCCTCGATCACGATAAAATCGAGCGGCCAGTGCATGCAGTCTTGGTAGTGCTGACGAAACTGATCCGTGGACGCATGGGCTATGGCGGCCGAATGGATGCCGGCCCCGTCCGCCACTCCTTGACGCTCGCGTATGACGAAGAACCATTGCTCAGAGTTCGTCACTAACGAGCTCTCAAGGCTCTTATGTTGGAATGGCCAGATGTAGCTTTCACCAAACTCTATCGAACAGCCTTTGACCACAGGATCGACGTTTTCCAGATCGCCTATTTTCAGAGTGGCCTTGAGCATTTGTTCCTGGACTTAAACGTTACCGCCTCTCGTGTGAGAGGCGGTAACGGAGTGACGAATGATCTTAAAGGTAGCCCTGGTTAGCGCTGTCGTTAGGGAAGGGGGCCTTCTCTCCCTCAATAGTGGGAGGTGGCAGCACCGGTAAGGGGAGGTCAGTTGTATCGGGCCGCGATGGCCGCTTAGGCGTGTCTGCAGTTGCGCTCTTCATGTCAATCTCCGGGTGATCGGGCTTCTCGTCGTCTCAAGTCTAGGCTTCAGTAAAAGCCACAGAGAGTGGCGCGGCACCGTGCCGAGCCACAATAAAAAGTCTCTCATGTGAGAAGGCGGGCGACAACCTACCAATGTCGGCAGTTGGATGACGGTGCTGGACAGAATTGGGTTGGTGTCTAGTAACGGTAAACGGCAGCAGATTACGCAGAGCCGCATCTTTACGTGAGATCGTATGGAATTCAGATCGCAAGGCTATGTCAGCCCTCTTAGTGCAAGCAAAGCCCCATTTCCTGGATCCGCCGCAGATCAGGTCGACGATAGCGTATTGTCGCCGGCTTCCGAAATTCTGCATGCGTACTGGCGATCCGATCGGCGCTTGCTTCTCATCGTTGCGGCGGTGGTGCTGATCTCCAGCGCCAGCAGCGTCGCAGGTCCCTATGTATTTTCGTGTCTCATTGATCGTCTTCCGCGCAGCGAAGACATGTCGCAGGTTGCTTGGGGTTTCGCTGGATACGCGGTTTTGGTGGGCGCAGCCTCTGCATTGCAGCGCATGCTGCAGTATCTTTCCTTCATGGCAGCTGAGAACCTAGGATTCATTGCTGCAACTCGCTTCTTCGATCGCATCCTGAGGAAGACCGCAGCCTTTTTTCTTGAGTGCAATCCGGCGGAGATACAGAGTGCGGCCGCTCGCGGGCGCAGCGCACTGACGACGCTGGTCCAGCTTGGGATTGTCGTCTTCATCCCTGCTTCAACGCAGCTTCTGCTTACGCTCGTTACCCTCGGCGCGCTCCTCAATATCCAGATCGCTGCAATCGTCGCCATTTATGGAGCAATCGCGATTGCATTGACGTGGATTTCCACGCGTCAGGCCCGCACGTTCGTGGATGCGGCGGTCGAAGCCGGACAGGAGAATGCTCGGTTCGTCGGTAACGTCATGAACGCGATGGACACGTTGCGCCATTTCGGCAGTCACTCCTGGATGAACGAACGCTTTATGATAAGGGCGCGGGAGGTGCGTGATAACTGGCAAGCCTACGTGTTGCAACGACTGCTCTACATCGCCGTGCTCGGCTTCGCCGTCGCGCTACAATTTGCGGTCACGCTTCTCCTTCTTATACCTGAATACCACGCCGGCGGGGTCACCATCGGCGATATGGTGCTATTCAATACGCTTCTACTTCAGCTCAATATGCCCTTCGAGACGGTCGCCAGGGCGATCTCTGACGTGGCGCGGTCGCGAGCCGACCTCATCCCTCTAGGTAGACTGTGGGCCGCACCAGAAGAGCGGCAAGCATCTCATGCTCACGATTTCAAGCCCTCCGCTGGCCAGCTCTCTTTCGAGAGCATTGGGTATGCCTACGACAACGGTCGCGGCGTTACCGACGTCTCGTTTAAGGCCGGGCGCGGCGGGATTACTTTTCTTGTCGGTGAGACCGGTTCGGGGAAGTCCACGATCTTTAAGCTCGCCCTGAAATCGATTGAGCCCGACTACGGCCGAATTCTCGTCGACGGAACCGATATAGCGAGCATCGATCGCGCGGATTGGTATGCCGCAGTTGCTGTCGTGCCGCAGGACGTGATGTTACTCAATGAGTCGCTAGCTGACAACATCTTGTTAGGACGGCCCCGCGACGAGGTACGCCTTCGCGGTGCGTCGAAAGAAGCCGCTATTCTCCCGTTGATCGAGGCGCTGCCAGAAGGATTTGAAACAACCGTTGGAGAACGCGGCTTGAAGCTTTCCGGCGGGGAGCGACAGCGCGTTGCTATTGCCCGCGCGCTCTATGGCCAGCCGGCGATCCTTCTTCTCGACGAGGCTAGCTCCGCGCTCGACGAACGAACCGAGCGGGACATTATGGACCATATACGCACCCTAGCGAAGGATGTGACTGTGCTAGCGATCACTCATCGGAGAGGTGTCATCTCTGCGAGCGACGTCGTGGTCGATCTGACCGACTGCGGCTTGTCAGTGACTTAGACGACCGACATGAAAAACTACCTACAAGATCCCAAGCACTGGCGCGACCGCGCCGAAAAAACCAGATTTGGAATCAGTCGGCCGTGAAGAACGCCGGATTTCAACTCGGGACGAATTGAAGTCGGACCGTGAGCTGGGCGAGGAACTGGCGCAACAAGAGCTCGAGCCAGCGGATGAGACGCCGGAAGTTGTAGCCCGCTGC
>NZ_JBWBWM010000112.1:0-4809 GCF_056174665.1 Bradyrhizobium sp. WYCCWR15520
TCACCGGATAGTCGGCGCGGCGATCTTCGATGAAGCGGAATCTCATGTCCGTGTTCCAGCAAAGATCGCGATCGACTTTTTTAAAATGTCGCGCTCCATGCGCAGCCGCTCGTTCTCTCGCTGCAAAGTAACCGGCATGAGGGCCTCACCTCGCAGTGACGAAGCTTGTCTGCGATACAGGCTGGCAAGAGCTGATCGGTGGAGGTGGCGCGATGGCAAATGCCATGCTTGATGCCAGGCAGGAAGGTGACTCTTATCGCCGCGTTGAGGTGATCACTGGGGAGCGCCGGCGGCGACGGTGGACGAGCGAGGAGAAGGCCCGGATCGCGGCAGAGAGCTTTGAGGAGGGGGCGAACATCTCCGAGGTGGCGCGGCGCAATGGCGTTTCTCGCGGACTGCTCACGGTGTGGCGCCGCCAGGTAGCGGCGGCGCTGGCCGGCAAAGCCCAGAACTTCGTGCCTATCCAAATTGGCGCCGAGAGCGATGGCGGGAGGGTTGGCAAGTCCGAGTGTATTTCGCCGGTACAGACGAAGCCCGTGGAGATTGCCACGCCGCCGGCCAAGGTCTGTGGAGTGGTCGAGATCGAGGTGAACGGGGCGCGCATCCGGGTCGAGCCGGGGGTGGAACTGGCGACGCTTTCGGTGGTGCTATCGGCGCTTCGAGGGATCCGGTGATTGCTCTACGGTCAGACCTCAAGGTGGTGCTGGCGGCCCAGCCGGTCGACTTTCGTAAGTCGGTGCATACGCTGTCGGCGCTGGTGAGCGAAGCACTGCGCGCGAACCCATATTGCGGCGACGTCTTCGTGTTCCGCAGCAAGCGCATGGACAGAGTGAAGCTTCTGGCGTGGGACGGCAGCGGCATGGTGTTGGTAACGAAGTGGTTGCACCAGGGGCGTTTCACCTGGCCGCCGATCCGCGACGGCGTTGTGCATCTCAGTGCGACGCAGCTTGCGATGCTACTCGACGGGCTCGAGTGGACGCGTGTGTCGCCCAAGCCTGTGAAGCAGCCGGCCATTGTCGGCTGAGAAGTGAGGATTTCACTGGAGCATGGGTCGCACGGATGTATCGTCTGGTCATGGCGATTCGCCCCGACACTCTCCCGACCGATCCGGCAGCTCTGACCGAGATGGTGCTCGCGCTTGACGCTGAGAACGAGACGCTGCGCGTAGCAATGCAAACGTTCAAGGACATGATCTTCGGGAAGCGCTCGGAGCGGCTTGCCGCGCTCGTGGCCGAGCAGCTCGCGCTTGAGCTTGGCGATCTTGAGACCGACGTCACGCCGCCTGCAGCTGCCAACGACGATGCAGCTGCGGCAAAGCCGCCCGGCAAGCCACTGCGGAAGAAGGCGCGCCGCAACATCGGCGCGCTTCCAAAGCACCTGCCGCGCTGTGAGCATGTGCTGGAGCCGGAGGCGACCGCATGCCCGTGTTGCCAGGGCCAGCTTCACAAGATCGGCGAGGACGTCAGCGAGGTGCTGGACATCATCCCGGCGATCCTGCGGGTGCTGCGGACGGTCCGTCCCAAGTACGGCTGCCGCCGCTGCACCGATGGTGTGATCCAGGCGAAGGTGCTGCCGCGCCTGATCGAGAGCGGCATGGCTTCGACCGCACTCGTGAGCCACGTGGTAGTCTCGAAGTTCGCCTGGTATCTGCCGCTGTACCGACAGGTGCAAATTCTGGCCGGCCAGGGTGTCCATCTCGACCGGGCGACGCTTGCCGGCTGGGTGAAGCGTGCGGCCTGGTGGCTCAGGAGCCTCTATGCGCTTCAGCTGCGCACGATCCAGACCGCGCCGCGCCTGTTCTGCGACGAGACGCCGATGCCGGTGCTCGATCCCGGACGACATCGCCCGCGCATCTGCCAGTTCTGGGCGCATGCCATGGATGACCGGCCATGGGGCGGTCCCTCGCCGCCGGCGGTGGCCTACGTGTTCGCCGACGGCCGCGGCACGGCGGAGATCGCCAGACAGTTGATGGGCTTTTCCGGCATTCTGCAGGTCGACGGTTATGCCGCCTACAAAGCGCTCGCCCGCGATCATGGCGGCGCGATCCAACTCGCCTTTTGTCTCGCCCACGCCCGCCGCAAATTCGTCGAGGTGTATAAGACGACCCAGTCGCCGTTCGCGCGCGAAGTGATCGAGCGCCTGCAGGCGGTCTATGCCATCGAAGCAGAGATCCGTGGCAGCAGTGCCGAGCAGCGGCTGGCCACCCGCGGCACCAGGTCCGCTCCATTGATGGAGGCGCTCAGGACGCGCCTGACCGCAATGGTCGGCCAGCTCTTCTCCCAATCGAAGCTGGCGGAGGCCATCAACTACGCACTCAATCACTGGGACGGGTTGACGCTGTTTCTCCGCAACGGCCGTGTCGAAGTTGACAGCAACACAGTCGAGCGTTCCATGCGCCCGATTGCGATGGGAAGACGCAACTCATTGTTCAGCGGCAGCGAAGGCGGCGCCGAGAGCTGGGCGATCCTGGCGTCGCTCGTGAACACGGCAAAACTCCATGAGCTCGATCCGCAGGCCTACCTGACCGATGTGCTGGAGCGCATCGTGTCTGGGCGAACCAAGAGCCATCAGCTGCACGAGCTGCTCGCCTGGAACTGGAAGGCGGCGCGCCGGCACACACCGCAGGCAGCGGCATGAGCCCACGTCGCCATAAGGCAGCATCGTCGATGGCGTCAGCCGCGATGTCGCTTGCGGAGCTCGAGCGATGGCTCCAGGATCGCGTCGATCGCCATCCTGCCGCCACCAGCATTCCCATGCTCGACGGCTATACCGCCGCGATCGTGGCCGGACCGGTGTCGATGAGCCCGCTCGATTGGATCTGCCCGCTGCTCGCGATCGATGCCGACGCTTTCAACCATGGCGGCACGCCGGAGTTCGCCGCGATCTCCGCCGTCGCGCTGCGCCACAACGACATCAGCAACACCCTCTCGACTGCCCCCGATCGGTTCGAGCCGATGCACCGGCGCGACCCCAGCGGCAACATCGATGCGCATCCCTGGTGCCAGGGTTTCTATGCTGCGATGCGGCTCAGACTGTCGGCGTGGGCGCCGTTGCTCGACGTCAACAACGTCAATCACGGCCTGCTGCTGCCCATCCTGCTGCATTGTCGCGACGATCAGGCCCGTCCGCTGCTCGGACCGCCACGAAGCGGTCGCAAAACCGAGGATTTCCTCCGTAACGCCTACCTCGATATCCCAGCCGTCGTCGAGGCGCTGCGCCAGCACTGGATGCCCATCCGCTACGCCCGCGACCGCTAATCATCGCGGACGTGGGAGCTCATACCGGTTACGCTTGAATTCACCAAAAAAAGCGCCAAAACGCAGAAATTAACCGTAGATGCGCAGCTCATTGCATTAATCTAGATCTAGATATTCGTTAAATTCAGCAATCCTCGCGAAGCGCTCAGCGAGCTGCTTCGCCCCGAACGTGCACATCAGACTTGGCATCGCTGCACCTCACCTGCGGGTATGGTGGAAGCGGCGAAGACGCATGGTGAAACGGTAAAGACAATGTAGGGAGGCTAACTACGCAATGCCCGGCCAGAGGCGAACATACGCTAAGCTTCCATTTTGGCTCGATTGAGAGCCTATGATCTGTGCTGGCCCCGAGATGGCATGCGAGGCTTGCATCTATCGATGCTACCTTGTGAGATGGATGCCACTGTCGGCCTGATCTTCGGGGCACCCCCAACACACCTGAGAAATCGTGATGAAGCCACGGCGCGCGGCTTCGCCGAAGGATGACGCTGTTGACGAGTTCGGGCTAGTTCCACACTGTGCCACATCCATGAGTAGTTCGATAGATGATAGCTTAAGTGAAATGAAATCAGTGCGGAACGATATTTGGCGTTGTCGTAAGTTGCTTCAAAACGAGTTGCCTGATGAGCAGCGAAAAATCATCGAGCAACGCCTGGCTGAACAGTGTTCGGCTTTCGATCGGCTTTTAGCCACCACATTTCCTTTCACGTTGAGGCTCAAGTCAACTTCAGTGCCTGTGCCGCTCAACAGCTAACTAAACCTAACCAGCAAGAGCCCTATCCTCCTTATCCTCGGCTCACCTGGAATCCAGCCCAGACTGAGTTGATCAATGGAAGTGAAATGCTGGAAAATGCGACGCATGATACCAGGCAGGATGTTGATCGCTATCGTTGACTCGAGTGACCTCGGCGCGCCGGCGGCGACGACGATGGATAGGCGCGGAGAAGGCCCGCATCGTGGAGCAACGTTTTCAGAAGGGTGTGAACATTGCACGCGGTCTTTGGCGCAATCGCGTTGCCCGCGGAAGCCCGCGATCGCCCGCCGCCTTGAGCAAATCCGTCAGCAAGTCAGAGCGGAGAGGCCGCAATCTCCGGAAGCCAATAGACAAAGCAGAGCCAGCTTGAATTTTCAGCATAGGCGCTCCTTTAAAGCGAACGATCTTTGCCGAAAGTGGGAACAGCAGGTGATCGCAGTAACGCCTCATTCACACGTTGACGTTAAGGTTCAATGACCGATCTTACTCCGACAGGATGATCGACTCCTGGCGGAGCAGAGTCATCACCAGCGGCCAGGACCGTGCGATCGCCCACGCGGTCATTTGTTGAATTTATCGCATTGCTATATTTTGGACGATTTTCGGGATGCAATTCACATCAAGGCCGGGGAGCCGATTATGCGATACGATCGGATAGACGCCCGTATCCTCGTAAGCGGCAAGCTGAGGCCGTCAGGCGGCGTGGTTCCATGGCATAAGCGCGTCGATTTCGCTGCTCGGCCAGCCGTTGGCGATACGCTGAAGCGTGAGGGTGAGCCAGGCGAACGGATCGACGTT
>NZ_JBWBWM010000113.1:0-4448 GCF_056174665.1 Bradyrhizobium sp. WYCCWR15520
TAAGCGATCGGCTATCGGCTGCTGAGTTTGTGAGCCGATGTGAGCTTCTATGTCTGCGCCTAGTTCTGGAACTAGAACCTTCCATATGATCGAAGCGGTCGCCGACCGTCTTGAGGGAGCGCCGCGGCAGCTTCGCCGACGCTGGTCGGACGAGTTCAAAGCGCAAGTTGTGACAGAGGCGCTGGAGCCTGGCGCGAGCGTCTCGGCGATCGCCCGCCGGATCGGCATTCACCCGTCGCAGCTGTTCGCCTGGCGCCGTGATGCTCGGGCCGAGCGGCATTATCGCTCGCGGCACTCGAGTTGCGAGGGTGTGGTGGCGTCTGTGGCAGGCACAGTGATTGAGATTGCCATTGGCGAGGTGGTCGTGCGTGCCGGCGTGGACGTCGACGAGGCGCACTTGCAGCGGGTGATCCGGGCGGTGCGTTCGGCATGATTCCCTCGGGTGTGAAGGTGTTCCTCGCCAGCCATCCAGTCGACTTCCGCAAGGGTATCGATGGCCTTGTTGCGCTTGTGCGCGATGCGGGCTCAGATCCGTTCGACGGTGCGCTTTATGTCTTCCGGGCCAAAAGAGCCGACAGAATAAAGATCGTATGGTGGGATGGGTCCGGCGTGTGCCTCTATTTAAAGCGTCTTGAAAAGGCGAAGTTCTGCTGGCCGCGGATCGGGCATCATCGGGTGCAGCTCAACCCGGCGCAGTTGATGGCACTGGTGGATGGGATGGACTGGAAGCGGGTCCGGACCGTGGCGGTCAAGCCGCCGGAGATTGTTGGGTAAAAGCGCTGCGGCGAAGTGAATCAGTGAGCTGAAAGGGCAAGAGAAACGGGGCAAAATGTGCTCTGGTCGGGCCAATGACGCCGCCCGATCTCAACCTCCCGAATGACGTAGAGATGTTGAAAGCCATGGTGCTTGCCATGGCCGAGAAGGCGGCCCGCGCCGATGCTCTGGAGAGCGAAGTCGCCGATCTCAGGGCGCGCAACGCCGATGCCGATGCGCGCATCGAGCGGCTGACGCAGATCCTGAAGGCCTTCGACCGCGCCCGGTTCGGCCGACGATCGGAAAAGCTCGGCTCTGTGAACGGCGACGATGAACAGCGGGCCTTTGTCTTCGAGGAGATCGAGACCGGCATCGCCGCGATCAAGGCCCAGGTCAGCAAGGGCCGTGAGCAAGCGGAAGGCAAGCGTGCACCGCGCCGGCGCAAGGGCTTTGCACCCCATCTGGAACGGATCGAAACCGTCATTGAGCCGGAAGAGCTGGCTAAGCATGCCGGCAAGCAGAAGGTGCTGATCGGCGAGGACGTGTCGGAGCGCCTGGATGTGGTGCCAGCGAAGTTCCGTGTGATCGTCACGCGCCGTCCCAAGTATGCCTTCAAGAACGCGGACGGCGTAATCCAGGCGCCGGCCCCGGCCCATATCATTGAAGGAGGCATTCCGACGGAAGCGCTTCTGGCCCAGATCGCCGTCTCCAAATATGCCGATGGCCAGCCGCTCTACCGGCAGGAGGCCATCTACGCCCGCGACAAGGTCGGGCTCGACCGCCAGCTGATGGCGCAATGGATGGGCAAGCTCGGCTTCGAGCTGGAGATCGTAGCCGACTACATCTTCAGCGAGGTCAAGAAGGCCGAACGGGTCTTTGCCGACGAAACCACCTTGCCGACACTCGCTCCGGGCTCCGGATCGGCGAAGACGGCCTACTTATGGGCCTATGCCAGAGATGACCGAACCTTTGGCCGCAGCGGTCCCCCGATGGTGGCTTATCGCTTCGAAGACAGCCGCTCCGGCGAATGCGCGGTCCGGCATCTCAATGGTTATCGCGGCATCCTGCAGGTGGATGGCTATGCCGCCTATAACAAGTTGGCGCGACCCGATCGCGGCAATGATGGCATCACCTTGGCTGGCTGCTGGTCACACAGCAGACGCAAGTTCTACGAGCTGCATGTTGCAGGAAGCTCGAGAGTGGCAACGACGACGGTCGAGCGGATGGCAAAGCTCTGGCAGGTCGAGAAGACCGTGCGCGGTCAAAGCCCCGACGCACGCGTTGCCGCGCGCCAGCAAGCCTCCGCAGCGGTCGTCGCAGATCTCTTCGACCTCTGGCAGCAGAGCTTGCGGCGGATCTCCGGCAAATCAAAACTGGCCGAGGCGATCCGCTATGCCGTCTCGCGCCGTGCCATCTTCGAGCGCTTCCTGACCGATGGTCGCATCGAGCTCGGTAGAGTCGACGACTGGCGCGGTGGCTACAGGTTCCGAGGAGTTGCCGTTGGCCGGCAGCTTTCGCTGAGTGCCGGTGCCTCATTTCGGACCATGGCTCCGTTTCCAGTCGCCGCTCGTCAAACCGGACGTGCGGATTTCCCGCATCCGGCTTTCTCTCAACCCATCAAGCCTTCGCTCTCGGCACGTCGGCACGCGCTCTTGGGAGGCGGTAGAGGCCAAGCGTTTCATGCAGGTATTCCTGCGAGTAACGGTTGAAGCCCCGGCCACGCGCCCCGGTGCGCTGGACCAACCAATGACGCAGACGACGGTCGACGTATTGCCGAATGAGGTTGTAAGTTTCCACCACTGGACCTTGGTCGAAGTAGCCGCACCAGCCGCGTAGGAAGCGGTTGATGACAGCGACTGTGTTCTCCGGTGAGTCCGGATACCACTGACGTGTCGTGCGTTCGTGGACCTGTCTGAGCAATCGTCGAACGGCTTTCTTGGAAGGTCTTGTGCCAAGAAAGGCTTGACCTCCCTTTCCATAGAAGCGTCCGATCGTATACCCGAGGAATGTTACGCTATCCTCTGGGACCCGAGCGAGTCGCGTCTTGGTCTCGTTCACCTCCAACCCGAGCCTGTTCATTAGCGTCTGCATCCGCGCCATTGCCGTCTCGGACGAACCGGGGCGACAGCAGATCACGAAGTCATCCGCGTAATTCACGATATGCGTATCGAGTTGATCTTGGTGTCCGTGTTTGCGCCAAGCCAGCAGAAACCGACGAAAGTAGAGATTCGCCAACAACGGGCTCAAAGGTGAGCCTTGTGGAGTTCCTCTTTTCTTCGTCCGAGCCTCCGCCGTCCTTGTGATCCGCCGGCCGTCTTTCTCGATAACCGCGACTGTCAGCCAGCCTTTGATCATCGAAAGAAGCCGACCATCGGCGATCCTGCGTGTGAGGCATTTCATCAGTGGTGCATGCGGAATCGAGGTGAAGTAATCCCTCAGGTCCGCATCGGCGATCTCTGATCGCCGATGATCTCTGATGTGCCAGAACACGCGGCGCACTGCCATCTTGGCGTCCACCTTCGGGCGGAAGCCATACTGGTTCTCCAGCAGGTCCGCTTCGAAGATGGCGCCGATCACCAGCATCGCCGCCGTCATGACCGGTTGGAATGCTGAGCGGTCGGCGTCCGCCATTGCTCTTCGGTATCCATACCCTCAGAAGGGGCTGCGGTCGGTAGTCACCCGCCGTCAGCTCCTGTCTGACATTTTCCAGCCATCGTTCGCGTCCCTCGGTTTCGATCTGAGCAAATGTGATGCCATCCGCCCCCGGCGACCCCCGGTTTGCTCGGCAGCGCCTGTAGGCTTCCTCCAGCACATCCAGTCTGCAGATTTTGTCCCAAAGAGAGTAGAATCGATAATCTGTTCAGCCTTAGCTTTCGCCTGCAGCGAGGTCTGAAGTTTCTGAACGGATATTCTCGGTGTTACTAGGTTCATCACCAATCGCCGTGTTCTCGACTATCGTTCTCGCTTGGATCGAGTCAGGATCCCTTTCCTCCGTCGGCGTTACCCGACATCACCGGTACTACGGACCCATCCGCCATCTGTCACCGCCGACGCTGACCCTCACGGGTTCGTCGTTGGATTCAGGCTTGCGCCTATCCACGGCGGCAGACTTCCCTTGTTGCCCACTGTTCATGTCCCGCGCGTGCTGCCATCACTACCCCGGTGGGACCATGGAGTGCGTTTCTCGCTCGCTTCCTCCACGACTGCGGCCTTCCCCGTTAGAATGGCGGGTCGGCTCCCACAACGACATTTCGAGGCCTGCTCAATGTTCACTCACGTTGCGGCCCGCGCGGACCGTCGACCCTCATAAAGGGCACATTTTCGGAGTGCTTCAGGTCATTCGTTGCCTCCTGACCCGCCCCGAATACTTCCGGCTGGAGCGAGAGTTAGCCGGCCTGGGGTTCCACCACGGAGAACAGTGCGCCTTGCAAGGCACACACTCCAACATCGTCGAACGCGCCATCAGGCCACAAACAATTACGAGAAAGAATAGCCTCTTCGCTGGCAGCGACGGCGGCGGGCGAACCTGGGCGACCATCGCAACGCTGCTGCAGACAGCGAAGATGAACAACGTCGATCCGTTCGCCTGGCTCACCCTCACGCTTCAGCGTATCGCCAACGGCTGGCCGAGCAGCGAAATCGACGCGCTTATGCCATGGAACCACGCCGCCTGACGGCCTCAGCTTGCCGCTTAC
>NZ_JBWBWM010000114.1:0-3824 GCF_056174665.1 Bradyrhizobium sp. WYCCWR15520
AGTGAATCACAAATCAAGTTTGCAAGGAATCCCGCTCCAAAGGCCCGCTTTCCGGCAAATTCAATTACTGCAAAATGCCGTTTCCGGATTCCAAATCAACGGCTTGGGAATTCTTCACGGACGACGAGGTATCCGGAATGGCGCCAAGGCATTCCTTGGTCACGTCATCGACGATGTTGAGGATGCGGAAGCGCCGCCCGTTAGCGAACTGGTCGTGGACGAAGTCCAGCGACCAGCGGGCATTGGGCTTAGCCTCCACCACGATCGGGGCCCTGTCCCCGCGGCCTTGCGGCGGGCTCGCCGCTTGCGCACGGTGCCCGACGGTTCGCCCTCCCGCCGCAGCAAGACGAACAGCCGGCGGTATCCGAAACGCCGCCGCTCGTTGGCGAGATCGCGCAATCGACCACGCAGAGCCGTGTCTGGAGGGCGGCTGGAGCTGTAGCGGATCATCTTCCGATCAGCGCTGACGATCGAACAGGCCCGCCGTTCCGACAGGCTCATGACAGCCTGCAGATGCGCGACCGCAGCGCGCTTGGTGTCTGGCCCTACATTTTTTTGAAAGAAGCTCGCGAAGGGCGGCCGCATCAAGCATCTGCTCCGCGAGGAGCTTCTTCAGCTTCGCGTTCTCGTCTTCCAGCGCCTTCAGCCGCTTGGCCTCAGACACATCCATGCCGCCGAATTTGGCCTTCCAATTGTAGATCGTCGCCTCGGAGATTCCATGCTTGCGAGCCAGGTCCGCTGTCTTTGCCCCAGCCTCATGCTCCTTCAACACAGCGATAATCTGCTCTTCCGTGAACCTTGCTCGCTTCATCTGTCCGTCCTTCTTCGGGCCGGACTCTAACTCGATCTGGAGGAAATACGCAGTGGCAGGTCACCAGCCGGCCATCCGACATGCACTTCTGCTTTCTCTTTATCCCCGCAATGCTGCCCGGATCGGAAAGGTATTGGCCCCTCGCAACGCTCTCCTAGACGTTGCACCTGGCGAGCTCGCTCCATCCCTTCAGCGCCACCCCCGGGGTGGAGCGAGTTTCCATCAGCGCGACGTCTGTGCTTCGCTGGTCGTGATGCTCTTGAAATGCCACAGGTGGTCACGCGCCGTGTCATGGTCCGCGCCCATCTACTCCGCAAGCTTCTCAATGATGCGCCTGCGCGCGACAATGCTCCGCTTTGGGCGGTAACAGGCTGATTTATTTCGAGTCATGATCCGCTCCAGGTCGTGTGCCCCGGCGCGACGATGCGCTCTCCGCGCCGGGTTCGGGCAAATCCAACAGCCGGGGCGAACTCAGAACTGGATCTTCACTTGGCGGTCACGGTCCAGTTATTGAACTTGAAGTTCATTCCGCCTGGGCCGAAGTAGCCCTTCGACTTGATCCACTCTAGGATGCCTTTGATGTCCACTGTCCCGCTGTTGCTCTTCGAAGTGGGCACGAGCGAGATGACATTGTGACCATTATTCCCTTCAAACACGTTCCAGGGTCGTCCCTCCCACGTCGACGTTAGTGTAGACCGGGATCGCCGCCCCGGAGGGATCCTGCCGATAATGATAAGAAATGGGCTTAACGTTGCCGCTACCGTCCGAGTTTCCGGTGTAGTTTGTCCAGATCATGATCTCATGCTGGTTTGAGCTGTCCCAAATATCATAGGCGGTGTCCCAGGCGCCGCTTTTAGGAACGTCCTGATTGAAGGTCGAGCTCAAAGTGTTGATTGCACTGAGCGGCTTTCCGATATGGACAGCCTCGTGCGGATAGCTCTTGATGCCACCAGTTCCAGGCTGGTTTGACCACACGCTCCACCGGTTCGCTCCATACACCGAAATGGTCTGAGGCCCGGCACCACTGCCCCACACGTCGTTGTTCCAGGAGTAGCCATCGCGTGAAAAGTTCCCATACGGAGCGCTCGAACTCCAAATCGGGACCTTTGCCGGTACAGGGACGGCAGCCGATGACCTGACGTCGTTCACAGCCTGCCTAAAAAGATCATGATGCTCCTGTGAGCAGACGTACCCCATTGGGGACTCTGGCGAGCCGGCACCGTTTATCCGATTGGAATCCATAATGCTCTCCTTGCTCTTATGGGAACGAAGCCTCTTGCCGATCGGCCCAGCGGGTACCCTAGGTTCGTGACCAGTTCAGTCGTGGGCGGCATCGTCATCTAGAGACCGGCTTCGAATTCTAGGAAGGTTGGCTTTCGAGAAGCTGACTAGCGCGAGAGTGCACGGTGCGCGCCTGTCCGTTCCTTTTCCAACCCACGCATGCGGCGCAACGAGAAGGATTTGCCCGAAGGTCATCGCGAGCCCGCCGGGATCATGATCCGGCGCAATCCTGGCGCCATCTGCATTCTGAGTGACGCGCGATTATCGCTGCGTCAGCGTCTCACGCGCCCACAGCTTGCTGAATCAATTTGGAGTGAGCCTACAAGGTTTGGCAGGCGACGAACTCAACGACTTAAGGTATCGAGACGCTGGCGATCGCGGGCGCGAGCGGCACTTCGCCCAGGGGGCAAGCCCCGCTCGCTCTTACTTGGTAGAGCCCCTCGCTCCGTTTGGATCACGGGCGGGTCGTAAACCCATAACAAGAAAAAGGCTGACAAGGCGCATTGCGAATGCTGCGCGAGTGTCAGGGATTGTTGTGCTCCTGCCGCGGCTGCGGCTTGTCCACCAAGTACGGGGTCCTCAGAAGGGCGGCGGCGTGGCAGATCAATGGGGCGTGCCAGACGGCGGAAGAGGGAGCGGGGATGCGTGTTTGTGAAATCGCCGTCGTCGGCCTCGGCCTGATTGGCAGCTCTGCGTTCCATTCGCTGGCGCGTCGTGGGGCCGACGTGCTCGGCTTCGACCCTCTTGTGTTGGGCGAGGCTCGCGGCTCATCGCATGGATCATGCCGAGTGTACCGACGCTTCAATTCCGAGAGCGCGACTTACACGGAGCTTAGCGATGCTGCCTTCAAGGGATGGCGGATGTTGGAGGCCGCCAGCGGTCGGACAATCCTCATGCCGACTCGCGTACTCGAAGCAGGACCTCCAGGATCGAAGATGGTGGCCGACTCCCGAGCCAGCGCACTCAAGGAGGCCGTTTCCGGTTTGGCCACGGGAGCGGAAGCAAACGCCGCGTTTCCGGCGTTCCAGCTTCCTGAAGAATGGGATGTAGTCGTCCAGGAAAGCGGCGGGATCCTGTTGGCGGAAGCTGCGATCCGCGCGTTTCGCTAGGGAGCCGACCACCGCATCATTCTGGCTCCGGCCCGAATACGGCCGGTGGCCGCCGGCATCCGTATTTCAACGCCCCAAGAGGTAATCTTAGCCGAGAGGGCCATTGTCGCTGCAGGACCATGGATTGCCGGCCTACTCCCGGGACTCGCGCGACATTTAAAGATCACGCGACAGACGGTCGGTTGGTTCAAGCCGGCTAAACCCGAATTGGTGCGTTACGGGGAATTTCCGGCGTTTATTGTCGAAGGGGAGAAAGGGCTGGTATACGGCTTTCCTGATTTCGAGGGACGAGGCGTAAAGGCTGCGCAGCACGACCATGGGCCAGTCGTGGGGGCAGACGCCTGGCACCCGCCGCCAACCGACACAGAACTGGAGACTGTGGGATTGACGCTCGCCGAATCGGTCCCCGGTGCGGCGGGCCCAATCGTCGAGCGCGATATCTGTCTTTATACGAACACGCTCCGAGCAGACTTGCGACCGGACGAGGGCAACGAATTCGTCGTCCGTGAAGAATTCCCAAGCCGTTGATTTGGAATCCGGAAACGGCATTTTGCAGTAATTGAATTTGCCGGAAAGCGGGCCTTTGGAGCGGGATTCCTTGCAAACTTGATTTGTGATTCACT
>NZ_JBWBWM010000115.1:0-3672 GCF_056174665.1 Bradyrhizobium sp. WYCCWR15520
GGAATCCTCAAAAGCAAAATTGCAAGCTTTTGGGCCCCCAAAGCCCGAAAGCTTGCAATCTCAAAACGCCTCTCGCCAGAAAATTCGACTCCCGCTCAATGGCTTGGAAGTTCTTCACGCACGACGAGTGCGCTGATTGCCGCATAGTACGAGCGCTATAAACCGAAGCGGAGGCTTTCAGTCTACCGGGTGCTAAAGGCCCATGACCTGATCACGGTCCGATGGCATCGATTTCGGACGTCAATAGGCACTCTATCGCGAGAGGCCCCTAACTACATCCCGTGTCGAGCGGCCTGCGTCGACCGGTGCTCCGCCTCAGCAAGCGGATAGCGTGGATGGCCGCTAAGCACTGTGCTCAACAAGGACTTACAGAACGCAGGCGTAAGCTTGCCGCGGTGGACCACGACATTCTCGTGACCCGTCGCAGCCCGGGCGTTCTGCCATTGCCGATTGTAGCCGCGCTGTTCATTGGACTTGACGTGGCAAGCGGCGAACTCGGCGTCATCTAGCGTCGCCAATTGCCGCACAAGTACCGGCCGGTTCGTGTGGATGTGCACCCACATCGGACTCGGCGTCGCACCATTGCTCAGCGCCTTGGGTTGGAGCTTGAACTCAAATAGCGTCCCTGGCTCGCCCTTTAACGGGCGCGGTACATCCGCAGGCGCCAACTCCCCGGCCGCCTGCAAGTATTCAAGGTACTTCTGCGACGGAAAGGCGTAGGTCTTCATGCAATCAATAATAGTCGTGGCCTTTCGCTCTTTCGCAGCCTTGGCCAGCCCCAGCGCCTGGGACGACATCATGTTGAGCCGGACTATTTTGTCGTGTATCTCGGGCACTTGCGCAGGCGTGAGTAGGCCGCTTCGACGAGGCTCCTCCAACGCGGCCACGCAGGCCTGCATCTCGGCCGCCTGCATCTGCAGGCGCTCAACCACGGTGTCTACGACGTGGTCGGCGTCTTCGGGTTTCATCTGGCGCGCTTGCGAGACGGCCCTTTGCTGTCCAGCCAGATCGAATTGCAAAAGTTCGTCCAAGCGCTTGAGTAATGGCGTCAGCGCCTCAATCGACGGCGGGGCCTGCCAGATAGCTAAGTGTGCCGCCGCCGACGATGACGCCCTTTGCGCCTCCTCCGCGCTCACCAGCTTCTTCGTACCTAAATCCGAGAGCACGAGAACTTTGGCTGCTGGCGCTGTGGCCTTGTCGGCCGTAGCGAGCTGTGGCTGCATCCTCCCGGCCGCTGAACTCCCGGCGCCCTCGGCCGGCGTGCGCTTGCCTCTGCCCTTCCTGCGCGTTGTTGAGCCTTCGGCCACTACAGCCCTGCCGGTAGTGTTGGCCGGTATCGCAGCCCCAGCGTCGGCCGGCGGTGTAATAATGGCTGGGGTCCTCGGCTGCAGTGACAAGAGGCGCTTGGCCTCATCCGCGGTGACCCACGCACCTTCCACAATCTCGCCCAACAGTTCCAATGGGAGGTCGGCACCTGTTCCGAGAGCGCTTAGATTTCCGACGACGTCGTGCAACGCCAACGCAAATTCCGAAAGGCGCTCCATGACGCCTTCCAGAACGGCGCAGTGCTCTGCGTCCAGCGCGCGTCCTTTGTTTAGAACAGCGCCGCGCGTCGAGACGAATGCCGGGAAAACATCATCGACGAAGGTTCCCAGCAGACGCACCTGCCCGTTCTCATCCATGAGGATTTTCCTCACGGCTGGTTCGAGCGCGCTCGCCTGCGGCTCAATCATGACCTGCGCGAGAGCGACCCGCGATTGCAGATGCATGCACTTCGTATACAGTGCCCAGCCGGTGTGCAGCCGCAGTGCGGCCTCGTCGGCCTGCCGCATATCGTCCGTTGTAGTTGGTAAAGCGGCAGCGGCTTCGCAAACCGACTGCATCCGTTCCGAGCGCAATGCCTTCTTTCCCCACCACTCCATGCAGGCCCAATAGCGGTTCGCCACACTGGAAACCGCTCGGCGCAGCTGGTCGGAGGGAGGGTTGGATTGGACTATCCGGTCGAGCACGGTGGCCGCACTCTTCCTGCTCTCCTCCAAGGCGTAGATAGTCGGGGTGGCCAGCGTGTTGCATTTGTTCGCCGCATCGAGCGCCTCGTCCCGGAGTCGGCGAGCCTGATCGTCGGACAGAATGCTACGCGCTACATGCGGGGGCAGGCTCGCGCGGTACTCCAGAAGTTTTGAGCTTGCCTCGACGAGTTGATCGAGCAGCTCTTGCTCCGTCGACGAGTTCTGCGCTTGCTTGGCCGCCTTACGGCAAGCGTCAAGTTCCTCAAGCAGGCGACCCATTTGTCGCTTTGTTGCCTTGATCTCGTCGCCTGTCGAGGAAATGGGGACTGCCATACCCGAAGTGCGCGGCTGGCTGGCAACGGGCGCGCTTCTATCTTGCGGCCCAGAGCGCATCCGCTTCACGACGGAAGTGAACCGGTGGCTGCCTTCCCCAGCGGCAAGACTTGAGTCCGAGCGCAAACTGCTCAACGTGCTGTCGGCGCCATCAGCTCCAACGTGCGATTTGCCAGATGGGCCAATCCCCGTCATATTCCAACCTCCGATACAGGCGAGAATGCGCAGGCTATCTAGGTAGACGGCCTGGCTGACAATTAGCTGACGGAGTGCATTCTCCCGGATGCACAAAAAGTCCGAATCACCTCCAAGTCCATGGAAGATGCCGGGTTGCTAGTCTCGCGAATATAAGTTCGCAATCGTAGCTTCGTGTCGCTGTCCGAAAGAGCGCTGGCAACAGCGGCGGAGGTCTGATCGCGGTCCAGCCACTTGCGCCCTTGATACAAAGCGATGACGAGCGTGCCGAAATGAAATCGCTGACAATGCGGCGAAAGAACGCGCTAGCGCTGGCTCTGAGAGCCCGGATCGTGCTGACCTGCGCGGAGGGCGGTCAGAACGAGGAAGTGGCGGCCAAGTTGGACCTGGACACGCAGACAGTAGGCAAATGGCAGCATCGTTTCGTGAAGCGGCGCGTGGCCGGGCTGCACGACGAGCCACGTTCCGTGGCGCCGCGCACGATTGACGATTCTCGCATCGACGCGGTGGTCGTGCGGACGCTGGAGAAATGCCCCCGAGAACGCTACCCATTGGAGTTCGCGCGACATGGCGAACGTCACCGGGTTGTCGGTGTCGACAGCGCAAGGCATCTGGCGAGCCTTCGGACTCCAGCCGCACCGGCTGGAGACGTTCAAGCTCTCGACCGATCCGCACTTGGTGGCCAAGGTGAGCGACGATCGTGGGCCTTTACGTCTCGGCGCCGTGGATGAAAGTCCTAAATCCAGGCGCTAGGGCCTGTTGGGATTTTAGGATTCTCATCGGGGCTCGGTTGTGATCCAAGCTTCGGATGGAACGAGATTGACGTCCAATGGACGAAGATGGAACCGCTGCGTCTTTGCAAACCGAGCCCCGGACGCAACGGCAAGGACAACGGATGTTTGTCGAGGCGGTGTCATGGATCGCGCGCCCGGGCGTGCCGCGCGCTTTCGGCCACTGGAGTGGCGTGTACACGTTTCCGCGATTGGGTGAAGACGTGTGGAAACGCCTTGACCTTGCCCCACGGGCTTAATCCAGCTTGAAGTTCGTTCTGGCCCACAACAAGGACCAGAGCATGAAGCGCAGCCGCTTTTCGGAAGAGCAGATCATCGGGATTTTGAAGGAGCATGAGGCCGGC
>NZ_JBWBWM010000116.1:0-3559 GCF_056174665.1 Bradyrhizobium sp. WYCCWR15520
GAATCCTCAAAAGCAAAATTGCAAGCTTTTGGGCCCCCAAAGCCCGAAAGCTTGCAATCTCAAAACGCCTCTCGCCAGAAAATTCGACTCCCGCTCAATGGCTTGGAAGTTCTTCACGCACGACTAAAGACTGCAAACTCTGAGGTGTGGGTGAAAACGTGGGCTGAGCTGATCCGAGATTGTGACGCACGACTCCATTTCATTCAGGACAAGTTGAGGGTCGAGGTGTCTGCCGATACAACACCGTGCGACTATCTCTCGTCTCCGGCAAGCGTGATTCGGCCCGTGACGTCCTTTTCTCCTGATTGGTATTACGATGCGATGAGGGTCATCAATCGCCGATTTGTAGGTAACAGCCACCAGGGGACCTAGCCCGGTACTGTCATGAGCCGGCGACAGACCGCATCGTCACGCACAATTGCCAGCACAGCCTTGTGCAGCCTCCCGTACTCTGCCTTCAAAGCTGATCGTGCCGAAAGCATTGCTGTGGCAAGGCGCTCCAATGTCGCCGGAGGTCATGGAATGGTTGTTCGACGAGCAGGACTACACGTTGCCTGAGGAGTAACCAGCCACAAAACGCATCCCTCAACTTGGCGCGGCCTAGTGACGGGCCCCGTCTGTTCTCCTGTTCACACGATATTGTGGTCCAGGAGATGCGCGTTCACGCTTTCGCCTAAATCTCTTCGCGCAGGCTGGGTTGCGAGAATAGAACGCTAATGAATGTCGGCACTGAGCAGGACGGAAGGGGCGAGTGGTACGTCCGTCCGTGGGTCATTGTGCGAGGTTTCGGCCCTGACGCTTGTTGTCGTTCCGCTCACCACATCCACTACGCTGCACCGCGCGAAACCGGGCCAGCAAAAATAGCCTCGTGCCTCCACCCAAACAATCAGTGATGTGAGAAATGCGAGCTAATGAGGCAAAACGCTCAGAAATTGATCGTGAAGCTCACGAGGCATCTTCGCCAAAAGGAATTTTTCGATTGTCCTCCGATCATCAGAGAAATGTTGAGCTCCGTCGGATACGGAGTTGCCCTTGACACGGAGTTCTCGTCCAGAGCCCCCCGTCATAAAGCTCACTTTGAAGCCGCGAAAGCCGAGTCCGTCCGCCGCACCGGCCGGAGCTTTCACTTTCCGCGCTTTTTTGAGCAGCCTTAGAAGTGCAGTTATTTCTGTGCGTCCAAGCTCCCACTTCGGATTGGGACGGCCAGAAAAAATGTCAATTTCGACCTGAGCGCGATCGGGTAGCTGTTCCATCGAGTTCCTAGCTTGCCGCGTCTGGGGCCAAGCCTCATCGGATGTGAACGCTTCGGCTTGTGACCATGTAACTACAGAAATCAGTATAAGGGCCGCGATTGCAAGTCTGCGGATCGGAAATTGCAGCGCCAGCATTATCGACGTTCCTCGCCGCCGTTTGACCCGGCTTATGCGACCAACATCCAACGTTGTCTTGTCGATACCAATGATAGTCATTCTGTGGCCAAACGACCAGAGCGACGTACCAGCCGGAACCTGCGGCCAAGGGGCTCGAGAAGTTCTTTACCGGCTTCAGTCCATCCGATTGAGCTGCGGAGGCCACATTGCTGCAAGCCATGGCCGTTGCGGGATGTCCACTGGCGCGACCTGGCTGAGCGAAGGTATTTGTCGCGTTGTTGTTCGCGTAGTTGTAGCAGTTGTTGTAGGGCTGAATGTTGGGAACATTCCAGAGGCCCGGGTTGTAGGCTGGCGCATCAACGGCGCGACATTGCGGGCATGAAGGTGCGCCCGCCAAATTGCCATCAAACCTAGCCTGAGCATGGGTGGCCGTGCGCGAACTGACGTGCCGGCGGACTTCGTCGTTTATGGCGCTCGCCGAAGTCGTGATCAGCCAGTCCTCGATGTCGGAATCGGCAACGTAGTTGGCAAGGCCAAGGCCTCGATCGAGGATGCCTTCGTGCACAAACAGGCGTTTCGGCCCGGTCAGGCTTTCGACGTGCTGCGCGATATGAAACCCGCGGTATCCTAATCCGCCGACGACACCGGATGGCCTCGAGTGGGTGAAGGTCGACGAGGCTCTGATCCGGTCGTCTAGTTCTTTCTCTTGTGCGGCCGTCAGTTGCCAACTCGGGTTCGAGTTACCCGAAAATACGTCCAGCGCTACCACCGTTGTCATATTAGCCTCCCTCAAGCAGCCAGATGAGCAGCGAAACCAGCAACAGCGAGGTTACCTCGTATAGGGGGCTGATCACCTCCTGAAACTGATAGGGGCGTCCGAGACCACGCCCGAATTGAGAGAATAGTCCCGCGCAAGTGCCCGAGCGTGAGCGGCACCTATTTTTTTTACTTGTGTTGCCGAGTTTCAAAAACTTCACGACGTTCGCTTGATTCGAGAAGGCGTCATCTGGGTCTACGGCGTCGATCAAGACGGCATCAAGACGTTCGCCGACTTCGGACTCCAACTCGTCCGGATGAAAAAGCCCGGGATTGCATAAGCGGTGTCCGCCTGAATAATCCAACCAGCCCGCGGTCGACGCCGGATGCGTACCTCGGAATGACTTTACATCCCTGCGCTCCCACTTCACCTACCCACGCCACGGGACACGATCTCAGCCGTATCGAAAATGGTACCTAAGGTAGGCGAGATGTAATAACAGGTGACCCTACCAGGATTGGCTGTTGCTTAGGGCGACGGAAGCATGCCACCGTTCCTAACGAAGGTGGAAGCTGGTTAAGCGCCGTCTTGCCGAGGTAGGGGGCGTTCGCAAATAGTAGAGGAGAGATATCATGGATCGCTCTGTCGCCACTATCGCACTAACGTGTTTGGGAATCGCCCTTTCCAGTGTTGCCGTCGCACAGACGGCTAGACAGAATAACAACACCCTTCCAGGGCAGGAGCGCGCTCTCAGTGTTGCGCCGGGCTCAGCGCAGCCGACCAGAGGAGTCGTGTTTTTAACAGCGGCAATCAACTCAGACGGCAGCATAGCGGGCTGCTTCGGTTGCAACACCGCGAACACCAAGAGGTTAGGGGCTGGCATATATCAGATCGATTTCGGACACAATGTCCAAGCAATCAACGGTTGGAGCCGATGGGTTCAGGCCGACACCTTGACGATCGGTGCGGAAAACGCTTGGTGTAACACTGCTGACCGGGCCGGCAACGACAATGCAGTTTGGGTGAACTGCCAGACTAGCAGTGCGCCGGTTGATGCATCCTTTTTCTTGTTCGTCGCAAGGTAAAGCGATCCAACTTTCGTGTTGATCCCAACTCCAGCGAGGATGATCGGCCTTCCCACGCTGATGGAGGGCGGGTAAGAAGTCGAGTGTCTTTGCTAGCAGGCCCGCCACCGCACACTGGGCTCGTCCGGTTTCTTACAATTATCGGGCGAGCACGCGAGCAGGGCGCGCCACGCTTGTGAGCATCTTCGTTAGCCGCCCCCGTATGTCGATCTCTTGCCCCATGAACCTCCTCCGAATTGATGGACACCTGTAGTAGGCTCGAAGAGCCAGGAGGTGTCGGATGGAAGGACGTCAACGTCGGTCGTTTACGGACGACTACAAGCGGCAAGCGGTTGATCTCGTAGCGT
>NZ_JBWBWM010000117.1:0-3249 GCF_056174665.1 Bradyrhizobium sp. WYCCWR15520
GTGAATCACAAATCAAGTTTGCAAGGAATCCCGCTCCAAAGGCCCGCTTTCCGGCAAATTCAATTACTGCAAAATGCCGTTTCCGGATTCCAAATCAACGGCTTGGGAATTCTTCACGGACGACGAACGACACCGCCCTGAGCCGGCGCAAGGACGACCATCTGGATCTCGTGCTGGATCGGCGAACGGCGCCGGCCACGGTCGCCGCCGGCTGGGAGTACATGCGGTTCGAACACTGCGCATTGCCCAAGTTGGACCTGACGCAGATCGACTTGCGCGCCTCGGGTCCGTGGGGCGCAATGGCGAAGCGTATTGCGGCGTCTTGCGTTGGTGACCGATAAGTTGGCTAATCCACCCGGCGTGCGTACGTACGTGCCTCCAATATTCTGGAGACCGCGAGCCGCTGAGAAAGGTCAGTCGATGACCACAGGTGTGGATGCAAGTTTGCGCTTGCCAAGGTGTCCATCCTTGTGGCGCCGCATTCGGCTGCGTTGGCACACCGTCTCGCTCATAAGAACGCGTAGATGAGCCAGCAGATACCGGCCCACAGGAGCGCGTTGAGGAGGAGCGCCGCAAGCGGCCAGGGGTTCCACACCATCCGCGGCTGCGAAGTATCAGCGTGTAATGCGCGATCGGCCTTGCCGCCTTCAATCACGCACGGTTTTGGTTTGCTCCAGTGCGTCATTCGTATCCCATGCTTGCGCTGCGTTAGTCGACTAGGCACCGGCAAATCGAAGATCACCAAGTCAAGCAAACGTCGCGATCCCGATGCAGACAGCATCACCGGTCGTGAGCTGGTGAGGCTGATCGTCAGCCTCCTCGACTGCCAGATGCCAGCCAACATGCGGTCTAGGTCTGGCCCTTCGAGCACCTAATCATAGTGTTCAATGATCACGTGAGCCTCAGGCCTTTTGGAGATCGATGAACCCAGCGTTGCTTCGCGGTCGGCGCTGCTCCTCAACGGCTGCGCACGTTGCGTGATCTGGTTCTAGCATTGTCCATTCGCGCCCCAAGCTCACAGCTGCTTCGTGAGGAGCCGTCCGCTTGATGCTCAAGACTATTTCCTTGGTCGGTGGGGTTAAGTTAGCGGGCTACGGCCACATCAATGTCTGCCGGTCGTACAGTTACGACTAGCGTCAACGCCACATTGATCAAGATCAATCGAACGAGTCTCATTGTGAATTCCTAGGTCGGCGACCAGCGCGCCGCTCTTTAATTGCGGCAATCCTCATCTCAGCAATCGGCGTGCCACACGCCGAAGTACTCTCTGCGCGTCGCTTGAAGAAGGAAAACGCGCGTGCGAAGCAGAATCTGTGGAATGATTTAGCGGTAGTAGTCGGATTCTCCACATCAACGTCCGTAACCGAACACGATCGGGACGACAAGATGGAGGGCAAATGACGCCGGCCAAGGCAGCAACAATGCTTCGCATTGGGGGGCGCTGAAAGTATTTCCCTCACCAAGGTGAGCAGTTGGGACGCATCTGCAGCACGGCTGATCGCTCAAGGGGCAAGTGCGAACTCGAGATATGGGACTCGTTGGTATCGCAACCAGTCCACCGGGTAGAGCATGCTCTCGATAGTGGTTAATTACGTGCCGCTAATTCAATTCACGAAGAGCGCGCCCCCAAACTAAATCCGGTGGGTCGCCGAAACTATCTTGGCCTATGGCCCAAAACAGCTCACCAAGAGAGCGGAAACGTGCACGTGAAGCTATCCGCGCAAACTTCTTAGTCGCTCGTGAAGAATCCCTAAAGACGTGATCGGAGATTCCATTTTCTGGCGAAGGCGGAATTGCAAACTTTTGCAACTCGCAGCCTCGGGAGCTCCTAATTTTATTGAGCAGATTCTCGAATCGACGCGTGATTCCGTGATGCAGGGGAAGGGCGATGCAACCGAATAAGCCAAAGACGACTGGGGAGGGCGATCTGGTTCGAGCCGGGCTGGATCAGATCATCAACCTGAAGCGCGAGTTGGTGCAGCTCGAGGCAAGATCGACTGGGACTGGATTGATGGCGAGGTCGCGCCGCTCTACTTAACGAGGCCGGGCGGACATCGCAAGCCGCTCCCTAATCGGACTGCTGCTGCTCAACCATCTACGGCCTGTCTGACCAACGGGTTGTGCGATCGCTGGGCCTGCGACCCCTGTTCCACAGGCGCCCCGAATGCCTGAGGTACCGAGAAACTCACCGGCGGCACAGTCGAGCGCGCCTATGTGGTTAGCTCTCCTGCGCACTGCGGTGCCAACTAGCCTCGGTTCGCCTGCGGTGGGCTCACCCTTTATCAGCGAGCCTCCGCCGGTCCCAACGAAACCTCAAGCGATCAGGGGGAACGCGCCAATCTAGGGATTGGCCACGTTCCTGTTGAGCCACTCTCATCCGATATCTTTCGCATGAGGAGTGTTGTCTCCGAAGCCGAGGTCCGGAAATCGCGTGACGAGCGCGGTTTTCAAAAACAGGATATGCCTGATAGTGACTTCTAGCTCGTTCAACCGCCGTTCCCCTTCCGCTATTTCACTGCCAAGCAAATTCTGATAATGGTTGTCTTCCGGATCGCGCGTAAGATATTCATCGGAATCATTGCCCAACGTTACTGCCGACCGCGCTAACGCTTCATCGACACTCGATTTTAGGTCAGCTTGCTCTGCCATCGCATCTTGCAGCGCGTTCTCTATCGAACGCAAAATGGACGTAGCACGGGCACGATCAGTTTCGGCATCACGACTAGTCGATCGGGCCTTGAAATAGACAACGCTGCGCGCCTTTAGCAATCGTTGAAACATCTTCTTCTCCATGCTTAGTCGAAGTGGCCGCTGAGTCTTCACACCCAAATCAGCATGAATGCGAAAAGTGAGGCCCAACCGCCCCGCGCAATAGCCCAACGCTCACAGAATATTTCACCGCGTCTCACCGATGATCACTGTGTTACATCCGCAAAGTCGGTGCCGTAACAAAACCGGTTCCGCCTGGTCAGCGAAGTGCGGGATTAGCGACATGGGCGTGACTAGGATGTGCTCGCCAGAAGCAGACCGAAAGCTTAACAACTTTCTGCGCTAGCAAGGCTTTGGGCGTAAGTCGGCCTACCAAGCAATCCGCCGAAAATCGATTTGATGCCGTAACCGCGATTTGATCTTCCCCCGAAAAAATGGACAGGGTTAAGCTGCTTTTAGCTCCATCTCGATCGGGCTGATAAAGCCGATGGCGGAGTGACGACGAGTCCGATTGTAGAAGCCCTCGATATAGGCAAAGAT
>NZ_JBWBWM010000118.1:0-3234 GCF_056174665.1 Bradyrhizobium sp. WYCCWR15520
ATCCTCAAAAGCAAAATTGCAAGCTTTTGGGCCCCCAAAGCCCGAAAGCTTGCAATCTCAAAACGCCTCTCGCCAGAAAATTCGACTCCCGCTCAATGGCTTGGAAGTTCTTCACGCACGACGAATCATCCCGCCGAACAGCAACGGATGCTCCGCATAGCAGACGAATACGACTGGTTGGCTGAGCAGGCAGCAGAATGGCAGCGTTCGGCCGAAGTACTCAACCAGTCGATGAGACCGGAGAGATGAGTTCACTTGTCAGCTTCCTGTCGACCCTTTGGCCAATCGAAAGAACTAAAGCGCCCGCCGATCCTAGCTGGAGAAGTGACTCGCGATCATGCCCGCGTCGTGGATACCCTCACAGTGATGTTTTTCCTGACCTTCGACTGTGACTTGTTCTTACCCTATCAAAGCGAGCTGTAATAACGAGCGATGGATTCGGTCGTGATCTCTCGTGGTCTGGCGTCAATTGTTGAATCACTCCGTGGCTTAAAATCAAATAGGCTGCAAATCTCCGCATTGATAGTATTGTCGCTATACGCAGAGCAGTCATTGATTTGGGTCAACCGGCGACGCCGGCACCGCATTCGGCGCCGTCAGCTGCGTGCTGATGGTACGGTCCCAGATCGGGCCAGCCCGGCTCTTACCAGTTTGATTTACCGCAAGGCGCCCTCCGCAACGCATTGACATTAACTTGCCAAGCAGAGCGATTGCGGCACGGGGCATTTCAATGTTTCGTCATTTGAAGGAGGCGGCATTGATCGCCCACAGGGAGAGCAAAGTAACAATCGAGGCGCTGCAAACCTGCGAAGACTTTCGATCGACGAGTTTGGTCAAATCTTGGCGGCTTTACCATCCGACAATTGGCCGAATCTCACGAAACTCTTGCCCGGAAAGACGCCAGATTCGGTGCAAAAAGAGTGGACGGGATCATCCGGCGATACACTGCTCCGCCAAAGCAGCAATTTCATGAACTTTTTGACAGCCACTTTTGCGGCGTAAGGGGCAAGTCAATCCACAGAAAAATGTCCTCGATTTCGGCTGCGGTTGGGACGCTTGCTACGCCTGTCAGCTTTTTTCAATGACGCGCAGTTCAATCACAGTTGCGACGCATGGCCCGTTTCGCTTCAGCATAGGGCTCATCGTCCGCAAGCGCCGAGCCCGCGGCGAACCTCGCCCATTACAAACGCTTGCCGGTCAACTACCAACTTTAGCGATTGGTGGAGAAGACGGACACGTGGCACTCGTGATCCAGTTCCAATGATGAAAGTCCTGCCGGGCACGATAGCCCTCATCGCGACGCTGCGGGCTCTGTCGCTGATCTACCTGCGCGGCCCTACACCAAGGCGCCCACGATGGTCATTCGGATCCATGATTGGAGCGGTCCCACCTGGAAGGCTGGTCGAGCGCCTGGCCGTGATCATAAGAGGAACTGATGTCCAGAATTTTGGCTGTCGGGACGGCATTGCCGCCTTTCCGACTTTCGCAGTCTGACGCCAAGGTACTAGCGGGTCGCCTTTTCGGATCTAGAATAAAGACGCTTAAGAGATATCTTACAGTATTCGATCATGCGGTAGTCGATCAGCGTTTCTTTTGTGTCGCGCCCGAATGGTTTCTAAGCGAGCATCGCATAGGTGAGACAAATGAAACATACTTGGAGTGGGCCAAAGAGCTGGCATGCAAAGCAACACTTCTCTGTCTCGACAGAGCCGGCATGAAGCCCGAGCAAGTCGATCGAATTATATTCGTTTCGTCGAGTGGGATCGCTACGCCTAGTCTCGACGTGGATCTGATCTTGAAACTCGGATTGCGAACAGACGTAAGACGGACGCCGGTTTTTGGCCTTGGATGTGCTGGGGGAGCATCGGGAGTTGGTTTGGCAGCAACGATTTGCCGCGCAACGAACGAACGCATTCTACTCGTCGCTGTGGAGCTGAATTCGCTTACATTCCAGCGAAATGATCTCACCCCTAAGAATCTTGTCGCTACAAGCCTTTTTGGGGATGGCGCTGCCGCGATTCTAATTGGCCCAGCTGAAGGCGGCGCAGGCAAATTGGAAATTGTGAAAAGTACGAGTTTGCTTTACCCGGACACAAGTCCTCAAATGGGCTTGCATTTCGGCGACTTCGGATTTGAACTTGTATTCTCAGAGCGCGCTCCGTCGATCATAAGCGAATTGATGCCACTTGCGCTGCCACCGTTGCTAGCGGATGATAGCATTCATCTTAATCAGGTGAAGAGCTTAGTCTTTCATCCGGGCGGGAGAAGGGTATTGGAGGTTTTTGAGCGGAGTCTCGGGAGATCGTCTAAGGACTTCTTTTCCAGCTATGAGACTCTTCGACGTCATGGAAATATGTCCAGCGCAACTGTATTATTCGTTTTAGATCACGTGCTTGAGCATGAGAAGCAGGCGCCAGGATCATACGGAATATTGGCTGCGTTCGGACCAGGGTTCTCGGCCGAACTATCGCTATTGAGATGGGCTGAGGGCGAAGCGGCCGGTCTGTGTTAGCAGGTCGGGAGGGTGAGGCAGCATCGGAGGGGACGATGCGGCCGAAGAAGCACAAGACGACCGGATCGAACGATCTGTTCCGGGCGCGACTGTCGCCTGTTTACGGGAATCGAGCTGCTAATCTTCACGCAGTACCACGTCGTCTGCACCGATAGCGATCCTGATGTGCATTTCGGACAGCAGAAGACAAAGCAGATGCTGAACAAGCTGCGGAAAACATTTGGTCCTGCTGACTGGACAATTACGTCGAGCTTTTTAACGAATTGTTCTTTGTGAGAAATGCGTTTGCGCATTCATTCGTTGAGCTCGAGGACATCCGATATAAAGGTGTCACTCTGAGCAATTGCTTCGGTGAGACCTGCTTGGGCAGGAGCTACAGTTCGGACCAGGAAAGTCGATCATAAATTCACTGATGATGCCCGTTCGTTTGTTCAGCCGCTGGTCGAGGTCTTTAGTCGATTTCAGCTGAGCAAATTGACGACAAAAAACTATTTCGACTCTACAACTCTGTTCTCAAACGACGCAGCCTAACGTAGAGTAGGTGGGCCGAAAAGGCCAATGGCGAAGGTCTTCTCCGACGACAGGAAGTGGGCTGGTCGTCCGTGAAGAATTCCCAAGCCGTTGATTTGGAATCCGGAAACGGCATTTTGCAGTAATTGAATTTGCCGGAAAGCGGGCCTTTGGAGCGGGATTCCTTGCAAACTTGATTTGTGATTCACTCG
>NZ_JBWBWM010000119.1:0-3226 GCF_056174665.1 Bradyrhizobium sp. WYCCWR15520
GACGCTACGAGATCAACCGCTTGCCGCTTGTAGTCGTCCGTAAACGACCGACGTTGACGTCCTTCCATCCGACACCTCCTGGCTCTTCGAGCCTACTACAGGTGTCCATCAATTCGGAGGAGGTTCACTAATGCTAGGCAAGGGTGGCTAGCCGGATCTCGTGTTGAGCGTTGAGGGGGCCTTCCCTGCTGATAAAGGCTACCTATGCGCGGATTGGCGGTTTTAGCAGCGGCCACAACTTCGCTTATTGTTGCTAGGTGATACGGCCATGCGAGGAACACCATCATCGCTGATTGAGCCGTCGATATCTCGTCGATGGGACGACCAACACGCCTGCCGACTTTGGCGTTGGGAGCGGTTGTGATTTTGTCTACCATTAGTCAGCATGTCGCGAGCGGCCGTTGCACCCATTCAGCTCGATGATGAGCCGGAACAACGGCCATCCGTCGGATAGGTGGTGAAGGCGCAAGTGGTGATTGAGTCGGTGAGATTGAAACTGCCTTCCTGCACGATGACGAGTGGGCGCGGCTTGCCTGCATAATTCTTGCCGCAAGCGATGGCCCAGATCTCGCCGCGCCTTATCAATCCAGGTCGGACGCGTCGTCGATGAGCCTGATGTTGCGGCATGGCCGCTGGCTGCAACAGCAAGTGACTGACGACGAGGCTGCTTGCGGAAAAATGTAGACCGCACATCGGGTACCCAAATCCCGAAAGACCGCAAGCCCGACAAAAACAGCTTGAATCTCACGTTGCGTCAGGTTGTAGGCTTGAAAAATGTTGACCAAAGCCCATCATTTGCAGCTCAAATTTGAGTGCCACGGACGTTAGCAGTGAGAGCTTCGTGTCTTGGCGAGCACGCTTTCAGTCAGTGTGCGTCTTCGAGAGGCTGAGTCACTTCGCGTGATGGAAGGTCGAAACAGATCGGAGTCAAGGATCGAAGATTCTACAAATCCAAGAAGGCTCGTAGTGGTGCGACGTGGGAGCTAGATCAGTCCGTGCAAGCGGTTGGGGCGGCCGGCCTCCCGTAAGGCAGAGTCGCCCATGTGGGTGAAGCGTGCGCCGCACTGGCTGGGCCGCGTGGCACGTTACGGTCTTCTTAGGGTCGCGCACGTGCAGCCGATCGTTGTAGCAAGTGGCGAGCGCGCCGTATTTCTTAGAAGTGCGGTACCACTGCGAAGGAGCTTAAATCTCTGTGAAGTCTTGCGCTATCCTTGTTTTGCACGGAACGTTGGGAAACCTCAGGCTACTGCTCACCGCGGCCCGGCTGTTGCGCCGGCACGGTCACAATGTTCGTGTACTTGCGGATCCAGCTACGCGTGCAGAAGTCGACGCCACAGTTTTTGAGTTCGTGTCACGGCGAAGCGCCCTATAGGGGAGGCTGCGGATCTGGCAAATGTCTCGAACCTTCGGAATCGTATGCGCAAAGTCGTCTTTGAGCCTTGCTCTGCCTCCCGCAGCGCCAGAAGTAGATCCTGGAAATCGACGGAAGTTGTCTCGCGCCAAGTTTCGTGAGGCGCATGATGTGACCCTCGAGGCAACACAGGGCGCGGGAGGCGGAGCGGCTGGCGGTCTTTCGAGGGCGACCACAACGTCGATAACAGGCGAGCCAACATTCAGAAGGAAGCATTTCTTGACTCAGGCCGAAAAAGACGTGGTCGAGCACATGCTCGCATCATTAGCGATGAGCTCGCTGCAAAGTGGCATTGCACCCACCAACGAACAGGTTGCGCACCATTTTGAGCTATCATGCGAGAGGGTTGGACTTGTCGTCACACTTGAATCTGCGACCCGGATCTTCAATTGCATCGCACGTGAGATCCACAAGGCGCAGTCGGTGCTCGAGTTCATCGGTCGCGGCACGGATCAAATGCAGTGAGCGAAAGGAATGGAGCTCGTTGCACGTGCGCGCATCACAAAGTCGCCCTCGTGGGTCGACATCATAATGGAGGGTCGGCCCCACACGTTAGATTGCACATAGACGACATAATTCTGCTCGAGGTCCACAAGCAAAGTACCAATCCGCCCCGATCTCTCCCTCACCGTTTGTTCAAAGCCGTACCCATTCACTCTGAGCACTCTGCGACAGCCCCGACAATGGTGATGCAATTCGGCCAGCGAGGTGTGGCGCGCGAGGGCTGGCGATCTCGAAAGCTGGTCGCGTCAGCTCAGAGCTCGTCCGATGCACGCTCGATCCGTCCGATCCTGCCGTCGAAATATCGAGCGTCGCAGAGCATGACCTCGTCTTTGACGCTGAGGGCCTTGAGTGGCCTGCGGTCTCAGGTTAGCTACCGAAAAGCAAGCTCAGATTTGCAGCTTCACACTTTTCCAGAACAAGGTTCGCCCAATCTATGAAAACGCTCACGACGTTAGGGGCTGCTATCGGTGCAGCTTTGGCACACGACATCAGCTTTTCCGGCGGATCAATATATGACCCGTTTCCCCTTCCATTTCCCGCTGAAGACGACATGTTGGGGAACGTCTCGCTTCGTCGTCGGCGTGAGTTCGCCTGGGGACGGCATCACGCTCATGAGGCCCTGCGCAAATTGGGTTTCGCTCCCGTTCCGATTTTGTCGAGAGTGGATCGGGCTCCTCTTTGGCCTTCGGGGGTCGTCGGGAGCATTTCACACTCTTCGTCTGATTGCGGAGCTGTTGCCGGAAATTCCAAGAATGTGCTCGCTCTGGGATTGGACATTGAAGATCAAGAACCGCTCGAAGCGGACATTTTGCCGTTCGTATGCACCTGCGAGGAAATCGAGCGCAAGGAGTGGTCCAGCAGTCGCTTCGGCCCGAAATTGTTGTTGGCAATAAAGGAAGCCGTATACAAATCATATGCGCCGGCAACTGGTGAATTCTTGGATTTTCAAGATGTCAGTGTCAGGACGAATGACCAGAGCGGGGTCTTCGAGGCCGAGATTGTCAACCCGGAAAAGCCTACTAGTTTTGGCAGTCGAACCATAAATGGAATCTATCGCCCATTTGACGGAGGAATTGTAGCACTAGCCGTGCGATTTCGAGGCGCGTGATGCATCTCGTCTGCTAGATGCTGGAAGGCCACAGGAGACCTCATCGAGTTTGCCTTGCAATTGAAGAATGACCTTCGGCTCTAGCTGTGGAGCCTCAACAGGTTGTTCCTGGTCAGAGCGAGTCTGCTGATCGGCGGCATCGAACCGATACTGCCATGCGGCCGGTGCCAATTGTAGCGGTGAAGCCATTTGGGCAGCTCGGC
>NZ_JBWBWM010000120.1:0-3153 GCF_056174665.1 Bradyrhizobium sp. WYCCWR15520
CGGAATCCTCAAAAGCAAAATTGCAAGCTTTTGGGCCCCCAAAGCCCGAAAGCTTGCAATCTCAAAACGCCTCTCGCCAGAAAATTCGACTCCCGCTCAATGGCTTGGAAGTTCTTCACGCACGACTTGCTGGTCGTAAACTTCTTGGGTCTGGCAATGGTTGCGCTGCTCGCCGTCTTCGGTTCGATCATGGCAGGCTGTAGGCCCTCACCATAAGCGACTCCGCCCGACGGATCAGCGCGTCCAGTCCTGCAAACTCTCGCGCAGCGCTGCGGCGCTCGCCGGGGTCTTCGATTTCAACCACGTCTTCGAGGATCCGCTCTGATAAGGCGCGTCGATCTGCTTCGAGACGATGCCTTCCAAGCCCATGCGGCAAGCGAGCTGGAATACACCTTCACCATTTTCGGTAAGATGGTCGTTGAACTGAATACCCAACTCCGCAGTGTCCAGCAGCCTGGTGAGCTTCTGCTTGCGGTAGATCAGCGGCGTTTCACGAAGGTCAGTGCCCTGATGCATCAGGTCGAATGCAATCAGGACGGCCTCACTGCGGCGTCGGCTCCGAGGCGCATTGAAGTCTGACAGGCCGTCGTCTCGTGGGTCAAACAGCAGCAGCTTCCAGGAACTCATCACCGCCATGATGCCAACACCACTCTGCAACGGTAGCTCAAGGCATGGGTGCCTTTTCTGCGCCGCCCCCGATTCAAAGTCAAAAAACCCCGATCGGATGCGCGTAAAGGCGGGCTTTGGCTTTCCAATTGACCTCCGCCCGAGGATTGACCATCAGTGCGAAGCGCTCGGGCCGGCGCTACAATTGAGAGGCGTCGTCCTCCTCGTCAGGGAAGTTCTCGCGTCCAGGGAGGCGAATTCATACTTTGTAATCGATTGTAACCCGGGGGCTGCTGGATCTACGATAAGCGGTCTTTCGCCAGGCTGATGAGCATGACCCGTCACAACGTCCCATTCGTGGTCTCGCTAGTCTGGCTGCCGCCCTTAGCGGCGGACTGATCTTCCCGCTTTTGCGAGTGCCGGACCAGCCAGTCCCTTCCGGCGACGCTGTAACGGGACATCAATTTGCGACCGATGTAACGCAAACTGCCATGTCGTACGACGCTTTCGAGGGATAGCTGCGATCAGTTGGTCATTTTTGCGCGAAAGATGCGAAACATGAGCGAGATTCTCCGCCAAGCGACGCAAGACAATCGTTATGCGATCATTCATTCGTGGAGCTCTGGTTCAGAGGCGCATGGGGCGTTTCCTCCCTGATTTGGCCGTGTGTGAAGTTCGCGCGGGCTTTTTTTCTGCATTCAGCAAAAGCGCGGCGTTCATACATGTAAAGTGTAAGAGAGCTAGCAAGGGGCGGCCAGCGAATTGATCGTTCGCCGTCGGTTGAACCGCAAAGCGGTCAGGCAGAGTACTTCGTGCTGAGCCGCTACGGTGGCCGCGCAGCGTGCTCCTCCGCGTTTGGGCGCGCAGCCACCTTCCCCGCTGGCGCCAAAGCACTCGAAGTGGCCACACTCGAATTGTCGATCTTCCGGCCCGAGAACAAATGAAACGGGCGAAGTCGTCAGCGTTCGGTATGCGTCGGGGAATTCCTCTCGTGCCCTCTCCAGCGGCATAGGTTGTCGATAAGCTCGATTGAAAAGCGCGCCCAGTTCACGGCTTCCTCCGCCGACATAACGCTGGGGCTGGAAATGCGCCCTGCGGTCGCTACCTAGCCTGTCCCACTCCTATCCGTTTCGCCAATTTAGATAGGTTTGACCGTGTGATTGTATTTGCCGACACCCAAAACAGTCGGGCTGGTGAAACAGGGTTACGCTTGGCACTGCATAGTAACGAGATATCGATCTTGATTAATGCAATGCGTCCGGTGCCGGCGAATAAATTCTGCGATCCCGCGCTTTTTTCGACTGATTTCACCACACCGCATTGTCTACTTTTGCTCGCGGCAACCCAGCCGCCGGTTTTCGATTGCAGTGACGCCAAGTGATCCGGAAGTTCGCCGAGTGCCCGAACGATCTGAGCGCGCTGTGGGTTCGCGCGGACGGCATTGTCCGTATTCTTAATCTGCGCTAGGGGAAACGAACCAAAGGATGAACTGCTGACATATGATGACTCAGGACATGCCCAGTCTAGCAAGAGCGGCCGACAGTGGCTCTGCTGAGAGTCAGGAGGTGGTCCGGCGATTCATGTGGGAAATAAGATCGATCAATTTATGTCTCAAGTGCGGTGTCCGCCAGGCCGCCTCAGCCCGCCAAGGCGAGCGTTACGCGGGGCCATCGCTCGAAGAATTCCAGCAGCGGTTGGCTTTTCTGTTGCCTAACGAGACGGCGCCCTCGGCGCTAAAGCAACGAACGTCTCGATGCCATAGAACTCGGCGATAATGCTTGAGCGCCTCGTCCATAATGGGAGAAGGACCAGGGGCGGCAAGTTCGCGCACGCACGCCCATCGGCAGAATTGAGAGCAAGGGCTGAGATCGGTGAAGCAGCGTCGGCCAGCATGATCAAATTGACCTGTAGTGCGACCATCGTGGTGAAGCGCACGCCACCATCAACTGGTCGTTGGGCCGATGCCCTTCGTCCTCTAAGCTGGACGACACCTGCCCGTCAGTTCGTCGTCAGCTTGCCTGAGTATCATTCGCAAAGGGCCTAAGCAGCCCGAACTCGCTGCGACGAAATGTACGCCGAAGAGACACGCGAATCGCCATGTATGATCGAACCGGGGGCCCATGCACATACGCTAGCGAAGGTGACGAACCGAGTTAATCGGTGGACAGCGACAGCTGTGCCCGCCGTTATCAACCGTATTCTATGGGGGTAGCTCCAGACTGATCGAGTAAAAAGCGAATAACTAGCGATTTCATAGTGCACTCTTCCATCCATACCACGATGATCGGAAGAAATGTGGAGAGTGAGCTTTTCTATGGCTCCGTAATGAAACAGGACGGCCGAGATCGACATCTTGCAAACTCAGTCGGCAACAAATGGCTCGTCCGTTGAAGCTTGTTGGCCCCGGCTGTATTGGCAGTGTATCGCTCCGGCGGAGGCCGCCTTGTGCGGTTTGGCGGTTCGTCTGAGGATTTGACCTTAAGTCTAGCCTTAAGGTCATGTGGCGAATGCAGGTGAAGGTCTTGGGCGCTGAACGTCGGCGCCGAT
>NZ_JBWBWM010000121.1:0-3120 GCF_056174665.1 Bradyrhizobium sp. WYCCWR15520
CGGGCCGCACCTGAAAACGGCCCCAGTACTCTGGGAGGAGATAGCTGGGGCCGCCACTTTCTCCCGGTTTGTCTCCACGATCCCCCGGGAGCGATGGATTCGACTCTCAGCAACGCTGCAGGTTCCTAGGCCTCCCAACGCAGGGCCGGCGGCTCAACGATCTGCTGCGTTCCGTTCAATAGCGGACAGACGTTTGCCAGATTTTTCCCGCTTCTATCGGCGTACCCACTACCTGTCTGGCAATTGAATGGGAATACTTTGGATGGCCTCGGCGCAAGGGTGAGCGCTGGGGCCATTTTTATTGGACGAGGTCCTCTGAATGAGAAACGGCCCCAGCCCTCTCAAAAACTGGGGCCGTCATTCCAATGCGCCAATCAGGGGGCGACGATGACCGGCGCCAGTATCAACGCGCCTAGTTGCCTTGCCGTTCCCAAAAGGAAAGGTCCGCCGGTTCACCCTGGCGGTCCATTCGTTTAACGGATGATCAGGTACAGCGCGGCCGCGATCAGGAAGACCAGCCAGACGAGCGAAATCACAAAGAAAACCGTATTCCGCGCATTGAACCGAACGTGAGCCAGCGTCATCGTGAGCCATTGATGTAGATCAAGCTCGAAGCGCTTGGGGAGGGATTTCAGTGGGTGTCGATCGGCGCCGAGCGTCTTACGGCCACAGCATGCCCCGCTGTGGCCGTTTGATTGCCCGCAAAATATCAAAGTCCGCCGGTTCACGCTGGCGGGCCTTTCGCAATGGGAACGTGTCATGCCTAGAGCGTGGCACTCCAGCTTGCCGTGATGCGAGCTTTATGTTCGACTGCCGGCGCGTCCTTTTTCCAAGTTAAGGGAGAGCTGAGCATGAAGAAAATAATTCTTGTCGGTCTTGCGATCTTCGCTGTCTCCACTTCTGGCGCTTTGGCAGCCAAGAAAACGACGAAGCCGAAGGCACCTGCCGCTGCCGCCGCCGCCACGACCACGAACACGGGTGGCGCAGCTCCGCTCATGTTGGGCCAGGTTAGTGCCGCTGACCGCGCGCTATATGAGAAAAATCAACGCGAGTCCGGCATGAAGAAGAAGTAGAGGGACAAGCTGCTCCAGCGCGCGATTGCGCGCGCTGGATAGGCTAAGAAAGTAAGGCAGCCTCTCAATGTAGGATGCTGGCTACACAGGGGGCGGGCGATTGAAATTCGGTCATCAATAGCTCAAAGCGCCGCGCTGCGCGTTGCAATTTTGCTAGGTTATTCTGCTTATCACTGCGGTTGTGCTAGTTTCTGCGATGACGGACGCGGAGCGCACGGCGATCGGGCTAAAATTAGCTTTTGCAGCAGGCTATTGCCTGCCGGCCGTTATCTTGGGGGCAATCTGGGGGTGGATCAAATTCAGCGTTCGTTCGTGGTGGATTTCCACGCTGTTTCTTTTAGGCATCACGGCAATCATCTTTCTCGCGCATGGACTCTAGGTTCGCTCAAAGCTTGCGCGGACTTTTATAGCGAACCGAGCACCTGCCAAATGGCGAGGACCAAGATCGCCAGCATGGGCATAGGCGGTCCTGCGGCCAATCTGGTGGTTCACTTTAGTAGACCCGGCCATGCCGCCGATAACCCGCTTGCGCGCCCCCGAAATATGGATTGATGACGCACTGTGCCGAGCGGCCCGATGCCGACGCGTTGCATTGAGGCAGCGACGTGTATCCGCATTCGTAATAGGTGGCCGGGCCGTATACCCGCAGGCAAACCGGATAAGCCGGATCGTATATCTGGGCAGCCGCCGGCCCCATTGAGATTATCCCGATCGCCAAAATCGCCAAGACCAGAATGCGCATCAGAGCCTCCTTCAGCGCTCACTCCAAGACCTCAAAGGCAACGCCTTCAGGATCGTTCTCCTCAAACCATTTTTCCGCGGCGTCTGTGGTGGCAAAGACCTGCTTGTGTTGACGTAGACAAAGGCGGTCATTGGTCTCTCTTCGACGGCTCCGGAAACACGATCTTGTCAGACTTGATTGGATTTTGCGGTGGCCGGACTTGTGCCATGTAAAGGGCAGACGGCCCTACCTGAGATGTTACCGTTCCGATATGCAACGCTCCCTGCATAGCGTCATATTGGATACCATCGCGACGGCATCGGCGATCGTCCTTTTGCTGTACCTTGCATTTGGACCGTCAACCTAGGACGGCATCATAACCGCGGGAACAAGTTTATCTTGCTCGGCCCGGCCATAAGGCGGCGGCGCCAATCCCAGCTATAAAGATCAGAAATAGGATCGATGCGGCGTCGTCCATAACACTTCCTTGTGTTGGTAGAGGATACTTGGCCATTTGTTTCGGTTTAGCTTCGTCGGGTTCATGAAAACAGTTTCGTCCCGGCGCTTTTCTGGTCTCGGGGCAATAATTCTTGGGTGTTCCGAGCCAGCACGCCCCATTCCTAGCGGCTTGTCATCTCGTTCATGGTTTGTACTATCTCCCGGAATATGAAAAGCGCCCGTGAAATCGAGATCCTGTTCAGGCGGCTCCAGCTCTACGACCAGCTTGAGCGACGCGCCGATGGGCTCATTCGAACGATCCAGAAGGCATTGGGGGAGCGCTATGGGTCTAGATCACGTCCGTTCCGAAATCGAGCGCATGCGCGTCCAAGTCGGGAGGCAGCGTAAGGAGATTCTCCAGCTTCAACGCGCCGGCATATCGACGGCGTCGGCTGAGCTGTTGCTGCAGCGGATGCTGGCGAAGATCGAAGACCTTTGCGCCGAGCGGGACCGGCTCAAGAAAGAGCAGGGCGGTCCCACGAAAGGGCGCGTGCTTGACGGCCGGAGTTGGTGATGCGCGAACAATTGAATTGGTACGACGACAAGGCGGACAACTCGCCCTGGATCGACGCGCTTGCCGAACTGCGGCAGCGGCCAACGCTTGAAGGGCATTGTTATCAGCACGTTCAGGCAATCACCGTCGCGATCGACCAATACGCAGAGAAGGCGCTGGGTAACCGCGATTACTTTCTCAACAAGCCCTACGGCGTCGGCTAGCGCGCCGTCGAAGGCGGCCTTATCCCGGCGGGCCTTACAATCCGAGCACCAGCAACTGGTAAGATTTCGTTAACCTTACGGGGGCAAGACTTTGCCTGCCGGGGCTGGGCG
>NZ_JBWBWM010000122.1:0-3046 GCF_056174665.1 Bradyrhizobium sp. WYCCWR15520
GATATCTTTGCCTATATCGAGGGCTTCTACAATCGGACTCGTCGTCACTCCGCCATCGGCTTTATCAGCCCGATCGAGATGGAGCTAAAAGCAGCTTAACCCTGTCCATTTTTTCGGGGGAAGATCAGTGGAAACCGACAGTTGGACACATTCATGCGACGAGCCACGGAGGGGGTTGAATCGCACGTAGCGTTACGTTGTACGATCTCAATAGGCGGGAATGGTCCTCGACTTGCAAAGCTTTCCAACGACTACGAATGTCTCAGCTCTTAGCCTCACGTTGTCGCCACCGTCTCGGCGCTCTCAATGCTCTACTTTAGCAATGGTAGATGTTGTGCTTGGTGCGAGCCCGTTCTACCGCGAATGGACCCGGATCGAAGCTCTGAGGCAGTTAAGGAGGTTGCTCGGGCCGCTCCGGTGAGAACCGCTGAGCGAGCTGTGACGCGATTGCGGGCAACGGTTACAACAAGGATTGGAGGTTTACGAACTTCCTATACTGACCTGTTATGAACGCGATCTGCGCCTTCACGCGCTGGTTTGAGTTGTCGCCTTTAACGCGAGTAGCTTTCATCTCCCAGGCGGTGAAATCCCGATCCCCACCCTAACGCAAGCATGCCAGGAGATGCTTTTCTCGCTTGAGCGGACGTAGAACTGTCCGCCCATTGCACAACTCTCGAACAACTAACGATAGAGAAACGAAAATGGAAATCATGACTGGAGAGTCCATCGTCATCCTAGGGGGCGGGTCGGCAGGATGGATGACTGCGGCCTATCTCAAAAAGGCATTGAAGGGCGTCGATATCACGCTTATCGAGTCTGCTAATGTTGGCACCATTGGGGTTGGTGAAGCCAGCTTCAGCACTATGAGATTGTTTTTTGATTATCTCGGCATTGATGAAGCGGAATGGATGCCAGAATGTAATGCGACCTATAAGCTCGCGATCAAGTTCACCAATTGGACTGCTGTCGGCGGGCATTTCTATCATCCGTTCCAACGCTATGAGGTGGTAGACGGAAACAATCTTGGTGAATGGTGGTTGCACCTAAAGCCTAATGAGACGGCATTCGATTCCGTATGCTTTAGTACCTCCGCTCTATGCGACAACAACAGATCCCCAAGGTACATGAACGGCGAAGTCTTCGATCACAAGGTCAAAGGCAGGTTTAATTCTGCAGACAAGACGCCCCCAAATGCCTTCCTATCGGATCACCGTTTGCAGTATCCTTATGGGTATCATTTTGAAGCCAGTCTGCTCGCGAGCTTTCTCAAGAAATATGCGACCGCGCTTGGCGTTCGGTGCATCGAAGACGATGTCGAAGACGTGCTTCTCTCGACCGATGGTTCGATTGATTGTCTTAGAACGCGCAGAAATGGGGCAGTGAAAGGATCGCTGTACGTAGATTGTAGCGGCTTTCGCGGTATCCTCATTAACCAGGCGCTCAAGGAACCGTTCGTTTCGTTTCAAGAAGTTTTGCTGAATGATCGCGCGGTAGCGCTGCAGGTGCCATACCCAAACGACAGATCAGATATCGAGCCCTTTACCTCAGCAACCGCTCTGCCATCCGGTTGGGTCTGGAACATTCCTCTCTATAACCGGGTCGGAACCGGCTACGTCTATTGCAGTCAGTTCATGTCTTCCAAAGAAGCTGAATCTGAGCTTCGCGCACATATAGGTCCGCGCGCAAAGGACTGCATCGCGAATCATATTCAAATGCGAATCGGGCGTTGCCGTAATGCTTGGGTCAAGAACTGCGTCGCAATCGGTTTGTCCTCCGGTTTCGTGGAGCCACTAGAGTCAACTGGGATCTTCTTCATTCAGCTTGGTATTGAGGAGCTCCTGCGTCATTATTCGGGTCCCACGACGGACCCGGATGTAGCGGCTGACTATAATAGAATCATGGCCGATTGCATTGACGGCGTGCGCGACTTTCTTGTCCTTCACTATCGCTCGTCTGACAGGGCCGACACGCCGTTTTGGCAGGCGACAAAGGAGATCTCTGTCCCTCCCTCCGTGGAGCAACGCCTTCAGCTTTGGAAAAAGCGGCTTCCGAACGAAAGGAGTATCAACCCGTGCTATCACGGCTTCGAGTTCTACTCCTATTCTGTGATGCTGCTTGGGTTGAACTATCGGCCCGTCGATAGCCTGCCTGCTCTGCGCCACTCCAGTAATGTAAGCGCCGCCCTCGAGGCATTTCAAGAAGTGCGGGATCGCACGAGTGAGTTAGTCCGCACATTGCCTGGCCATTTGGAATATCTTCAGTATCTTCGAGGAACGAGGAAGTCTTCTGCAACAGCAGAGCAACGCGATGAGATCACGGCGTGAGCTAATGTGAGCGCACACTTACCCGACAGCGGCCAAACGCGACCTGGGCGATTGCCTGTCCCCGCGCGCTGCGGAGGCGAAGGCGGCGACTGCGGTACATCCGGCGCTGGCCGGAGCAGCGTGGAGGCAATCTGCATGGAACAAGCGCCGGCAAGGCATTCCACTCAGTCGGCTTTCGCGCGCCGACCGGCGTCACGTGAACATTTGGCTTGCTGGCAAACGATTGCGCCGCGCCCTTGAGCGACGCCATGCGGGCCGGCCACAGTTCTCGGCATGCCTGCCCGGTCGAGGCGATCGGCAAGGCAGATCAGTTCAATGTTCCTAGCGTGCGGTCAATACCGGCATCGAGAGGCGGCCCCGTGCTCGCCGCGATGCAAGCCGCGCGTGCGATCGAGAGTGATCCCGCCGCCTTCACGCGGCGCGATCATTTACGCCATTGCTCCCGACGGCGCGCCGCGCTGCTGATCGCCGCGCTAATGCAAAGCTGCGTTCCCTCTGTCCGTCGTCAGATAATTTCAGACTGATCAGGGTTTTCGAGAAGGGAGGCTTTGGCTCATCAGGGGTTAGAGTTGCTTGCAATTGATGCTGCGAACGGCGTACCCGTCCGGCGTAGGCCGCAGACGTCTTCTAATCCTGGCGCCTGAGCAGATGAGGGTTCTCTTTGTGGATCCTGATGAGCTCCATCAAGGTCTCGATCCCAAAGTCGGTGAAGGCCATGACGC
>NZ_JBWBWM010000123.1:0-2861 GCF_056174665.1 Bradyrhizobium sp. WYCCWR15520
GGCTATCTCGCCCGCGCCAACGATCCGCCACCAGGGAATCTGATCATGTGGCGCGGATTATCGCGATTCATCGATATCGCAACGGGAGCAAAACTCTGACTCAAAAATGTGGGTAATCGTAAGCCGGCGAAGGCCGCCTTGCCTGGAATGATGTGACGGTGAAGACATAGGCGTATGACTGAGCATACGCCTATTGCGAAGACCTCGCGGCTTGACGTTATCTCGACGGGAGCCCGGCGCCATTGGACATTGGAAGAGAAGCACCGGATCGTGGCGGAGAGCTATAGCGGGCCACGGCTTGTGTCGGTGACGGCGCGGCGAAACGGGCTGTCCGCGAGCCAATTGTTCACGTGGCGCCGGCTGGCTCGGGAAGGCCGGCTTGTCGAGGCGGATGAGATCACAGTGTTTGCACCGGCGATTATCCGAGGCGAATCCCTGGCGGGCAGTCAGACGTCGGTGCCGGAACATGTCGTGCCTGCGGAGAACGTGCCGTCTCCGTCCTGTCTGACTACGGCATCAGGCCGGATCGAGATCGTGCTGATGCACGGGCCTCGCGTGATCGTCGACACTGGTGTCGACGCGGCGGCGCTTCGCCGGGTTCTCGATGTGTTGGAGCGCCCATGATCCCACTTCCGCAGGGGGTGCGGGTCTGGCTCGCGACCGGCCACACCGATATGAGGAAGGGGTTTGCGAGCCTGTCGTTGCTGGTGCAGGAGGTGCTGCGGCGCGATCCGCTGAGCGGTCATCTGTTCTGCTTCCGTGGACGTCGGGGCGATCTGTTGAAGGTGATCTGGCACGACGGCCAAGGCGCGTGCCTGTTCACGAAGCGGCTGGAGCGAGGCCGCTTTTTGTGGCCGAGCGTGGCGGACGGCGCGGTAACGATCTCTCCGGCGCAGCTCGGCTATCTGCTGTCGGGGATCGATTGGCGCCATCCGCAGGAAAGTTGGCGTCCGACGTCGGTGGGATGATGGATTTGGCTTGCAGGCGGTGATGGATGTGATTCCATCGCCTTGTGAAACCCGCGTCTGAATCGCTTCCGTCCGATCTTGCTGCCGCCCACGCGATGATCCTCGCGGAGCGCGCCGCGCGAGTGGAAGCGGAAGCCGTTGCGGCGGGCGCCAAAGCCGAGGCGGCCACCGCTCAGGCGGACCTCTCCAGCCATGAAGCGCTGATCGCCCATCTGAAACTCCAGATCGAGAAGCTGCGGCGCGAACTCTACGGCATCCGCTCGGAACGCACGGCGCGGCTTCTCGAACAGATGGAACTGCAACTGGAAGACCTGGAGGCCGCCGCAACCGAGGATGAACTGGCAGTGGAGAAAGCGGCGGCGCGAACGGAGACGATCAAGTCGTTCGAGCGCAGGCGACCTTCGCGCAAACCCTTTCCCGAGCATCTACCGCGTGAGCGCGTGGTGATTGCTGCGCCCGAGAATTGTCCCTGCTGCGGCTCGGCGAAGCTGTCGAAGCTCGGCGAGGACGTCACTGAGACGCTGGAGGTCGTTCCCAGGTCCTGGAAGGTGATCCAGACGGTGCGGGAGAGATTCTCCTGCCGGAGCTGCGAGACGATCGCGCAGCCACCGGCACCGTTCCATGTGACGCCGCGCGGCTTCGCAGGGCCGAACCTTCTGGCCATGATCCTGTTCGAGAAGTTCGGCCAGCACCAGCCGCTGAACCGGCAGAGCGAGCGATACGCCCGCGAGGGGATCGATCTGAGCGTATCGACACTGGCCGACCAGGTGGGGGCGTGCACGACGGTGCTGCAGCCACTCCACGCGCTGATCGAGGCCCACGTGCTGGCGGCCGAGCGACTGCACGGCGACGACACCACGATCCCGATCCTGGCGAAGGGCAAGACGGTCAAGGGGCATATCTGGACCTACGTCCGCGACGATCGTCCCTTCGGCAGTCGTGCACCGCCGGCGGCGCTGTATTATGCCTCGCGGGACCGACGGCACGAACATCCCGTCCGGCATCTTCGCGACTTCGCCGGCATTCTGCAGGCCGACGCTTATGACGGGTACAATGAGCTTTACGCGCCGTCCCGCTTGCCGGGGCCGATCACGTCGGCGCTGTGTTGGGCGCACGCAAGGCGGCAGTTCTTCGAGTTGGCTGATATTGCCGCCAATGCCCGGCGTGGCAAGAAGGCAGCCGCGATCTCGCCTGTCGCGCTGCAGGCCGTCAGGCGCATCGATATGCTGTTTGATATCGAGCGCGGCATCAATGGCCTTGTCGCTGACGAGCGGCGGCGCGTCCGCCAGGAGCAGAGCGCCCCTCTTGTGACGGCCCTGGAAGCCTGGCTGCGGGAGGAGCGTGCCCGTCTGTCGCGCTCGGCCTCCGTTGCCGAGCCGATCGACTACATGCTCAAGCGTTGGGGCCGGTTTGCGCGATTCATCGACGACGGCCGGATCTGCCTCACCAACAACGCGGCCGAACGCGCGCTGCGCGGCTTTGCCCTGGGACGCAAATCCTGGCTGTTCGCCGGCTCCGAACGCGGGGCCGACCGTGCCGCTGCCATGGCCACGCTGATCATGACGGCCAAGCTCAACGATATCGATCCGCTGGCCTGGCTTGCCGACGTACTCGGCCGCATCGCCGGCATCCCGCAGGGGCGGCTCCATGAGCTGCTGCCCTGGGAATGGAAACGCACGGCGTCAAATCCCGCCGCCGCTCAGGCAGCCTAACTATCACGTCGGGTCAAACCGGCATCGACGGGCTGCGCGATCTTCTGGCGTGGAAATGGAGTGTCGCACCCGAACGAACTGGGATGGCGGCATGAGGCGCGTCATCGTAGGCTGGCCGGCTCGACTGCGGTCTCGGCGTCCGCAGTATCGGCGTGGATAGCCTCCCGGATCAGCCGCTCCG
>NZ_JBWBWM010000124.1:0-2815 GCF_056174665.1 Bradyrhizobium sp. WYCCWR15520
CGTACCCGTCCGGCGTAGGCCGCAGACGTCTTCTAATCCTGGCGCCTGAGCAGATGAGGGTTCTCTTTGTGGATCCTGATGAGCTCCATCAAGGTCTCGATCCCAAAGTCGGTGAAGGCCATGACGCCGTCTTCTCCGACACCGTAGACCCAGAGGCGGCCGTCCTCGGCGTCCATTTCGCTGGCGACGTCCGACAGCCAGTCCTCGTCTTCGCCGAGGTCCTGGGCGACGCGATTGATCGTGGTGACGCGATAGACCTTGTTGACGTGCATGGTCATGCCGCTCGGGCTGAGATTGCTGACGCTGACAGGGCCCAATTCCAGGGCAGCAGTTCGTCCAGCCGATGAGCCGGATGGGCGGCGATACGGGCGAGGACGTCAGCCAACCAGGGGATCGACACCGTTCATCTTGGCCGTGACGATCAGGCCGTACATGGCCGCGGCGCGTCGTCCGCCGCGATCGGATCCGCAGAAGAGCCATGACTTTCGCCCAAGAGCGATGCCTCTCAGCCCCCGTTCGGCGGCGTTGTTAGAGAGGCACACGCGCCCATCCTCCAGGAATAGCGTGAAGGCCGCCCATCGCTTCAGGATGTAGTTGAACGCCTTGGCCAGGTCGTGCCCGCGGGAGAGCTTGGCGAGTTGCTCTCGCATATAGACCTGAAGATCCTCCACCAGGGGGCGGCTCAGAGCCTGACGAACCTCCAGGCGCCCCTCGGCACTCTTGCCGTTGATGGACCGCTCGATCTCAAACAGCGCATCGATCCGGCGCACCACCTCGATCGCGATCGGAGAGAGCGCAATTTCCTTTTTGCCGGCGGCCTTGCGCCGCGCATTCTCCTCGATATCGGCCATGGCAAAGAACGGGCGCCGCGCGTGCGACCAACACGCAGCTTCCCGGATCAGTCCAGGATGGCGCCCAGCCAGATAGAGCTGGTTATACCCGTCGTAGGCGTCGGCCTGGAGGATGCCGGCATAGCGGGCCAGATGCGCCTGGGGATGCTCGCCCTTGCGGTCGCGCGAGTAGTGGAACATCGCCGCTGGCGGTCCGGCACCACCAAATGGCCGGTCGTCCCGGACGTAGATCCAACACCGTCCCGTGTCGGTCTTCCCCTTGGCTAGCACCGGCACGGTCGTATCATCGGCATGAAGACGCTCAGCCGCCATGACATGGGCTTCAACCAAGCGAAGCAGGGGATCAAGCGACGTACAGACCGATCCCACGGCGTCGGCCATGGTCGACAACGCGATCGGCACACCTTCGAGAGCGTAGCGCTCGGCCTGACGGTTCAGCGGCTGATGCTGGCCGAACTTCTCAAACATGATCATAGCCAACAGGCTGGGGCCGGCCCATCCCCGTGCGACGGCATGGAACGGCGCCGGCGCCTGGCTGATCTTCTCGCAGTCGCGGCAGCTGAACTTCTCCCGCACCGTCTCGATTACTTTCCACTGACGCGGCACCGATTCCAGCGTCCGGGTCACGTCTTCCCCGAGTTTGCGCAGGCGATTGCTGCCGCAGCACGCGCAAGCCGTCGGCGGATCGATCACCACCCGCTCGCGTGGAAGATGCTCAGGGAATGTCTGGCGCTCGGCGCGCTTGCGCGTAAATCCGCGCACAGTCGTCGTCCTGGCCGCAGCCCGTTCGGCTGCCAATTCGTCTTCCGTGGCGTCGGCTTCCAGCTCTTCGAACGTCAGTGCCAACTGATCGATCAGCCGCGATGATCGCTCCGACCGTTGTCCGTAGATCTGACGCTCGAGCTTGGCGATCCGTAGCTTCTGCTGGGCGATCAGCGCGCTGTCTTCCGAGGCTTTCGCGCGGGCGACCGCGAGTTCCGCTGCAACCTCTAACGCCTTCGCGCGCTCGATCGCCAGCGCCTCTTTCAAGGCAGCAATGTCATCCGGAATCGCTCCGCCATCAGCATCCATGCGAAGCAGTGAATCACAGATTGAATGCGTTGTGACTCCCCAAAATGCCGGCAGCCGCAACTTCTTCGTTCAGCCCGCGCTCGCAGGCCGCCAGCTCAGTTGAGGATTTCTCCAGTCAATGCCTTCGAGCATATAAGCCATCTGTGCCGCTGAGATCGACACCGCGCCGGCCACCGCCGAGGGCCAGATGAACTTTCCACGGTCCAGACGTTTGGCGTAGAGCGACATGCCCAACCCATCATGCCAAAGAATCTTGACCAGATCGCCGCGACGGCCCCGGAAAATATAAAGATCGCCGGCATGAGGATCGCGCTTCAAGCTCTCCTGAACCGTAAGAGCCAGGCTTTGCATGCCGCGGCGCATGTCCGTGTGACCGGTGGCGATCCAGACCCTGACGCCGCTCGGAATCGGGATCATCGCCGCCTCAGAAGCTCAAGCACTCGCTGCAGCGCTTCGGCGTCAACCTCCCGGTCAACGCGCACGCGACAGCCGCCGCCAAGCTCGATCTCGATCATTCCGTTCCTTGGACGCTGCGCAGGAGGCGAAGACGGCTGCGGCCCGAACGTGGGTGCGGGAGCCGGCGTGGAGGCGATCTCGACAGGAACAAGAGCCGGCACGGCCTCGCCGCCCAGGCGGCCCTGGCGCGCTTGCCGACGCCAGGTGAACAGCAGGCTCTGCGCCATTCCATGTCGGCGCGCGACGCCGCACACAGTCTCGCCAGCCTGCAACGTCTCTTCAATCAGACGAACCTTCTCGTCGTAACTCCATCGGCGCCGACGTTCAGCGCCCAAGACCTTCACCTGCATTCGCCACATGACCTTAAGGCTAGACTTAAGGTCAAATCCTCAGACGAACCGCCAAACCGCACAAGGCGGCCTCCGCCGGAGCGATAC
>NZ_JBWBWM010000125.1:0-2714 GCF_056174665.1 Bradyrhizobium sp. WYCCWR15520
GCGCGTGAAGTCAGTCCCATAGAGCACCTCTTCTCGAATCAGGTGCCCATCAAAGAATCACAAGCGATTCTAGCGACTCAAGTTTTTCGGCTCAGTGCACCTCAAAAAAATGTGGGTAATCGTAAGCCGGCGAAGGCCCCCGGTTAGGGCGTTTTTTGGGCGAAAGGCTGATCGCGCCTAAGCGGCGTGAGCGACGCTTTGAGGCTGCCACTTCCAAGGCAGCAGTTCGTCAATGCGCTTTGCAGGGTGATCCGGTAGGCGCGCCAACGCGTCGGCAATCGCTTGGCGGTGGCGATGAGGCTGTAGATGGCAGCCGCACGCCGGCCGCCCGCATCGGACCCGGCGAAGGTCCAATTTTTTCGTCCCAGGGCGACCGCCCGTAGCTCACGCTCAGCAGCATTGTTCGACATGCAAAGCCGTCCGTCATCAAGGAAGCGGCTAAATGCATCCCAGCGGCTGAGACAGTAATTGATCGCTTTGGTCGTCCCGTTGTTCCTGGAGAGCTTGGCGCGCTGCTCGCGCAACCACGCCTCCAGCTCGACCATCAGGGGGCGGCTACGCTCCTGGCGTACACGCAAACGCTCCTGCGTAGTAAGATCGTTGATCTCGCGCTCGATGGCGAACAGAACATCGATGCGCTTGACCGCCTCGGCCGCGATCGGCGCCTTGCTGAGCCGCGCGAGATCAAAGAACTTGCGCCTGCCGTGTGCCCAGCACGCGGCCTCGATGATTGGGCCGCCCTTGCGATTGGCCTCGTAGAGCTTGCTGAACCCGGCATAGGCGTCGGCCTGCATCAGTCCGGCATAGCCCGACGGATGCTGCTCCGGATGCGCACCGCCACGATCAGGCGAGTAGAAGAACACGGCCGCCGGCGGATCTGGGCCGGCAAACGGACGGTCGTCGCGCAGGTAGGTCCAGAGCCGGGCGGTTCGGGTCTTGCCCTTGGCCAGGACCGGCACCGTGGTGTCGTCCGCGTGGATGCGTTCGGCCGCAAAGACATGGCTCCGGATCGCCTCAACCAGCGGCATCAGGGTTGCGGCGGAGGCTCCCACCCATTCTGCCAGCGTCGAGACATCGAGGTCGATGCCTTCACGCTGGTAGACGTCGCTCTGAGAGTGGCAGGTGCAGGCCGTACTTGGCGAACAGGACATGGGCCAGCAGCTTGGGCCCTGCACGCCCGCGCGCAATCGGATGCGAGGGAGCCGGCGGCTGGGTAATCGCTTCACAGGCCCGGCAGACGAGCTTCTCGCGCACGTGCTGGATCACTTTCCACTGGCGCGGAACGAGCTCCAGCGTCTCCGTCACGTCCTCGCCAATCTTGCGCAACCGGCTATCGCCACAGCATGGGCAGGTCGCAGGCACTGGATAGACAAGGCGTTCCCGCGGCAAATGCTCCGGCAGCGGCCAGCGGGCTGGCTTGCGGCGCTCGAACGATGGCACCGCAATCTTCTCGGCTGCCATTTGCGCTGCGGTCTCAGCTTGCGCCGCGTTCTCCTCCAGGTCGGCGAGCTGTAGCTCGAGCTGATCCAACAATGCGCCTCGCTCGGAGGACTGTCCGAACTGCTCGTGCCGCAGCTTCTTGATCGTGAGCTTGAGCTTCTCGATCAGCAGTATCCGTGCCTGAGCTTCCGCCTCCGCGGCCAAGCGGGCCGCTCGCTCGGCGCAGCATCGCCTTCAGGGTGGTCACATCGTCGGGGAGAGAATCATCGGCGCCCATCGCCGACCAAGAATCACAAGACGCGGCCTCTGTCTGGACTGCTGGTCGCGCCGTCGATTCAAATCACAGCGATTAGCCGCCGCCTGCGGCCTCCACGTGTGTTGCGGCATCCGCCAGTCAATGCCCTCCAGCAGGTAGCCAAGCTGGGCTGGGGGGATTGTCACCACGCCATCAGCTGACGACGGCCAGAGAAAGCGGCCCCGCTCCAGCCGCTTGGCATAGAGCGACATGCCCAGCCCATCATGCCAAAGGATCTTGATGAGCTTGCCGCTCTTGCCACGGAACACGTAGATGTCGCCGCCGTGCGGGTCGCGCCTAAAGGCTTCCTGCACCAGCAAGGCCAGCGAGTTCATACCGCGACGCGTATCGGTGTGGCCGGTCGCAACCCACACCCGCACGCCCGACGCAATGGGGATCACCGTAGGCGTCCATCTGCCAGAGCCGCCACGGCGGCCTTCAGCGTCGCCGTGTCGACCGTCCCCGTGATCCGCATCCGAGCCCCGGCAGCAAACTCGATCTCGATTGACCCGCCGCTGCTTGCCGGCGCGACTGGACCAGGCGTCGGCCCCGACTCCGCGACCACCATCGCCGGTACGAAACCCGTTTGATGGGCGGCATCCTTCGGCTCAGGCCGAAACGAGCGTCGCCACCGCAGCAGCAATGAGCGCGAAACGCCATACCGCCGCGCCGTCGCCGCGACCTGGCGCGGCGCCTGTAAGCTCTCCAGGACGATCTTGAGCTTCTCATCCTCGGACCAGCGCCGCCGCCGGCCCGTGTCCACCACTTCAAGCCGTTCGACTTGGGCACTGCGCCTATCACTGTCCATAAGGACAGTACTCAACAACACGCCTCATTCGGCAAGGCGGCCTTCACCGGCTTACGATTACCCACATTTTTGAGTCAGAGTTTTGCTCCCGTTGCGATATCGATGAATCGCGATAATCCGCGCCACATGATCAGATTCCCTGGTGGCGGATCGTTGGCGCGGGCGAGATAG
>NZ_JBWBWM010000126.1:0-2524 GCF_056174665.1 Bradyrhizobium sp. WYCCWR15520
AGCGGGCTACAACTTCCGGCGTCTCATCCGCTGGCTCGAGCTCTTGTTGCGCCAGTTCCTCGCCCAGCTCACGGTCCGACTTCAATTCGTCCCGAGTTGAAATCCGGCGTTCTTCACGGCCGACTAACACCAAGTCCAAAAGGCTATGAAGACTGACGCATATGACCGGGCTGTTGATGTAGGCAAATAGTGGCTCGACTTAGGCCTGAATCGTTAACAGACACAAACGGTTTTCGCTTGCCGTGTCTCCACGCGTTCAGCCCAAGGTCAAGCGGGATAACAATTGAACCCAGCGTTCTGCAGCAAACGGCGGCCGCAGAATACCCAGATGTCGAGCACAAGGAGTAAATACCCTTAGCAAAGGAATGTGTGAGCGGGCTGAAAGCCGATCCGGCGCTTCCACGTGAGATGCGTGAGCTGAACAGTGCGTTGCGGACCGCAGAACGGAAGTAGGCCTCGGATCGAATGTCCGTGGAAGCAAGGGAGGTGCTCTTGAACCGGGCAGACGTCCGGTCGTCTGCGTGCTCATCCCTTGACCATGCATCACCATTGTGCGTGCCGGGCCGTGTCAGGTTCGCCCATTTAGCCCCGCGAGTTTGGTGGTGATCACCTTGAACATAAAACGGTTTGCAGGCAGAAGTCCTTGCATATTCCCGGAAAAACTGAACGCGGTTAGGTGACCGTTCCGCGGCAGATGAATAGCTCAAGAAAGCCCCGGCCCGAGGGCCGGGACTTTCGATCGCCGTTCGAAAGAGATCAGTATCGCAGAACCGGCGGACTAAACTTGTAATTGAGCCGCAGGGTCAGGAGATCGAAATCCTGGCGGATGCGATCGGTCGCGACCACACCAGCGGCCGTGGTGAAGTTCACGTTGGCGTCTGGCATGAACAGGTGGTCGTACTCGACGCCGACAGTCCAGTTCGGCGCAAAGCCGACTTCCACACCCGCGCCGACAGCTGCGCCCAAACGCGTATTGTCGGTGCTCGCCAGCTGCGCGCCGGTCAGGGTTGAGGTGACCTGATAGGTGTTGCTCGTCACCGCAGCACCGCCCTTGGCGTAAAGCAGAACGTTGTTAGAGGTGTAGCCGACCAGGCCGGTGATTAGGCCGAACGCATCGGTCGCGCTGCGGTTGGTGTTGAGCGGGAAGGTGGTGCTGACATTGGAGCCACTGAAATCAGCCCAGTTGCCCTGACCTTCAATACCAAACACCGCCTGGCCCATCTGCTGGCGATAGCCGATCTGGCCGCCAACGGTGCCACCGGTCGCATTGCTGAAGCCCCAACCGCCGTTGATACCGATGTACAAACCGCTCCAGTCGTAGATCGCGGCCGCGACCTGCGGCGGTGGCGCCTTATAGACGGGCTGCGCAGCGAGATCCGCGCTGAATGCGGGTGCGACCGCGCCAAGCGCGAGGATGCTGCAGGTCACAAGCAACAAGTTCTTCATTTCCAGTTTCTTTCCTTTAGATGGCCCCCAGGCCGCGCGCGTCTTAGCAACGTCATCGGAGATTGCTGTAACGGCAACGCAACACTCGCTCGAAAGAAATAGCTTGAAGCTGACGCTGCGTTAGGTTGTAGGCTTTGGAAATCATGATCAAATGTGCGCAGCGCAGAAAGTTATCGCGTATGGGAGAGATGCGCGTCAATGCCAACATTGGAGGGAAGGGTGTTCGAATCGAGGCTCGCTTATAAAGGCGCGCGCGTGGGGCGAGAGCAGCGATGAACGTGTCGGATCGCCTGGCTGAGTCTTGCTCCCCACCCTACGGAGAGAACGGCGCATCCACTCGGAGCATCGTTTGATCAACGGCAGAGGCAACGCCGGCCATTTCGCTCACGCACGCCTATGGCCCGAAAAACAGGTGTCACTCGCTGGTTTGATCATTCTTGCGGTGTCAAATGGTGTGATCGACGCCGGAACCGAGCACCAAGCGGACCTTGCGAAGGATGCGCGGAACCTCATTCATCGCGGTAGAGACTGCGGTCGGGCGAAGTTAAAGCTGCAGCATTAGCAGCACTGGCTGCGGTCTAGCGCTTCATTGAACAGTTGAAAAAGCTGGTACCGCCGGGCGCTGTTTGGTGCCGAGCGGCCAGCGATTTTTGAATTGCTCAATTTCGTCACCGGTTTATGACCGAATTTTTTGATGATACCCAATGACGGATCATGCTTCAGCCATCCGATGTTGATCGCGTGACGGATCAGGATCCCGAACCTTCTTCAGAGTATCGAGTGCCGCACCGGCGCGATCCGCGAATGGCTGAAGAATGCCCTTGATGATGCGCTCGCGCGAGAGCCCGGCGACTGTGCGATGACCGCGTTCAAATGCGGAGCGTCTCAAGGCGGCTAATGTAGCCCGTCTTGCTTGTATCACGGAGACCAACGTATTCGGCGCTCCTCATCTGTCGGCCGTGAAGAACGCCGGATTTCAACTCGGGACGAATTGAAGTCGGACCGTGAGCTGGGCGAGGAACTGGCGCAACAAGAGCTCGAGCCAGCGGATGAGACGCCGGAAGTTGTAGCCCGCTGC
>NZ_JBWBWM010000127.1:0-2472 GCF_056174665.1 Bradyrhizobium sp. WYCCWR15520
ATATCTTTGCCTATATCGAGGGCTTCTACAATCGGACTCGTCGTCACTCCGCCATCGGCTTTATCAGCCCGATCGAGATGGAGCTAAAAGCAGCTTAACCCTGTCCATTTTTTCGGGGGAAGATCAGGATGAGGAACGAAAATGTAGAAGAGCAGAAGTTTGAAGACTGTAGCTTTGACTTGATGGTCACACAGGACGTATTCGAACATATATTCCATCCTGATAAGGCGATTAAGGAAATTACTCGGACGCTCCGCCCTGGGGGCGCCCACGTCATGACCACACCGATCACGCAGAAAGCCAAGCCTAGCCGGAGGAGGGCATCATTGGTTGACGGCAATATCAGCACCGTCACCCTGCACAATATCGCCGCAATCCCGTACGCACCGACGGCTCAGTTGTGACGATCTACTGGGGATATGATAAGACGAAGCGTTTCGAGCCGTCGGATGAGAATTGGTAGCCAGTTGGTACCATGCCCGACAGAATGTATCGCTGCCGCGCACCCTTCATAGACGCGGAAACTTGCCAGGCAAGTGCATTAAACACATTACGCATGTTCCTCCAGCGGCAGTCGCGGTGGTACTTTCCCAAGACGGACTAACCAATTGGTCACGGACCTCCTTGAGACCGCTCCGCAGAATAATGTCGGCACGTGCATCGGATCGCCAGCAGCCCCGGGTGCGAATGGAGTTGGTTCGGATGCCAACCAATCCTAGTAGCTGCGTCGCGAATCTCCTCAGGATACAATCCAGCGCGGATTAGGGGCCCGCTGCGCGGGGTGGGAAAATGATCGATAGACGCGTGCTTTGCTTTTGTCTCGGTCTCTGTATCGGCCTTAGTGTATGGTTGATTTTGCCGGGCGGGCTGGCCGGTAAGAGCGATGACGTCCGCACGGATGACAATGCCCTTATCGACAAGGTCAAATCAACCTGGCGAGCGCAGGATGGTGAGACAGCGGAGCAAATCTTCACCAAGGTCTCAAAGGTAGCACACTTCATCTCCAGGGGATGGGCGGTTGGTCGAAAGACCGACTCGGGCGAGCCAGTGATCTTTTCGTGGGCCAAACACCGGGCCGATAGAACAAACGAAGAATATACGGTCACCTGGGAGGTGGCGCCCGATGGCACAATGAAATTGTGGCGCCGTATGCAAAGCCAATGGAACTAGGCTGGCAGGCGTTCGCACTCTCGCTCATTGCTGACGAAGTGACAAACGACGAAAGCGGCGTGAACCGTCGCTTTCTGCATAATCCCGCTAACTTCAACTTCGTAACCTCGGCGCAGGGTAAGTTGGGCGATCTTCTGCGGCGTGGCCGCTGCACTATCGGTGAGCCGGTTGGAGTGCACTACTCGCCGAAGATAGATGAGCAGCAAACCGCGAAAGGCGACCTGTGGCGCGTCGAGCTTTCGGTCGACTGCAATGTTCCCGGGCCTAGTTATTTCACCCGCGACGGAGTCATCATTTTCGAGAAGCGCGAGGGGCAAGATTGGGAGCCACAATCGTTCTTTGCCAAGCTTATCACCACGTATGCACCTCAGGAAGCGCTCGAGGCAGACCGGAAGGTGTTGCTAAAATGACGTTCGCTTGCGCCGTCGATACGTCGAGTGCCGACGACGATGCAGTCGCAGCATCGCTGCTCAATGTAGCTCAGAGGAGACTACTTGCGCAAGCAGCCAAGACGACGCGTGTGGGCCCTAAAATAGTGGAGTCCGTTATCTGGCGTAATTTCACCCCGATCGCGAGGTGCAGGTCAATACCGTGTGGGCCAAGGATCCAGCATCTGCGCAGGGCGAGGACCCGCGAAAGGCGCGCCTATGCGCGGCATGGGGCGTTACTTATCTCGTGCGGAAGAGCGTGGCTCTCTGGGCGGCGCGCATGGTGACGTCCCTGAAGGTCCGCGGCGTCAGGGAGCATTCGAGGCACATCTGGCAGGAGGAGCCGCATGCCGGACCGTGGTCCGGCTGGGCCTCGCTCGGCGGCGCTATTACCAGCGATCCGGCCGTGGTCGACAATTCCGATGGCCGTCTCGAAGTGTTCGCCCGTGGCACCGACAATGCGCTGTGGCACATCTCGGACAAGCCGCACTCCGGACCGTGGTCAGGCTGGGCATCCCTGGGCGGCGTTCTCCTGAGCGATCCACTCGCGGCGTGATACGGACTGCACAAGAGACCGGCCGTCTCACAAGGCGGCCGGCGCCTAACTAACCAATCATTATGCTACTACGTCGTCACGCAACGTCGCGCGCTAATTCCGGCTTTTGGAGTCGTCCGTGAAGAATGCGGAAGGGCCTGAGAAACAATCAGAAGCGGTGACCTTGCCCCACGGGCTTAATCCAGCTTGATGTTCGTTCTGGCCCACAACAAGGACCAGAGCATGAAGCGCAGCCGCTTTTCGGAAGAGCAGATCATCGGGATTTTGAAGGAGCATGAGGCCGGGGTTTCGGTTGCCGATCTGTGCCGCAAGCATGGC
>NZ_JBWBWM010000128.1:0-2432 GCF_056174665.1 Bradyrhizobium sp. WYCCWR15520
GCCGCCGGCTACAACTTCCGCCGCCTCATCCGCTGGCTCAGGCTTTTGCTGCACCTCTTCCTGACCGCACTCTTCCCCGGCGGTCGGCTTAATCCAGCGTGAAATCAATCTTCTTCACGGACGACTACCTCGACCATCGTGATGAAGCGCAGCTGGCTGGTGAGGTTCGCAACGTGGCGCTGCTGGTGGCCTCGGCGGTCAATGCCGAGGGGTTCCGGGAAATCCTCGGCATCTGTGAAGGCGCCAAGGAGGACAAATCCGGCTGGTCATCGTTTCTGCGGCATCTCGTCGATCGCGGTCTGAAGGGCGTGCAGCTGGTGGTTTCCGATGCGTGCCGAAGACCGCTCGCCATAGAGAGAAGGCAATCCCAATGAGATATCCAAGGATCGGCCAGAGCCTTTTGCGCTCCTGGTCGGTGAGCCTGCTGCTGAAGTTGTAGACGTCGAGTGTAAGTTGCTGGATTTTGCTCCTCATGGAGACGAGCCATTCTAAATCTGACCTTGGCGCTGATCTTTCCTTGGGCATTGTCGCCTCACGAATCGCCCCGCGCGAGCGGGGCTTAAAGATCTGCTCAACTTGAGTACCGATGAATCCATCGATACCAGCTGTATGTTGACGTTTCCCGTCCACAGCCCGATTCAGAAAGCTCACCCGGGACTGCATCTTCGGAGCTCCAGCACGCCTCGCAGTAGGCACACTGATACAAATTCCGAAAGTCTACTTCTCTATCTGAGGAGTCACCGTCAGCGCGCTCGCACATTGAAGCGAGCAACCTGCAGCTGAATCAATGTCCATGCCATCCTCCATAAAATCGACACCCAGCAAGGTGCCGAAGCTCAAGGAGGATGGACGTCGCCTCCGAGCGCTTTGCGTGGAAAGATACAATGGATTGATCGGCGGCACAACTAAAAGTCCAAGCTTTGCTCGAGGATATCTTGAAGATTGCGCTCGTGGATACAAATAGCCCATCGGTCCCGGTGATGCTCCGGCGTCGGGCAACGTCACTGGCGGTTGCAACCATGATCGCAATCGTCATAAACCTGCAATCAAAGCGTGCTACGTAGTTTGGTCCGACAAATTGCCGCTGCTGCTCGGAGTGACGCGCAATGTTTTTTGCTTAGTGATTTGTCGGGATGGATATTCGCGCATGGCCTACGACACTGCTACGGTGCAGATGCTCCGCAACGTCCTTGATGAAGTACTTGCTAGCTCCACGTTTATCGGGCAGAAGCACCGCTCTGCGCTGGAGATCGCGGAGCGCATTCTTTGGCTTGCCGCACAGGGAGAGCGGGAGGCCGCAACAATCAAACAGCACTTGCTGAACGAGTTTTTGGCGAGCGGTAGCAATAGCGTAAGAGCTGAGAAGGCCATCTCGATGGCAAGCATGGCTCCGCGTTTGTGTTCGGGGATACGCCATCGGGGATCCTAGTGACGACCATGTCGTCAGCGCCGCAATGTCGTGCGCATCAACCGCTAGCGCGCTGTGATTGATCTGAAGCCCCTGGCCAAGGTTGTCTCCTCGTAACGAGACTCTGCAGCTTGCATGAGGAATTCAAATTGTCGCGAAGACCTGCTTGATACATTCGAAGTCCGCTGTAGGTCGCCACCTTTCAAAGAGCGAATGGATGCCAACCAGTTTTCGTAGGTGCCGCGCAGGTCTTTCTGGGCGATACTATCCAACGCGCGCCCGCAAACAGGCAGGCGCAGCCGCCGGCTGAGCCGCGGAGGTCGCGATGCTGGCTTCGGCAAGGCGGCAATCGGCCACGCAATCGCTGCGGGGCTTGCGATTGCGCTTCGCGAGGATGGCCGCGGCCATCGGTACAACCGGAACAATATGCTCCCTCCCGTTCTTAGTGATTTCACCAGGCAAGTGCAGCGTCTGCTGATTATCTGAATAGTAGAGATCGCGAAGCGCTGCCGTCTCACCGCGTCGCTGACCCAACAGGAATCAACAATCGTACAATCGTAAGCGTCGCTCTCAGGCCACGGCTTTGAAGGCTTGAGCTCGGTAGGCCCAGGGCAGTAGCTGGTCGATGTCGCGGTTTGGATGCCCGTTGACGATCCTTGTCGGGACGTTCGTGAGATAGGCGAGCGGATCGACGTCGTTGATTGTGCAAGTCTCGACCAAGGTTGCGAGGACGGCCCAATGTTCGGCGCCCCGTCGGCGAAGGCGCTCCACGTTCTCGAGCCGCAGCCGGTCGAGGAGGCGGTGCCGGCTCCTCCTGAACGCGCAAGCGTGCCGCGGCCACGCGCTGCCCCGGAGCGAGCTTGGGTTAGGGCAGAGGCTGCTGGATTCAGAGGTGGCAGTGCTCAGGGACGCCTCGGCTTTCCGAAGCTGCGTCGTCGCGCGCGGCACCACCACGTGGAAAGACGTCCGGCATCCGCTAGATCTCAGACATACTGCACCAATTTGAGGTAATCGTCTGTGAGGA
>NZ_JBWBWM010000129.1:0-2345 GCF_056174665.1 Bradyrhizobium sp. WYCCWR15520
GGCATTTCGATGTCGGTCAGCACCACGTCGAAGTTGTAACCCGAGCGCAGCGCAGACAGGCCCTCCTGGGCGTTGACGGCGACCCGCACCTTGTAGCCGGCGGCCTTCAAGACCGGGGCCAGCATGTTGCGGAAGAACGCGGAGTCATCGACCAGCAGCACCGACTGCGCCGTCGACGAGGCCCGCATCTCCTTGCGCGAGAACCAGTCGGCAAACGCCATCGGCAGGAAGTGGCCGACGTCGATCACCTCGGTGGCCTGGCCCTTGATCACGGCCGAGCCCAAAATGCCCTCCTGCTGGCCGGCGACCTCGATGTGCAGCCGCTCCTCGACGATGTCGATGATCTCGTCGACCACGAGCCCCATCGAGCGGCCGTCGTCGGCGAACACCAGGATCGGCTGCGAGCCCGAGGTCTGGACACTGACCCCGTTCATCTGCACCAAGGGCATCAGCTGCTCGCGGTACTGCACCATATGGCGGCCGTTACTGAGCTCGATCTTGTCGGTGGCGATCTCCTCGAGCCGGGTGACGAGGCCGAGCGGCACCGCCTTGGGCTGGCTGGAGCCGGCGCGGAACACCAAGAGCGAGGTCAGCTGTTCGCCGCCGATCGCATGCGCGGCCGAGGCTTCATCGGCCATCTCATGGGCCGAGGCGCCGGAGGCGCCGAGCGCCTTGGCAATGCCGTTGGGGTCGATGATCATGATGACGGCGCCATCGCCCAGAATGGTGTTGCCGGAGAACATGTCGATGTGCCGCAGTTTGGTCGACATCGGCTTGACCACGATTTCTTCGGTGTGGAACACGCCGTCGACCACGATGCCGAAGGTCTGGCTGCCCACTTGCGTCACCACGATGAAGCCGTTCTCGGGGTCGCTGGAGGAGCCGTCGTCGATCTTCAGCAGCTTCTTCAGGTGCATCAGCGGCAGCAGCTTGTTGCGCAGCCGCAAGACCGCGGTGTCCTTGATGCGCTCGATGCGGTGCTCGGAGTTGGCCCGCGCCCGGACCAGCTCGACCACCGAGAGCTGCGGGATCGCAAAGCGGTCACCGCCGGCTTCGACGATCAGGGCCGAGACGATGGCGAGCGTCAGCGGGATCTTGATGGTGACGGACGAGCCCTCGCCGGCGACCGACTTGATGTCGATGGTGCCGCCGATCTGGTCGATATTGGTGCGCACCACGTCCATGCCGACGCCGCGGCCGGAGACCGAGGTGACGGTGGCAGCGGTCGAGAAGCCCGGCGCGAAGATGAACTTGTGGATCTGGGCTTCGGTCATCTTCTCCAGCTCGGCCTCGGTGACGAGACCGTTCTGCAGCGCTTTGGCCTTGATCCGCTCGGTGTTGAGACCTCGGCCATTGTCGGCGATGCAGATGATGATGTGGCCGCCCTCGTGATAGGCGGACAGCCGGATGGTGCCCTGCTCGCCCTTGCCGCTAGCCAGCCGCTCGGCCGGGGTCTCCAGGCCGTGGTCGGCGGAGTTGCGCACCATGTGCGTCAGCGGATCCTTGATCAGGTCGAGCACCTGGCGGTCGAGCTCGGTGTCGGCGCCGTGCATCTCCAGTTCGATCTGCTTGCCGAGTTCGCCGGAGAGGTCGCGGACGATGCGCGGCAGCTTCTGCCAGGCGTTGCCGATCGGCTGCATTCGCGTCTTCATGACGCCTTCCTGCAGCTCGGCGGTGACGTTGGAGAGCCGCTGCAGCGGCACCTTGAACTCGGTGTCCTCGTTGCGGCGGGAGATTTCCAAAAGCTGGTTGCGGGTCAACACCAGCTCGGAGACCATGGTCATCAGGTGTTCGAGGGTGTCGACGTTGACGCGGATCGACTGGTTGGCGATCTTGTCGGCGACCTCGCCATCGGCCTCGACAGCAGCGGCACGCTTGGCCGGTTTGGCCTTGGCTTCCTTCGCGGCTTCCTTGACTTCGGGCGCGGCCTTGACGACGGGCGCCGGCGCTGCTGCAACTTCGGTCTCGGTCTCGCGGAAGGCGCGCTCGAGGTCGTCGAGCGAGACTTCGCCCGGACGCAACGGGCGTTCCAGCACCTGCTCGACCAGCGTGCCCTTGGTCATCGCGGGCGGGGCCGGCGGCGCGACGGGGGCCGGCGCCGGCGCGGGTTCAGGATGCGCTTCCGCATGATGGCCGCCTTCGGCCATCGCGTGCAGCTTTTCGATCAGGTCTTCGTCGGTGCCTTCGGGCTCGGTCTCGGTGGCCTCGAGCCCGGCGAGGATTTCCTTGATGCGGTCGATCGAGGACAGGATCAGCGTCACGGCTTCGGCCTTGACCGGCATGCCGTCGCGGAATTTGCCCATCAACGTCTCGCCGGCATGGGCGAGCGCTTCCAGCCGCGGCAG
>NZ_JBWBWM010000130.1:0-2335 GCF_056174665.1 Bradyrhizobium sp. WYCCWR15520
CGATCATATGGAAGGTTCTAGTTCCAGAACTAGGCGCAGACATAGAAGCTCACATCGGCTCACAAACTCAGCAGCCGATAGCCGATCGCTTACCCACTCCGCCAGACGGGGTTTCCTTGCCGCTTACCTTCGCTTCCGTCCCTCCAACACCCTTCCCATGCTCTTGATCAGTGATCTGAACATCCTGAACTCGTCTCGACCGAAATGCCCATCGAGGCTATCTTCGCGTCGCTCTCTGACCTAGCCTTGATTGCCTGGTCGACAAGCCCATCGTTCTTCCATGCCTGCGAATGGACGCCGTGCAGCGAACCCGCTGGTGGATGCGCTGGCAGATCTCAAGGATACCAGGCAGGCGCACATCACGGTGTAGTGGAATGGCGGTTCTCTCGGCGGCGCAGCCGACTGCGTTGATCGCAGAAGATTGTTTGGTGATTGAGTAGATATCGACAAAGATGTAAGCGGTCATCACGGCTGCAATAGCAAATACCGATATTCGTGCGGGGCGCGGCTCAGATGCGATGATAAAGCCGGATAGATGAGATGCCGCACAAATCTGGGGTGCAGCGGGGTGCGAACTGAGGCGCTGGCTTGCGCGGTTCGCGAGATCGGGTGCTACTTGATGTATTCCGAATATTCGAAATGATCGATCAGAAACGTGCTTGTGAACACGACCATCCAGCCGACGAATGAGACTGTGGCAGCCTTCAACGCGCCATAGCTTCCTCGGCCCGCCGGATGCCGCTACCATATTACCAGCAAGGGGCTCGCAGCGCATAAGTACTTCGTTCAGTGCGCTTCGGCACTTATTGTGTCCAGGAGCCTTTGAAGCGCTTGCGCGTCATGACGCTGTGATTCCTTGCAAACCGAGCTATCCGAGCCCTCTACGGCAAGCGCTTCAGTGCATGTCTGCCGGCCCCTGTCGATCGCCTTCGATGCGAGTAGCAAGCTTACGAAACCACCAAGAGATAGAATTGTGACGAAGAAAGCGATGTCCGCGGCCGATGCGTAGAGAAAACTGAGGATCCTTGAAAATCGAACTCCGGACGACTCCTGGATAGTGGGGGTGGTTGGGGTCATGATCGACTCCGTTAAGCCAACACTGCCCCACGCAAGGCAATAATGAACACCGAACTCACGGCTCAAAACCCTGAAGAGGCACTCGGTTTGTCGGTAACGCGATAATAGGTCTTTTTGAGGAAAGAATCCTCCGGAATCTGCTCAACAGACCTCTCCTTCCTGGTAGCTGAACGTAGTCGAACGGTCGCGCTACGCTCCGACCATGCGATCGTTCTTGTGAGCTTGCTATCCGGCGCTTCGACCGAACTTGCGCAACCAAGACGAAATCAAGGCGCTCTACCTCGGCGCTCGCCGAGAAGTGCCGTCAGCGAGAAGCCGCTGACGCATGCCTTGCCTGACTTTGATTCACAGAGAGGAAACTAATCTGGCTACGAACATTCTAGCGCGCAAGATCAATCAAGACGTTTATTCTCGAACTATAGGGGGAGCAATCGACATGTTCTCGAAGATCTGCACTATTACCCGATAATCGACGGTATGGGATCCGCAGGACTTGCGCTAGGACGACAGTGTGCATGGGGCTAGCGGGGTGCCGCCAGCCGGGCCTCCTGGTCAGAAAGTTGTGAGATGAACGCCCTTATAGTCTTAGCTCCCATCGAGGCGAGCGGCGATAGATGTTTCGATACGGAGGCAACGATTTTTGGAACGGGATAGGAGTGTCAGGCACTCCCGTACCCGCGACTGGACAGCAAAACTGATCGGAGTATCAGTTGTGGTGCAGGAACTCACTTGGCGTGATGGCGAGCACTGGCAGTTTTAAGGCGCTCCCACAAGCAGCACCCGCTGCAGTGCCCCGCGAATGACTCCGTCGTCGTAGACACGAACACGCGTCGCCGGTCCACGGCCTTGGCTTTTCGACTCCGATCTACCGCATCGCTCGCCTTTAATCCTGTCGGGCAGGGAGAGGGGTTAGCAAGTTTTCGTTCGGTGACTCACAACACCCAACCCGTTTTCTGGCCGCGCCAGCGCGCAATTCGTGTCCAACACCTGACAGCAGCACAACGCCCGTCAGGTTCAGGACATCGGTTGGCTTGGGCGCAGTGTAGGGTTTTCAAAGCATAATCAGACGCTTAATGCGTGCCGACGAAGATGGCACGGCTGTTGCTGTTGAGATCCGGCAACACTGAAGTCAGTCGTGCGTGAAGAACTTCCAAGCCATTGAGCGGGAGTCGAATTTTCTGGCGAGAGGCGTTTTGAGATTGCAAGCTTTCGGGCTTTGGGGGCCCAAAAGCTTGCAATTTTGCTTTTGAGGATTCCG
>NZ_JBWBWM010000131.1:0-2139 GCF_056174665.1 Bradyrhizobium sp. WYCCWR15520
CGCTACGAGATCAACCGCTTGCCGCTTGTAGTCGTCCGTAAACGACCGACGTTGACGTCCTTCCATCCGACACCTCCTGGCTCTTCGAGCCTACTACAGGTGTCCATCAATTCGGAGGAGGTTCAGGTTGACTATGAATTCCACCTACCAGAGTTGCTTACGTTTGTACCTCCTAGCCACATTGACCGAGCGATCCACCCCTCGCAAATTGCATCTCAATGTAGTCCAGCGTAAAAGAGCGGGACCGCTAATTCAAACGATGCGTCGACAACCGGAGATAATCCCCTCACTGGGTGACCAACCGGCTTCGGTGCGCAACTTGGCTCACTGCGTGATCACGATGCCTCTCCAGCTTGAGGGCGGCCTCGGCGAGCTGTACTTGCGCTCTACTGCCGCAATGATGGGGTGGACGGCCCCCGAACGGCATCGATGTACCAGACCGAGAAGCCGCTCTTCAGCGCAGAGCGTTTCCACATCAATGTTGAGAAGGTCCTCGGGCTTCGAGCAACGGGATAAAAGGTTCACGCGTCAGCATCTCTGCTCACGCGAAAGCACGTAACACTCTATCTGATCGTCTTCTCTATACATGATTGATTCGCCGCACTACCGCGCCAAACTGCGCGCTTCTAAGAGGGAGTGCGGCGGGTCGAGTTGCTTTCAGTTACCAGTTGAGCTGCTTAGTAGTTTCGTCAGCATCTGCCTGACAGGCCGACTCATAAACGGCCTTGTCATCCATCCGAATGCACCTACCGCCAATACGCTAACCGTAAAAAAGCCAAGCGCACTCCAAACAGCCATTTTCATTGTAGGTCCCTCCTGCTTCTGTTGAGTAGTTTGGCCAAAAACGTCCTGCGAGGCACCTACCAAAATTGGCTACGGGCGGGTATCAACGTTGCGCTGTGGTTGCCGAACACGTTGGTTGCGATGTTAGCAAGTGAACACGGGAACACTTGGAGTCCGAGATGGCGACCCGCGCACGTATTCGTTGCATTTAAAAGAGGCATCAGAACAGCGCTCCGACGCGCGACGCAGTCTTACCGCGGATGATCCACGTCGCGCCCGGATCGATGTCGACGAAGCAGATCAGCCACATATCGACCCATTTTTCTTCATCGGTCCGCAAGACGCCCGGCGGCTTGCGATCATAGATCATGCGGCGCTCCTGGCTTTTACTTATTCGGCGGCGTGCTGCTCTCGTGCGTTTTCGCATACTCCTTCCGGCTGATAGCGTTTCGGTGAAGCCGTCGAGCGCGGTGTCGACGCCTCGATGATGGCTTGGAGCCGCATCTTCATCACGTGCGCCATCAGTTCAGATCCTTCAGTCAGTCTGTCCGCCGCTCCAGCGGTTGCAGCCGAGACTGAAAGGCCCTCTCTTCGCTATTAGCTCGGCCGAATGCTGGGTGCGCCTTCGCTTACTTAGTTGATTCATTGACGTGATTTGTCGTGCGTCGCTGAGAATTTTCAGCGCCACGTAAAAAGCGCGTGCTGTTCATTCTGTTTCCGCAGCGCGGTTTTGTGCCTCGCAAGCACCATCGCCGGCCGCCCTATTCTTTCTCGCGAGTGGCTACGCGGGGGTACCTGCTCGTCAGTATAGTCTTCAACGATCAATTCCATCTCTGTGGATGTAAGTTGCCGGAATTGCCGAGCCTTGCGATCAGCTATGACCTTTATCTTATCAAACTCAGTCGACATTCTTTGAACCATTGAATTCACCAAGTCAGCAGCAGCACAATCGGTTGCGTACACTAGTAAGGTAGCCAGTCCGGTGGACAGCCCCTGATTCAGGTAGGTGAATCAAACACGAAAAGACCGCGTTCTTCTGCGCATGCGGTCTCACATGCGGCGTCACGCCAATAGCGGGAAGATTGGCGACATGATCGGCGCGGTGCCACTTGCTGCGTAACCCTGCCGGCTACAGCCTGCCCATGCCGGTTCTCCATGCTGGCGTGGAAATTTCCGCCACTATCATCGTCGCCGCTGCCGTCCTTGGGGCGAAAGGCTCTTCTATGAAGCTAGCAGGCTGCTGAAAAAGTCGTTTTGCGAGGCGATCGGAGTGTGATTCTGTGCATGTGGTTGATTCCTTTCGACTGAGGATCGGGATGCGCGGCGAAGATGAGCATGCGGAACGCCTTTTCAGCT
>NZ_JBWBWM010000132.1:0-2139 GCF_056174665.1 Bradyrhizobium sp. WYCCWR15520
TCGTCGCTGACGCGCTGGCGCAATCGCATGGGCGAGGAACGGCTGGCGGCGCTGATCCAGGAAAGCCTGTCGGTTGCCGTCAAGACCGAGGCAGTCAAGCCGTCCGAACTGTCGCGGGTGATCGTCGGTCGAGTAGCCCCGGGGAATTGCACCCCGAGGCTCTCACGAAACCGGACGTGAACCTCTCGATTCATCCGGCTTCTATCTTCCAGCCGCAGGTCGAATGCCGACTCGCCACAAATAGAGTAGGTTCGGATCGCGCTGTGCGAGCCGTCCCAACCAATATACTGAGGCGACTTTCCGGCCTTTCAACCGCTTGTATTTCCGCCTCGTCCAATGGGCGAGCGCGTCGTTAACGTGACGAAGGACGTTGACACATTCCGTTCGGTAAAACCGTCCGTAATAGTTCAGCCATCCTTGCACGACAGGATCAATCAGCTTGGCGAGTTCTTCAAGACTCCAGTGGTTTCGCGTCGAACCCAGTCGCCATGAGCGAATGGTTTGTCGGATTCCTTTGGCAGCCTTGTTGCTGATTGCCGGGAGGAAGTTGAGGAACTTCTCGCCCTTTCGATCGCGAGCGCTGCGCGGCTGGAAGGTGTAGCCAAGGAAGTCGAACGAGATGTGTTCGCATTCCTTTCTCCGTTTATTATCCTTGCAGTAGACGATCCGGTTCCGGGTGGAGCTCCAGACCGCATTCCGCAAGACGTTTCCGGATCGCCTCCATCACGGTTTGAGCCTCGCTTTCAGTTCTGCAATGGACTATCGCATCGTCAGCGTATCTTTCGAAACACAAACAAGGGAAGGTCCGCTGCATCCAGTGATCGAATGCATAGTGCAGAACCAAATTTGCGAGCAGCGGTGAAACCACTGAACCCTGAGGGGTTCCGCGTGTTCTCTCCACAAGGATTCCGTCTTCTTTCTCCACGGGAGCTTGCAGCCACCGCTTTACGTAGAGACGAATCCAGCTCAGTTTCGTGTGGTGGGCGACGGCCTTTTCGATCAGGTGCCAAGGAATCGAGTCGAAGAACGACTTGATATCAAGGTCGATAACCCAGTCGAATTTCCAGCAACGCTTTCGCGCTGTCCCCATTGCGTCAAGCGCCGAACGGCCGGGCCGATAGCCGTAGGAGTCGGGATGGAATATTCGTTCCATCGTCGGCTCCATAACCATCTTTGCAACCGTCTGAGCCACGCGGTCAGCTATAGAGGGTATTCCTAACGGACGCTTCCCTCCATTAGCCTTGGGAATTTCCACGAGACGGACGGGAGGCGGAAAGTATGTCCCCGACGACATTCGATTCCAGATCTTGTAGAGGTTTCTCTTCAAGTCCTTTTCGAATTCCTCGATGGAGACCCCGTCCACACCCGCTGACCCGCGGTTCGCTTTCACCTGTTTCCAAGCTTCCCAAACGAGATGTTTGGGGATCTGATACGACTTTGCCTCAGTCATCGGCTCCTCCCGTTTCCGGTTGGCCTGTGACTTTGGCTGGAAGATCGGGTCCCTTCGCTCCGCCCGTATTACCGGGCCTCATCACTATTACGAACCCGTCCGCCCCTGCGTCGCGCATTGGTACTCTGCCCTCGGCGGATCCGCCGCCTTTGGGGTCTCCCTTGGCATCGCGACGCAGGTTCCCATGTTCCGCGCAAGAGCCTGCCATCGGGATCACGCCGCCTCTACACCGGTTGCCGCCCGGCCAATAGACAGGCTCTCGCCGCGCTTGATCCCAGGAGGTGGTATCGCCCCTGGTTTCGACAACACCTGAACTGTACTTTCGATGCATCATCGGCGGTTTACTTGCGTTCGTCTTCCCGTGGCTCACCTGACAGGCTGATTGCCCGCCTTTTCCAGCAACGCTCACCACCTCAGCCATTGAGCTAAAGCAGCTTGTGGCGGTTTGGACTCTGATCCTGCAATCCGAGTCCGAGGGGCCTGCCCTCATCTCTTGCGCAGCAAGGCTGCTCGGAAGATGGTCTACATACTCAACCTCCTTCTTCGCGCCGTCATGGCGCACACACCACGGTTCAGCCCAAGAACGTGACGTTCCCCACCGACGCGAAGCTTCTAAACCGGGCGCGCGAGAAGCTGGTGCGGCTGGCGCAGCGCCATGGGGTGATTTTGCGTCAGTCCTATGCGCGGGT
>NZ_JBWBWM010000133.1:0-1992 GCF_056174665.1 Bradyrhizobium sp. WYCCWR15520
ACGTCGATCCGTTCGCCTGGCTCACCCTCACGCTTCAGCGTATCGCCAACGGCTGGCCGAGCAGCGAAATCGACGCGCTTATGCCATGGAACCACGCCGCCTGACGGCCTCAGCTTGCCGCTTACGGAGCCACCGACTGAGTAGGCCGTTCACCGCCATCGGCTGACCGACTAGGATCATGTCAATCACTTCATGTCGGACCATCCGAGCGTCGTCAGCCGGTAGCAGGTGGCGTATTGCAACGCGCAGCTCTCGCGAATGTGCAATAATTGATGTGCTGAAGTTTGATGCACATAACAGAAACGCCTTGCTCGAGATCATTTTCTGCAGGCGGCATCGTGCCAACGCTGCATGGTCGAGGATCAACTGAGCCATCACCTCGTGAGGACCGCCTGCGCTCCAGCCGGCAGCTCCGGCCACGCGGTTACCAATAGCGTTGGCATCGTCTTCCTGACATGCTGTCTTGCGCGCCACGAGTCCCTCCCCGATCCTGGTTGCGAGAGGCTCCGGATGGCGCCAGAAACCAGGGCAGCTGCTGGCATTCGATCCCGAGGCGAGCTCGAGAATTGGAGAGAGCGCCGCAAGTGCGTCGACGCTGCGAAACGGCTGAACTGTCACAGGTTGAGGGTGAGGACCATATCCGCCGATCGAAGATCCATGCTGGAACCTACAGCAACGATCCGCTTGCGATCCATCCAGCGTGCAGCGAAAGACGGTAGCATCATCCTTGCCGACAGCTCCGTGAGTGAACTCGGCGACCAAACCAAGGAGGATGCCGATAAGAACCCTCGCGAAGGCCAGTCCTATGGACGGCCTCAATTAAAACGAGGAAGGGCCTCACGGCGCGGTAGGCAATCGGCCGCTAATCTTGCTGCACAACCACATCCGCGCCACCAGCCGGCCAACGTGATCAGGGCAAATTCTAGCTTCAGGTAGTCCCAAAATTCGGTCTCGCCGCACCACGCCCCGAGAGCCAAACTGCTGCTGGATCCAGTGGCAGGTCAACCGGAGCCATCACTGTTCACGAATGAAACAGTGCTGCCCTTCAAGCGGCAACTAGGCTAAGACGACCTCGATGATCTTCAACCTGTGTTGCTAGAGCAAGCGGCCAAGCTCGCGCGTGACACACGATCCAACCAGAGTCTTCAAATACACCTTGATCAGATGGCGAGCTTCACATTGTCCCTTGGAGACAAACGCTTAGCGGCATCATCCTACTTCTTTATCGTGATCAAGCGCTACCAAATATGATAGGTACGACCTGTTGGTGGTTGTGATACTTTCCTGATGGTTCATGATCGAAGCTGAGTAGCATTGCAATCCTTTCAGGCCAGGAGATGTCGAATGCCCGCGATAACAACCGGAGACGAGAAACGCGAACGACAGACACGCCCAGAGCCCGCACTGGCGCCAGCATCAGCCTCTGATAAAGGTGGCGCCGCGCATGGCACTGGAGAATCGGCAGAAGCCGCATCGCGCATTTCACTTATGTTTCCGGTCTGGCAAACATCGATCGAATCGACAGCAAATCTGTTCGCAGCGGCACTAAACGATGGACTCAAACTGATTGCTTCCTCTCTGCACGTTCAGGCCACTTATCTCAAAAATGTTGCCGACTCCAAAACTCCCTCTGACCTACTGAGGTGCCACCTGGATCTTGCGGAGCAATCCTGGTCGAAATCGTTCAGTCAAGGCTCGAAGATGTTGGATCATTTTAGAACGCACCCATCATCTGCGGTAAGGTAAGCTATCGCCAAGATCGAATAGGGACCGCGCTCTATTCCCTGCGGGGCGGTACATGCGGCTGGCGATCGTATAGAGCGCCTTCAATGGCTCCAACCGGACCCGTCCGCTACCGCCTATGGTTGATCTTCCCCCGAAAAAATGGACAGGGTTAAGCTGCTTTTAGCTCCATCTCGATCGGGCTGATAAAGCCGATGGCGGAGTGACGACGAGTCCGATTGTAGAAGCCCTCGATATAGGCAAAGATAT
>NZ_JBWBWM010000134.1:0-1854 GCF_056174665.1 Bradyrhizobium sp. WYCCWR15520
ACGATGAGCTTCTCCGCGACTTCGGCGCCAACCCCCTGCGCAAGCGCGGCATCTTTGCACCGCTGAAGGAACTGTTCGCGCCCTATCAGCCGAGCGACTATCAGGCGATCGTGGCGGGTGATTGGGAGGATGGTCGCGCAAGCCGACGAAGCGAGTGAATAAAGCTTGCCCACTTCCGCTTCTGGCAGATTGTGTTGCAAAACTCGATTTTCGCCGATGACCAAAATTCTGCGGGCCGTGGGCGCGACTTTCGTGTACAAGATGTGAGGGATCTCACGGCCTCACGCAAAATTCACAGGCGACTTCGGTAACGCGATTGAGGTCATACGAATCAGCGATCGCTCGCTGTTTAGTGTTTTCGCGAAAAGCTTGAGCCCTGCAACTTTCGACTTTTGCAACAGTATCGGCACTTTTCGGACATGGCGCGATGTCCGACTTGAGTCCGTTATGCGCGCAAAAGCGGACATCGTCGCAAGAGCGCTATGGCGAACGATCAAAATCACTCCATCCCAGCCTGGGGTTAGAATACCGGGATGGGGCGAAGGAGCTGTGCGACCGCCGATTGCAAGGCAGCTAGCTTAAGATGCAACTGTGTTCGGGCTTCACGCCCCAACGGTCCTGCGCATCTCCCTAATCAGCGCCGCGATTTGACGCCTCGCGGCAATTGATCGGGCCGAGTAGCGTCCGTGCTTGAAGGCATTATGATTACCCTTCGGCGCCCCTGGGGATGGCCCACCATGCATTCGACAACGTCCGTTAGGCATCGCGGGCGATCGGCAAGGTTTCCCGCTCCGGGTTTTCGCGCCGCAGCGTTTCGCCCTGTGTATGTTCAAGTGCATGAGGTTGATCCTCCAATTTAGTTCGCACCCCACCCCCCACTCCTTCGACATTTCCGACAATGGCCTGTCCGCCTTTATGGACGTGGACGTGTTCAACAGTGACTTTTTGCTGACCCTTGCCGCGATGTTTCGCCAGCGCTTCCATTTGTGCGGCGTTCGCCCGCGTGAGCTTTGCGGCTTGGGTCAAATTGGTCTGCCTGCCGTCTGTAGATTGATCCGGTAGCATCGCCCGGCGGTAGCACTCCATCGCCGCAGCGTGAGAGGCGAAGAGCTGCGCAGCCATCATGCCCTCCAAGGCGTCCTTCGGATTAACGCCGGCCACTCCGCCGGCTTTGTTACGAATGGCTGTAATAAGAAAGCCGGCCTCCGCGAGCTGGATAATCTTGTCTCGTACTTCAGAGAAGCGCGTGACGCCCGGCATCTGCTCCATTACAGCCGCCATCCATTCATTGCCCGTAAATTCAAACGAGTGCTGCATCCGCTTACGTGGCTGGCGATTAAATTCCGGATGGTGCTTCACTAACAGATCGTGGGCGAGGCTGGCCCGCCACCCGGACCTCTCAGGAAAGACCGGGAGTTCCTTCATTAGGTCGCGACAAGGCTCATGCCTGTCCAATCAGCTCCAAACATCGACTTACCCATCGCATGGACCGCGCGGGCGAGAAATACGTACGAGGAGTTATCGTTCGGCCAGCCGATGGATTTCTTCCAGAACTCGGCCCGAAGGGTTAGCTGCTTTCGGCAGCTCTGTAAATGGATCGCGTCACACAGGCAGTGCCGTTCGGCGTCTCGACGCGAACGATCAGCAGTGGCTCAGTTTCGACGCCGATCGGCTGCAGAGGTATCCGAATTGCTATGACTGCTTTGGTCTGTCACGATGAGCGAGGGGCCCGAAGCACGTTGGACGGGAGAGCAATATGACGATCTACATTTCGCAAGGGCGCTATACTGCGACGGCGATCCGCGCAATGACGGCGAAGCCGGAAAACCGTTCCGAAGCGATCGCCGAGATGCT
>NZ_JBWBWM010000135.1:0-1710 GCF_056174665.1 Bradyrhizobium sp. WYCCWR15520
CGATCATATGGAAGGTTCTAGTTCCAGAACTAGGCGCAGACATAGAAGCTCACATCGGCTCACAAACTCAGCAGCCGATAGCCGATCGCTTACCCACTCCGCCAGACGGGGTTTCCTTGCCGCTTACATCGCACCTCATTGTTCGCGTACATCAGCATGGCGCCTGTATCACAAGGAACCAGCGCCAGTTGGTGGGAAAAGTCACGCGACGGCTTGACGAGCAAAATCCAGGCGGTGGTCGATAGCATGGTCTGCTGAGACGGCAGAAAGGTGCTGCGGGAGCGCCATCGGTCCTTTCAAAGGAGCGGTTCAGGAATCGCAAACACCCACGGGCAAGCCGGCCGCTGGAAGTGTGCAAACACTCCTTCCGGTCGCACAGGCCGCAACGCGCCCCCTCGATCAGGCAAGCCGGTCGAAGTGGGGCAGAGCCTCCATAGGTAAACCTTCGTATAGCAGGTCCCCTCTTTTCGATACCGGTCGCCCACCTCCGTACAATTGAACATGCCATCGACCACCTTCAGCTATCGGAGGCCGTAGAGTATAGATGGCAAATGCCTCCGCCATCGCCGAATGGATTGTTTGCGCGATGCAAAGCTGCAGCCGCGAAGTGCTTTTTATAATAGGTGGCCGCAGCGTATACCTATGCTCGGCAGCTCGGCCTATCTCTCCTGAGATGGTCAGCGCCTTGTCACCGTGCACCAGTACTTGGTAGCAGCGGGTATTCCCCGTCAACGAGTATCCGGCTCATCGGAACAATACCGAGAGGTTTGAAATACATTGTTAAATGTAACTGGATCGGATGTTCCCGGGCCGCGCACGCCAGAGGCAAAGGATCGAGAGCTAGGTTTAGATTTCGCGAAAGGAGTGCTCATTATTTTGGTGATCGTCGGTCACCTGATCCAATATGTCGTCTACCGAGATGGAGGCTTCTGGGAGTCGCCATGTTTCAAATGGATCTACATGTTCCACATGCCACTGTTTATGGCGATCAGTGGATATCTTTCTTGGCGAGCGCTCTTGCGAAAGTCGTTCACTCGAGCCATCGGTGATCGTGCGGTGCAGCTCTTGTTGCCCATGCTGTTTTGGTACGCTCTCCTGGAGGCAGCAAAGTTGGCCATATTAAGTTCGTCCGCCAGCGAACCAGCCAGCGTTTTGCAGTGTCTAAAGGATTCCGCCGGCACATACTGGTTCATTTGGGCTGCTTTTGTTTCTTTCCTTCTCGTCAAGATTCTTTTGATTTTCAATCGTTGGTCGCCCTGGATCTTATTCGTATCAGTCATACTAGTCGCACTTGCACCTGTGACATTTTCCATATTGCCTCTTATAAAGTATACGTTCCCGTTTTTCTGCCTAGGATTCTCTTTTGCTCAGTCGAGAGAATGGTGGACGGGCATAACGCGATCTCACAAGCCGCTCTTAATCATGTTTCTCTCCATAGCGGCTTTGGTGTGCTTTCTAACTTGGCGCAAAGACACTTACATCTACAACAATCTCGCCCTAGTGCACGATATGCAGTCGGCACAAAACGTACTTCTGATGCTTGTCGGCTCCGCAGCGGCCTCAGCGATTGTCATCGTGCTCATCTGAACCTCCTCCGAATTGATGGACACCTGTAGTAGGCTCGAAGAGCCAGGAGGTGTCGGATGGAAGGACGTCAACGTCGGTCGTTTACGGACGACTACAAGCGGCAAGCGGTTGATCTCGTAGCGT
>NZ_JBWBWM010000136.1:0-1628 GCF_056174665.1 Bradyrhizobium sp. WYCCWR15520
GGCGCGTGAAGTCAGTCCCATAGAGCACCTCTTCTCGAATCAGGTGCCCATCAAAGAATCACAAGCGATTCTAGCGACTCAAGTTTTTCGGCTCAGTGCACCTCAAAAAAATGTGGGTAATCGTAAGTCGGAAAGGTCCGCGGCATCACCAGATGCAGACGATCCGACGCGGTCGGGGTTTTTCCAGTCAGTCGCTTAACGATATCCACCACGTCATCGCTGGGCGGCTGTGTCGAGGCGAGAACGGCGCTCGCAAATCCGGCGCTCCCCGCAACGGCGGCGGTCAAGATGGTTCGGCGCGTAACGCCAAGTGGTTTTGTCTTCAACGCGAGATCCTCGCTACCGATAGGCGGAACTCTCCAAGCGGGCGCTCGATATTTCTGACGTTGAAATCTACCATGGGTGCTCCCACAAAACGACTCCTGGGCCTGCGACTGTAGGCGCGGCCGAGGGCGCCGTGTGCGCGATCGCGATCGGCTCAGAATTCCATGTCGCCGCGATGGTGGTCGTGGTCATGGCCCGGCAAAGGTGGAGGCGGCGGCGTCGGCAGCTCGGCAACCATGGCCTCAGTGGTGATGAGCAGGCCGGCGACCGAGACTGCGTCCTGCAGCGCGGTGCGCACCACCTTGGTTGGATCGATGATGCCCCTGGAGACCAAGTCGCCGTACTCGCAGGTCTGGGCATCATAACCCCAGTTGTACTGCTCCTTCTCCAGGATCTTGCCGATCACCACCGAGGCGTCGTCGCCGGCGTTTAGTGCTATCTGGCGCGCTGGCCAACCGATTGCCTTCTTGACGATGTCAACGCCATGCTTCTGGTCCTCGTTGGCGGGCTTTACCCGGTCGAGCACCTTGGCGGCGCGCAGCAGCGCGACGCCGCCGCCCGGCAAAATACCTTCCTCGACCGCGGCGCGCGTTGCATGCATCGCGTCGTCGACGCGATCCTTGCGCTCCCTCGCGTCGATCTCGGTTGCCCCGCCGACATGGATCACCGCCACGCCGCCGGCGAGCTTGGCGAGCCGCTCCTCTAGCTTCTCGCGGTCATAGTCGGAGGTGGTCTCCGCGATGTGCTTCTTGATCTGGTTGATGCGGGCGTCGATGTCCTCCTTCTTGCCGGCGCCGCCGACGATCGTGGTGCTTTCCTTGTCGATCAATACCGTTCTGGCGCGGCCGAGCATGTCGAGCGTGGCGTTCTCAAGCTTCATGCCGAGATCTTCCAAGATGGCGGTACCGCCGGTAAGGATGGCGACGTCATGCAGCATCGCCTTGCGGCGATCGCCAAAGCCGGGCGCTTTCACCGCCGCGACCTTGAGGCCGCCGCGCAGCTTGTTGACCACGAGGGTGGAGAGTGCTTCTCCTTCGACTTCTTCGGCGATAACAAGCAGCGGCTTGCTCGTCTGCGCCAGGGCTTCCAGCAGTGGCAGCAGTTCACGCAGGTCCGAGAGCTTCTTCTCATACACAAGGACGTAAGGATTCTCCATCTCCACCCGCATCTTGTCGGAATTGGTGATGAAGTAGGGCGAGACATAGCCGCGATCGAACTGCATGCCCTCGACCACGTCGAGCTCGGTCCCGAGCGACTTCGCCTCATCGACCGTAATCACGCCCTCGTTGCCGACCTTCTTCACG
>NZ_JBWBWM010000137.1:0-1589 GCF_056174665.1 Bradyrhizobium sp. WYCCWR15520
CCGCGGCGCTCCCTCAAGACGGTCGGCGACCGCTTCGATCATATGGAAGGTTCTAGTTCCAGAACTAGGCGCAGACATAGAAGCTCACATCGGCTCACAAACTCAGCAGCCGATAGCCGATCGCTTATCCACTCCGCCAGACGGGGTTTCCTTGCCGCTTACGTATCCTCGAGATCGTGCAAAAGAATAACCGCCTAACTTCCGAGGTGATCGGCGCACTGGCGGGGCTTTCTGCTACCGCGTGTCAACGCCGACTGAAGAGACTCCGTTCGGAAGGTATTATCGAGGCCGATGTTTCAATCGTTTCGCCGAAAGCGGTGGGCAGACCTATTCAAATGCTGGTGCTGGTGACCCTGGAGCGAGAGCGTTCAGATATAATCGATAGATTCAAGAAGGCCATCAGATCATCAGTTGAGGTAGTCAACGGCTTCTACGTCACCGGCGACGCGGACTTTGTCCTGTACGTTACCGCGCCCACCATGGAAGATTATGAGGAGTTCACTCGGCGATTCTTCTATGTGAACCCGGACATCAAGAGCTTTAAAACTATGGTCGTATTGGATCGCGTAAAGGCGGGCTTTGCTGTCCCAGTTGAGACACCATCCGGGAATTGACTACACGCTGATGCAGACGCTTCACTCCGCGTTTTGAGGCGTTTCGCGCTCTTCGTGATTTAACGGATGGAACCGCCAATGAATTCGCTCGGCTTGTCCATATTGATGAAGAAGGCTTCGAAAAGCTTCCGTGCTCCCTTTTGGTACGACAGCCAGCGATAGAGTCTGCCATACTCGCTACCTGAGCGCACGACCTCCAATTGATCAGCGACCTTTGGTGAGTTGAGCCTCGCCCTTCGTTTGCTCAACCTCACGCAAGAGGGTCCAAGGTCGGTACCTAACCTCGCGCCGATACGTTCAAGCAGCACAATGCTGCCCCCGCTTCGCCGCCTGAGCATCGAAACTGAAATACATGCTGCCGATGCAACGTCGCCAAGCATAAGTCCGCCCCCGAGCCGGGCACGCCGAATGGCAGCCCCCTCCTTTAATCGATCGGCGCGTTTGCTTCCGGACGGAAGCGTGCGCAGGCCAACGCGAATCGCGACTAGGCAAACCGTCACCACCAGTTAATTATCCTGGCCTGGCCGCTGCTTGAAGCTCGCCTACGTCGCTCTCACCGGATCGATGTTGCGCATCCCGCAGTTTCATAGCGGTTTGATATTGGCCATAATGGCGCCATTGCTATTGCGACAATGGGCATCATCGCGCGAACCCGGATAACGGCAGTACTTGTGACTTGCCAGGCGATCCTTGGTTTCCTGATCGATAACACATGATTGACCGGCATCTCAGGTCGCATTCGATCAGAAAAGGCTCGGTGGAGGACCTTGTCTACTCGGATCAGGGGAACCGGGCGCCACGGAGTCACACATAGCTTCTTATCGGAAACGCCCTGCCCCACCCGCTTACTAGATGTGAGCTCTCAGGAGGTTGTCCATCCGGTCCTGAACGAGGAAGCTGAAGTTGTCGAAGCTTTAGCCAATCCCCGGAGAACCGAATGGACACCCATAAGAATGCGCCTCTGACGCCGAAAGG
>NZ_JBWBWM010000138.1:0-1583 GCF_056174665.1 Bradyrhizobium sp. WYCCWR15520
CCCTCATATGAGGGCTTTTGAGTCAAGCGTGCCGACTGGTGGCTTGGATGTGAATTTTGTATTCGGTGGAGTGGCGGCGCGCGGAGCCATGCGTAGCGCAGCGTGCCGCCGCGGTCGGTGCGCTCAGGAACTGGCTTCCGACGATTTATGCAGCGTCTCACTGCATCACCTCATATCCGGTCGGGCGTACAGCCCGGTACCCACATTCCGCATGCATGCGGCGAGGAAGCCACGAGGATGAGACCCATCTACGAAACGGCCTGTTGATTTGGCCCGAGGGTGGCACGGTCATCATCCATTCCGCGCGGACCGCGGCCGATGCCGCGACGCCTTGGCGTTGGTTGAAGCGTTTACGCCTTTGCGGTCTTGAGTCTTACGCCATCCGGCACAAGCCCGGTCGTGAGATAGCGCCAGAGCGCCACCACCAGCTTGCGCGCCAGGGCCACGATGGCGACGCGCTTGATGCGCTTGCCGGCATTGAGCGTGCGTCGCCGGTACTCTTGGGTGAGTTTGCTGTCCGGCTGATGCCGCAGCCACAGCCAGGCCAGTTCGATCGCGGCACAGCGGGCGCGTGGATTGCCCGCCTTGCTGATCCCCTGGTCGCGGTCGACCCCGCCGCTCTGCCACGGACTGGGCGTCAACCCGAAATAGCTCCCAACCTCACGCCGGTTACGGAAGTCCTTGTAGAACACCTCGTTGGTCAGCGTCGTCGCGAACGCAGGGCCGAGGCATTTGAGCCGGAGCAACAGCTCGCTACGCTCGGTCATCTGCGCTGCCCCAGGGGTTGGATCCGCTGAGGCCTGCTGCGCGAGTGCCTCAAGCCGTTCGCGCACCAGCATCAGTCGCGCGTGTTCGTGCCTGATCTCGCTCAGCATCCGTGGCGGCACCGCCTGGCCCTGCCAATCCCGCTGCACCGCCAGCCAGCTCAGCCAGTCGCGCCGGCGCGGATTCCCGACCGCCATGCCCAACAGCCGCAGCAGCGCCTTGATCCGGCTGGTGTGAGCGGTCTGTTCCTTGACCAGCCGGCCGCGTTCGCGGCTGGCGCGGCGGGCGTCCTCTTGCTCCGGCGCCGGCACCCGCACGATCCGCACCACCCGTGGCTCACCGCGCAGATACGCCATCAGCGTCCGCAACATCTTCTCGCCGTCGATCCGGTCGGTCTTCACCCGCCGCGCCCGCTGATCCACAGCAATGCTCGCAGGGTCAAACACGTAGTTCGTGATTCCTGCCGCCAGCAGAAGCCGGTGTAGCCAGAACCCGTCATAGCCGGCCTCGTAGCAGCTCACCACCGCCGGAACGCCTCCCAGCGCCCGAGCCGCCCGCTCCCGAACCCGACTGATCAACGCCAATAGTTCGACATGATCGCCACCCTCCAGCTTATGGCGGGATAGCTTGTCTTTGTCCGGGCTGTGCAGCGTCACCAACCAGCTCTTCTGGCTGAGTTCAATCGCAACGAAAATCGTGCCAAACTGTGCGGCGGTGGGCGTGTCTACGGTCGATGCTTGCATCTGACTCTCCGATGGTTCGAGTGTGGAAACCCAAACCTACCGGAGAGGGCACGCTCACCGCCCCATGGAATCTAC
>NZ_JBWBWM010000139.1:0-1577 GCF_056174665.1 Bradyrhizobium sp. WYCCWR15520
AGTGCTCAGGGACGCCTCGGCTTTCCGAAGCTGCGTCGTCGCGCGCGGCACCACCACGTGGAAAGACGTCCGGCATCCGCTAGATCTCAGACATACTGCACCAATTTGAGGTAATCGTCTGTGAGGACAGGTGAGCGAATGGAACAAGCCGCGTCTTGAAGGAAGGTGGTCAGAGTCCGACTGGCCCGATTGCGGCCTTCGAAAGATTGCCGTGCCGGCGCGCGAGCACGGAGAGTTGCTAATTCGGAACTGACCAGGTCAGCCGCTGCTGCGGCGCAATCTGAGGCAGAGAAGCAACCAGCAGACATGACAGCCTGTGCCAGTCCCAGTGTGGTGAGCCAACCCGCATAGATCAGCGCGGCACCGTCTGTCTCATTGAGCGCAGAGAGTTCCTCAATTGCAGCAGCATGGACTGATGCCGCACCAACTGACCGAAAGAGATCGGCTATCTCGTCACGCGTGGCTTTAGAGAGGAGGCAGCGGCCGAGATGTGATAGGAGCGCCTCAGTCGGACCTTCGAAGATGCGGAGGATGCGAGCGTCTCGATAGATTTTGGCTAAAGGCGTTCCCTCATCGTAACCACGGCCACCTAACAGCTGGACGCATTGATCAGCGACAAGGCCGCACCATTCCGAGGACAAAACCTTCGTTGCCGACGCAAGGTGGACGTTGGGCGCGCCCTGCGCTGAAACAAGTCGGCAGGATGCGACCAGCATCGCCTTCACTACCTCCCGCCGCAGCACCATCTGCCCAAATAACTGCTCGATGTAGCTGTTCTCGATCATGCGCAGTTTACCGAGTCGACGATGGCTTGCATAAGAGGCTGCGACCTGGATAGCGCGCTCAAGCGATCCAAGACCCATAGCAGCCACACCGATACGGCCGCGGTTCATACTAGATGCCGCCGCGCCCCAGCCGTCTTGATCGCGAGAGAGCACGTAAGCACGCGGCACCTCAACATCCTGAAACTCCAGAGTATTCTGAATAATGCCACGTAGACCGAGCGTGCGATGCTCGTGCGTGACCTTCAGGCCTGGAGCCTGCCTGTCAACGAGTACACCAACGAGCCGACCTTTCGCATCGGGACCAGACGCGCGCGCAAAGCAAACGATCCAGCGAGCCCAGTCAGCGAGGCCGATCCAAATCTTGCGGCCAGAGATACGAACTCTGTCTTCGTGCATGAGAGCCGAAGCCTCTATATGCCTCGGGGCAGAGCCAGCTCCAGGCTCCGTCAAAGCGAAAGCGCAGAGATCGCCGCGTGTTGCACCCCAAATGATATGCTTTTGTTCGGGGATGTGCGGTGCCGCTTCGATGCAGGGCAAGGCCAGGAAGTTATGGATGACCAGGGTAGAGGCAGCGGAGACATCGAAGGATGCAGTGGCGGAGATGATGTCGATGGCCTCTTGCAAGGGAAGAGCTAATCCGCCGTGCTCTCCTGGTGTGGTGAGCCCGAACAGTCCATGCCTTGCGAATATGCTGTGTAGGGTCGGAGGGAAGGCTCGGCGGTCATCCGCGTCTGCGAAATTCAGCTGACTGAGGTCAGCGATCAAACTGGAGTATAGTGCAGCTGCACGGCC
>NZ_JBWBWM010000140.1:0-1572 GCF_056174665.1 Bradyrhizobium sp. WYCCWR15520
TACCCACATTTTTTTGAGGTGCACTGAGCCGAAAAACTTGAGTCGCTAGAATCGCTTGTGATTCTTTGATGGGCACCTGATTCGAGAAGAGGTGCTCTATGGGACTGACTTCACGCGCCCGGGATGAGAAGGCGCATCGGTCGGCGTCTGACGCGGTGACCTGGTTTGACCGTGAAGCTGCGCTGTGCGAATTCCAGGACGCTCGGCTTGGCGAGAGATTTCGCATGCTGCTGAAGCAGATTGGTGGAGACGTCGGCCAGAGCATTCCTATGGTTTGCCAAGACTGGGCGAATACCAAGGCGGCCTATCGTTTCTTCTCCAATGAACGAGTAAGCGAGGCCGACATCCTGTCTGGTCATTTTAAATCGACGCGGGAACGCATCGCGGCTGCGAAGGGACCTGTTCTTGTTCTGCATGATACGACCGAATTCACCTATCAAAGGGAGCGCCCGGATCTGATCGGGATGATTAAGCGCATCCCCAAAAGCTACTCTCGAAGATTGGACGGAAAACCCCAAACGTACACGACATGCGGAATATTGATGCATTCGAGCCTTGCGGTGACCCTCGATGGGCTTCCACTGGGGCTCAGCGCTGTGAAGTTCTGGACCAGAAAGAAATTCAGAGGGGTCGCTGCGCTCAGGCGCGAGGTCAACCTGACACGGATCCCCATTGAAACCAAGGAGAGCATTCGGTGGCTGGAGAACCTCAAGCAATCCACGGAGCTTTTCGAGAAGCCATCGCAATGCATCCATATCGGTGATCGTGAGGCCGATATTTATGAATTGTTTTGCGCCGCCCAAGAGGTTGGAACGCATTTCTTGGTAAGGACCTGTGTCAATCGCCTGGCAGGCGATGGCGATCATACCGTTGCAACGATAATGGATGAGGTCTTGGTCAAAGGTCTCCACCGGATCGAAGTCCAGGATAGCAAGGGCAATCCAGATCAGGCTGTTCTTGAAATCCGGTATCGCAAAATCCGTATTCTGCCACCGATAGGCAAGCAGTCGCGGTATCCAGCTTTGACTTTGACGGTGATCCACGCTGATGAAAGAGGAGCGCCAAAGAACAGAAAAAAGATTGAATGGAAACTCCTGACCGATCTTCCGGTGCAATCGCGCGGGGATGCGATCGAGAAACTCGAATGGTATTCCCTGCGATGGAAGATCGAGGTCTTCCACAAGATACTCAAATCCGGCTGTAGGGCAGAGGACTCGCAACTGCGGACTGCTCAGCGATTGACGAATCTGATCTCGGTATTCTGCGTTGTGAGCTGGCGCATTTTTTGGATGACGATGCTCAATCGTTCAGCGCCAAATGCTTCACCGGAATTTGTGCTGACCAAAGCTGAAATCCAATTGCTTGATCGGCTCGTCAAAGACAAGAATCCAGTCAGCACACAACGAAAAACATTGTCGCATTATCTCATCAAGATCGCCAGGCTCGGCGGCTATCTCGCCCGCGCCAACGATCCGCCACCAGGGAATCTGATCATGTGGCGCGGATTATCGCGATTCATCGATATCGCAACGGGAGCAAAACTCTGACTCAAAAATGTGGGTAATCGTAAGC
>NZ_JBWBWM010000141.1:0-1543 GCF_056174665.1 Bradyrhizobium sp. WYCCWR15520
GTCGTGCGTGAAGAACTTCCAAGCCATTGAGCGGGAGTCGAATTTTCTGGCGAGAGGCGTTTTGAGATTGCAAGCTTTCGGGCTTTGGGGGCCCAAAAGCTTGCAATTTTGCTTTTGAGGATTCCGTCGAATCGCGGGTCATGATTCCTTCGGTGGACCGGAGGGAACGATGAAGCCAAAGGAACGACGCGACGGCGGCCAAGCCGATCTTCTGCGCTCGCGGCTGGACGCGATCATCGACTTGAACCATGCCCTGGTAAAGCTGGCGCGGACGATCGACTGGTCGTTCCTCGAAGAGCGGTTCGGCGCGGTCTACGAGGACAAGCCGGGCCGGCCGCCGCTGCCGACACGGCTGATGGCGGGCCTGGCCATCCTCAAGCACACCTACGACCTCTCCGACGAGGTGCTATGCGAGCGCTGGGTGGAGAATCCCTATTACCAGTTCTTCTGCGGCGAGGAGTTCTTCCAGCACCGCCTGGTGTTCGACCGCTCCTCGTTGACGCGCTGGCGCCAGCGTATGGGCGAGGAGAAGCTGCAAGCCCTGCTGCAGGAGAGCCTTGCGGTCGCCACCAAGACCGAGGCGATCAAGCCGTCCGACCTCAATCGGGTCATCGTCGACACCACGGTGCAGCCCAAGAACGTGATGTTCCCAACCGATGCGCGGCTCTTGAACCGGGCCCGCGAGATCCTGGTTCGGCTAGCCAAGGGCGCCGGCATCAAGCTGCGTCAGTCCTATGGGCGAGTCGGCAAGTTTGCCCTGATCAAGCACCAGCGCTATGCCCATGCCAAGCAGTTCAAGCGCGCCAATCGGGCCTTGAGGACGCTGCGAACCTATCTCGGCCGCGTCATCCGCGACATCGCCCGCAAGCTCGACGGCAACGTCGGCTTGTTCGATGGGGTCGCGCTCGACCGCATGCTGGCGCTGGCGCGATGCGTGCTCGACCAGAAGCAGCGCCAGCGGGGCCCCAAGGTCTACTCGCTGCACGCGCCGGAGGTGGAGTGCATCGGCAAGGGCAAGGCTCACCGGCCTTACGAGTTCGGGGTCAAGGTCTCCGTCGCCACCACGCTATCGCACGCCAAAGGCGGCCAGTTCGTCACCCATGTGAAGGCGCTGCCCGGCAACCCCTATGATGGTCACACGCTCAAGATCGTGATCCCGGAAATGGAGGTGCTGATCGGCAACATCATCGAGCGCCTCGTTCTCGACAAAGGCTATCGCGGCCACAATGCGCCACCCGACTACAAGTTCAGGGTGTTCATCTCAGGCCAGAAGCGGCGGGTGACGCCAAAGATCAAACGCGAGCTGCGCCGGCGTTCCGCCGTCGAGCCGGTCATCGGCCATCTCAAATCCGAGCATCGCATGGGGCGTAACTACCTGTGGCACCGCCAGGGCGATGCCGCCAATGCCGTTCTCGCCGCAGCGGGCTACAACTTCCGGCGTCTCATCCGCTGGCTCGAGCTCTTGTTGCGCCAGTTCCTCGCCCAGCTCACGGTCCGACTTCAATTCGTCCCGAGTTGAAATCCGGCGTTCTTCACGGCCGAC
>NZ_JBWBWM010000142.1:0-1514 GCF_056174665.1 Bradyrhizobium sp. WYCCWR15520
CGAACAGTCCATGCCTTGCGAATATGCTGTGTAGGGTCGGAGGGAAGGCTCGGCGGTCATCCGCGTCTGCGAAATTCAGCTGACTGAGGTCAGCGATCAAACTGGAGTATAGTGCAGCTGCACGGCCATCAGCTGTGCGTTCCTGCGCCTCCCCGAATTGAGCGTAAACCTGAGTGTTCATAGCCATACGGCCCACAATGATCCCGGCTTCGTGCCAATTCATCCCCGTGGCTACCGCAGCTACACATTGGTATAGTGTGGATGCAAGGTAAGGGTCGTTTTCAGGCCACGGCTTTGAGGGCTTGAGCGCGGTAGGCCCAGGGCGGTAGCTGGTCGATGTCGCGGTTTGGATGCCCGTTGACGATCCTTCTCAGGACGTCGGTGAGATAGGCGAGCGGATCGACGTCGTTGATCTTGCAAGTCTCGACCATGGACGCGACGACAGCCCAGTGTTCGGCACCGCCCCTCCGAGAGCCCCGCGAAAGCGGGGTTCGTCTTTTATAGAACTTCTTTGATCTCTTGATCAGAGTCTCGAACCACTCTTTCGGCACGCTGCTATAAGATTAGGAGCGGCACTTGTCCGTATGATGGTGAGCCACGAGACGAGATCGAACGGAAGGAGCGGCAGGTCTTCGAGATTGCCACCTATGCTGTCTCTTCTTATTCGAAGGACTTTACAAAAGCCGACGCTTCACTACGTAAGATGACGCTGACTTTCTTGAAGGAGGCGAAGGCACAATCCGGATTCCTTATCGACCATCTTGCGTGCGGTTGTAAACTTGCCAAAAACGAGGCAGGACGAATTTTCGTCACTACTGGAGAAGACCGAGCTTGGGAGTATTATCACAGCTTCAAGCTTGATTGCTGAGCGCGTAGTGGCTCTGGAAGTCTTGAAAGGAATGGTTTTCAATCCGGAATATCGACACACCACACGAGAGCGCGGGGAGCTGGATGTCATAATCAGGGACAACACCTGGATGGTCGGTGAGCGGTTTCACATCGCTCTTTCGGAGATCGGATTCGGAGATCGGACTCACCCGAGTTATGGAGCGGGTGTCGCAGGAATTTGGCAATAAAGCCTCGAAGAAGCGAGTGAAGAAAGTAGACGGGTCGTCTGCCCGGCTCGACAACTTTCTGGGACGGATGCGTGCCGCATCCCGATCAAACCAAGCGCGAGTTTATCGTCATCGAATTGAAGCGCCCATCCCTGAAAGTCGGCCGCAAGGAACTTGATCAGTTAGAAGACTACGTAAATGCCCTGATGGCACAACCTGACTACTCCCGCACCGACACGCAGTGGACGTTCTTCCTTGTTACCGGAGAATATGACTCTTCGATCACTTCACGGATAACGCAGAAGGACCGCCCAGTCGGACTTTTCTTAAAGAGTCGGCCGTGAAGAACGCCGGATTTCAACTCGGGACGAATTGAAGTCGGACCGTGAGCTGGGCGAGGAACTGGCGCAACAAGAGCTCGAGCCAGCGGATGAGACGCCGGAAGTTGTAGCCCGCTGC
>NZ_JBWBWM010000143.1:0-1468 GCF_056174665.1 Bradyrhizobium sp. WYCCWR15520
GTAGATGGGGTAACGGGCCCCGGTCCACCCTCCAGGCAAGCCGCGCTTGCTACGGCGGTGTTGGGTGGCGCGCTTCGCGCGACCTGCCTGGAAGGCGGGCGGTCGTCCCTCACATTGATGGTGTTACGGAGTCAGAGGGATGAGCCTCGCTCCAAGCATCAAGGAGAGACGACCATGGAGCATTATGCCGGAATCGATGTGTCATTGGAATGCTCGAGCGTGTGCGTTGTCGACGCCAATGGCAAGATCGTGCGCGAGGCCAAGGTGGCGAGCGAGCCGCAAGCCCTAATCGCCTGGTTCGGTTCGCTGGGCTTCGGCCTGGAGCGGATCGGGCTGGAGGCCGGACCATTGTCGCAATGGCTGTTTGCGGCCATGAAGATAGCCGGCCTTGCCGTGGAACTGCTGGAGACGCGGCACGTGCGGAAGGCGTTCGAGGCGATGCCGGTCAAGTCGGATCGCAACGATGCCCGCGGCATCGCGCAACTGATGCGGCTGGGCTGGTTCCGGCCAGTGCATTGCAAATCGATGAGTGCGCAAGAGACCCGATCGCTGCTGACGGCGCGCAAGCTGGTGCAATCGAAGCTTCACGACGTGGAGAACAGTCTGCGCGGGATCCTGCGCGGTTTTGGCCTGAAGGTTGGCAAGACGACCGGGCAGACGTTCGCGGGACGGATCGAGGAGCTCGTGGCGGGCCACCCGCACCTGCAAACGATCGCCAAGGCGCTGCTAGCGGTGCGAACAGTGCTGCGGGCCGAGTTCGCAGCCTTCGAGAAGCAGATCCGCAGGATGGTGCGATCCGACATGCAAGCACGGCTGCTGACGTCAGTCCCGGCGGTCGGCCCAATCGTGGCGCTAACCTATGCCAGCGCGATCGACGATCCAGCCCGGTTCAAATCGTCGAAGCAGGCAGGAGCCCATTTCGGGTTGACCCCGAAGAAGCATCAATCCGGCGAGACCGACTACACCGGCCGGATCAGCAAGATCGGTGATGCTTCGGTGCGCACGGTGCTTTACGAAGCCGCCAACGTCATGCTGACCAAGCCGGTCAAAGGCTGTTCGCAATTGAAGAGCTGGGCCATGCGGATCAAACGGCGCGCCGGCACGAACAAAGCCAAAGTGGCGCTGGCGCGCCGGCTCGCGGTGATCATGCATCGCATGCTCGCCGACGGAACACCCTTTAACGCCGCTGCTGCCGCAGCCTAACAGGAGAGACACAACAGTTTTCGGGCGGGTCACAACACCAGGCCTTCTCGAAGCGAAGTCCCTTCGCCGGGACGATGGATCAGGTCAGGCCGTTGCCCACCAGGTCGCCCTCGTGAGCACGCACAACGTAGATTGGTCGACCTATCCTCTTCCAACCCCATCAGGTGGCGGCCCTGCGCCGACCCCGTACAGAAGCAAGACCCCGGCGGGCGGACAACGCAAAGGGATTGACTAATCGAGGCCCGTTACAGAAGGGTGGGCAAAG
>NZ_JBWBWM010000144.1:0-1394 GCF_056174665.1 Bradyrhizobium sp. WYCCWR15520
GATCATATGGAAGGTTCTAGTTCCAGAACTAGGCGCAGACATAGAAGCTCACATCGGCTCACAAACTCAGCAGCCGATAGCCGATCGCTTATCCACTCCGCCAGACGGGGTTTCCTTGCCGCTTACGATCGATATTGCCTCGAAATGCTGCGACGACCGGATCTTTATTCAGGAATTAGGCCGCAGAGGTGGCAAAGCCGTTGATTCGCTCTCAGATACCAATACGGAGCCTACAAGCTGGAAATCCGTAGCATTTTTCTCCGCAGACGCTGGTGCCCAAGCGGCTTCTCGGCGGTGAGAGAGCATGGCCGCGCCTGTCGTTCGGCCACGAGGCCGTTGAGCGTCTGGTCCACTAGCGCCACGAAGAGTGGCGGACCCCTATTTCACCGTGGCGGTCTCTCAACATAGCGCTCGTTGGAAATGTCGAGTGCATCGAGCGCCGCTTTGAACGCATCGAAGCTGATCGGCTTCAACACAAGCAGACGACCTCGCGCCTCATTTGCAGCAGATGCATACAGCACGAGCCCATCGTAGTACCATTGAAGATTGTAGAGATTGGTCAACCGATCGAGGAACTCGCGCGGTGGCAGATCTGGCATGCGGCCGCGAATCCGACCATTCACCTCGGTGCTGACGTTTACTCTGATATTGAGATTGTTACCGAATTCCAGCAGTGGGGCAGACAGGTCCTGATCCAGAACCGTGTAGCTAATAGCTGCCGAAGGCCGCGAGAGCGGAGCCCCAAATGCCGTGAGTATCCCGTGACCTTGCCCCCAAGTTTTATCCAGACCTGAGTTCGCCCCGGCTGTTGGATTTGCCCGGTTGGGCAGTGGTAGCGACGGGAGCTGGCGCGGAGCCTTCGGCATAGCGCAGCGCCAGATCCCGGCGCGGATGGCAAGTGAAGGCGAACTCGGATGGCGTCTTCCATCCGAGCCGCGAGTGTGGGCGTGCATCGTTGTAATCGGCCCGCCAGCATCCGAGCGCGACGCGAGCCTGGGCCAGCGACGTGAACAGCGTCTCGTTCAGCAATTCGTCCCGCAGCCGACCGTTGAAGCTCTCGATGAAGGCATTCTGCATGGGCTTGCCCGGCGCAATGTAGTGCCATGCGACCCGGCTCTGATCAGCCCATGTCAGGATGGCGTTGCTGGTCAGCTCGCTGCCGTTGTCGCTGACCACCATCTTCGGCTTGCCGCGCTCGATCACCAGCCGGTCCAGTTCCCGCGCCACCCGGGCGCCGGAGAGCGAGGTGTCGGCTACCAGCGCCAGACACTCGCGGGTGCAGTCATCGACGACGGTAAGGATACGGAAGCGGCGGCCATCGGTGAGCTGATCCGACACGAAGTCGAGCGACCAGCGGTCGTTCGGCGCCATCGCCACCGTCATCGGCGCCCGGG
>NZ_JBWBWM010000145.1:0-1319 GCF_056174665.1 Bradyrhizobium sp. WYCCWR15520
CTAGCAGGCTGCTGAAAAAGTCGTTTTGCGAGGCGATCGGAGTGTGATTCTGTGCATGTGGTTGATTCCTTTCGACTGAGGATCGGGATGCGCGGCGAAGATGAGCATGCGGAACGCCTTTTCAGCTACGTGCGGCTGGAGACACGGATCCCTACGGACCATCCGCTGCGAGCGATCCGGGAGCTTGTTGACGCGGCGCTGAAGGATTTGTCGCGATCGTTCGATCGACTGTATGCGCGCGAAGGACGGCCGTCGATCCCGCCGGAGCGGCTGTTGCGAGCGCTGCTGCTGCAGGCGTTCTACACGGTGCGCTCGGAACGGCAGCTGATGGAGCAACTCGACTACAACCTGCTATTTCGCTGGTTCGTCGGCCTGTCTGCGGACGATACGGTGTGGGACGCGACCGTGTTCTGCAAGAACAGGGACCGCCTGCTCGACGGTGATATCGCGGCGAAGTTTTTCGCGAGCGTTCTCAACCTTCCGCAAGTGAGCAAGCTGCTGTCCAGCGAGCACTTCTCCGTCGACGGCACGTTGATCGAGGCCTGGGCCAGCATGAAGAGTTTTGTGCCGAAGGATGGCGATGGCAGACCGCCGGCGGCCAAGGGCAGTGGCGGGCGCAACGCCGAGCGCGACTTCCATGGCGAGAAGCGCAAGAATGACACGCATTCTTCGAACACTGACCCGGATGCCAGGCTGTTCCGCAAAGGCGCCGGCAAGGAGGCCAAGCTCTGTCACATGGGTCATCTGATGACGGAGAACCGCAACGGGCTGATCGTCGATGCGCGACTGACCGAGGCCAACGGCACCGCGGAGCGGACCACCGCGCTCGACATGATCGAGGATAATGCCAAGCCTGGCAGCACGGTGGGCGGTGACAAGAACTACGACACTGCCGACTTCGTCGCAGGCTGTCGTGAGCGCGGCTGCACCCCGCATGTCTCCCAGAACAATGCCAATCGCCGCTCGGCGATCGATGCGCGCACCACCCGTCATCCCGGCTATCGCATCAGCACGATCAAGCGCAAGCGGATCGAGGAGCCGTTCGGCTGGATCAAGACCGTTGGCGGGCTGCGCAAGACACGCCATCGCGGCCGAGGATTGGTCGAGTGGTTCTTCGTATTGACCGCGACCGCCTACAACCTCGTTCGCATCCCGAAAATTCTGGCAACGACGGCATGAGTCTGTCTGGAGCATCGAAAATGAAGCAAAATCGCCTCCGAGACACCGCCTACGGCGTCGTTCAGACCTCGGAAGTCGCCGCATCCTCGCGCCGATCAAGAAAATCGCTCCTGCAATCAGCTTTTTCAGCAGCCTGCTAG
>NZ_JBWBWM010000146.1:0-1319 GCF_056174665.1 Bradyrhizobium sp. WYCCWR15520
CTGCGCCCTTGTGTCCAGGAAATCTGTCAGAATGTGCGAACGGGCGGTTGCGCACCAACCGCCCGTTGCTGGAACTGAGCCCGTTGCGCCCAAAGGCGACCGAGCCTGTGTCAGAGCGAGGGACAGCTCCGGTGTCTTCCTCAACCCGAACAGTTGCAAGGGCTTCGAGCCCGAACCGAGCAAGGAAGGGAGTGGATGATGGCACAAAATGCTCATGTTGTCGTGGGTATCGATGTCGCCAAGGACAAGGTGGATGCGTGCATTCGTGCGTTGGGATTACGGCAAACCCTCCCGAGCACGACCCAGGGGCACCGTAAGCTGGTCGCCTGGCTTCGCAAGCACCAGGCGAACAAGGCGGTGATGGAGGCGAGTGGCGGCTATGAGCGTGCCTGGGCCAAGGTGCTGCGCGACGCCGGCATCGAAGTTCGGATCGTCGACCCCAAACGGGTCCGCAGCTTCGCGCTATCAGCCGGACGGCTGGCCAAGAACGATACGATCGATGCCGAGATGATTGCCTGGTTCGCCGAGACATTCAGCGATGCGCCGGGCCAGAAACACGATGCGGCACAAGAGGAGCTGCAGGCACTCGTAAAGGCGCGCTTAAGCCTGATTGATTTTAGGATGCGCTTGGTCAGCCAAAGCGAGCATGCCGCGCCGGGATTGGTGCAGAAGGCGCATGCCCGCATCTTGAAGAACCTGGCCTGCGAGATTGCCAAGCTCGAGGCCGCCATCTGCGCCAAAATCAAGTCCATGCCGGATTTTGCGGAACGCGCCGAGATCATCGAGAGTGTGCCGGGGTTCGCCGAGACGAGTTCGGCAAACCTCCTTGCCGGAATGCCGGAGCTTGGTCAGGTGAGCAACAAGATCGCCGCGGCCTTGATCGGGGTCGCCCCCTATGACGACGACAGCGGAAAGCGCCGCGGCGAGCGCCACATCAAGGGAGGCCGCCGCTGGGTCCGTAACGCCATCTACATGCCCTGTGTTGGCGCAGCCACGCTGAACAATCCCGTGCTGAAGGCCTACTATCAGCGCCTGATTGCCAAAGGAAAAGAGCCGAAGATTGCCATCATCGCCGGCATGCGCAAGCTGATCATCATCCTCAACACCATGATCGCACGACGGCAGAAATGGGATCCCAGCCGTTACGCGTTGAGCTGACGAGCGCGCCCACCGCGATCGGTTCCGCGACCGAGCGCTTGCAAAGCCGACAGACCGGTGAACGGGCGGGGTCAAGGCCGCAGCCGCCGTAGGCGGGGGCGCGCCAGCGCCAGCCTTGAGGCCGGCCGATCACCGGGCTACTTCCAGCACAGTTGCTCTGA
>NZ_JBWBWM010000147.1:0-1164 GCF_056174665.1 Bradyrhizobium sp. WYCCWR15520
CCGGGTGAGCGACTATCTGGTTTGTCAAGTTGCATTGGCATACGCGGTTCGCGCGTCGCGAGCTTTTGCGTTGAGCCTGACGAGGAGCTTGCGGGCAAGGGCAATGCGAACGACCATTTTCTCCTTGCCGGCCTTGAGCAGCCTGTCGCGGAACTCGGCAAGGCTTTTGTCGTAGCGGGCGGCGATGGCCGCGACGAGGAAGAGGATCGAGCGGACGCCGGCGCGACCACCGCGGGTGGGTCGCTTGCCCTTTCGCTTACCGCTGTCATTGGCGATCGGGGCAAGGCCGGCAAGCTTGGCAATGGCTTTGTTGGAGAGCGTGCCAATTTCCGGTAGTTCGGCATGAAGGCGTGCAACGGTCCGCCCGGCGACGCCCTTCATCTCGCGCCAGGTCTCGGCGAGCTTTGCCCACAGCGGATCGTCATCGATCATGGAGGCGATTTCCCCCTCGAGCGAGCGGGATTGGCGCTTGAGCAGGGCGATCACTTCGTCGAGGCTGGCCAGCATCTCGGGGTTATCGAGCAGACTTGCGCGACGCTGCTTCTGCACGGTGAGATCGTCGGTGACCTGCCGGAGCCTTGCCACAAGCGCCTTCAGGCGCTGCTGGGCTTGGCTTGGCAAGGGGGTCGGAGCCAGGTTCTTGGCATGGGCGAAGCGGGCAATGACGGAGGAATCGATCCGGTCGGTCTTTTCCAGAATGCCCATCGCCTCGGCGTAGCGGCGGACGTTGCGTGGATTGGTCAGCGCGCAGCTGATGCCTTTTTCCCACAGCTCGACGAATGCCCGTCGCTCGTACCCGCCACTGGCCTCCATCACCACCAGCGTGACGGCATGTTCACGGCAGAACGCGGCCAGTTCCGCAATGCCTGCCGTATCGTTATTGAAGCTCGCAAGCCGATGCCCGGGCTCGATGCAGACATCGAGCTTGGCTTTCGAAACGTCCACTCCACAAATTGTGTTCTTCACGGTAACCTGCCTTGTCCATGCGATCGGAGCTCAAGCGACTGTTCGGTCGTGCGTGACATGGCGAAGATCCCAAAGCTCACCCACGGTTGTAGCCGGAGGGGGAACGGGCGACATCGCCACGCGTCTTGGCCGGTGGCCACCGGCCAAGACGCTAAGTCGCTTCCATCGCACAAATCTTGGCCGTGCAGATACAAGGGG
>NZ_JBWBWM010000148.1:0-1084 GCF_056174665.1 Bradyrhizobium sp. WYCCWR15520
GCGTCATGGCCTTCACCGACTTTGGGATCGAGACCTTGATGGAGCTCATCAGGATCCACAAAGAGAACCCTCATCTGCTCAGGCGCCAGGATTAGAAGACGTCTGCGGCCTACGCCGGACGGGTACGTCGGAAACTCGCTCCTGACGAACGTAAAGTGCACGTATCTGGTGAGGTTTCTGGTGCGCTCGTCTCGGTGCGGGCAACGAAGACCGAGTAAATCACTGATATTCTTGGTGGGCCCGGCAGGACTCGAACCTGCAACCAGACCGTTATGAGCCGGCGAGGGCAATGGTGCAGCCCGGCAGAATCCGTATAGAGGTGGCGGGCCCATAGCGCCCTAAGCGTTTCCTGATGAAATTGATAACTCCATCTGACTGCTCACGGCTTGTTGTACTGTTCGACGACACTCGCTCAAATTTGCCAGGGCTGGATTTGCAGTGAGAGTACTGGATTGAAATAGCCGCGGCTCATTCGCGCGATTTGCAAGTCTGTTGAAGTTTCTTCGTTGTTGCGCATTGTATCATTCGACGTTGTCTCGCAACACGCTGTAACCAAGCGTTTTTTTTTACCACGAGGGTCTATGACGAACAGCCAATTGGAGGGCGATGGGCGGAGACAGCCGAAAAGCGCTCCGTCGACTACGATTGGTCGAGAGCCGAAGGCGGTCCCGTTTGCCGAGCGATTGAGCTGCACGATCGGCGAGGCTTGCCAAGCAACTGGCCTGGGACGCACAAAGCTTTACGAGCTGATAGGAACGGGCCAACTCATCACAATCGCCGTTGGACGTCGGCGCTTAGTGTTAATCCGGTCGCTCCTCACGCTACTCGATAAGACAACACCGTTATGATCAATTGCTATCTTTGGCTTCTCCTCAAGCTCCCTTCTTGATTACACAGCGTAAGTCTTTTGGCTGATCCAATCCTTTTGGCCACAGCGCATCATCGTATCCGTCCGGTGAAGCTTACGATTACCCACATTTTTTTGAGGTGCACTGAGCCGAAAAACTTGAGTCGCTAGAATCGCTTGTGATTCTTTGATGGGCACCTGATTCGAGAAGAGGTGCTCTATGGGACTGACTTCACG
>NZ_JBWBWM010000149.1:0-1056 GCF_056174665.1 Bradyrhizobium sp. WYCCWR15520
GCTCTAGCTGTGGAGCCTCAACAGGTTGTTCCTGGTCAGAGCGAGTCTGCTGATCGGCGGCATCGAACCGATACTGCCATGCGGCCGGTGCCAATTGTAGCGGTGAAGCCATTTGGGCAGCTCGGCGGCTCGTTCTTTTGAGGTGTTGTACGCGCGGGCATAGGCCCACTCGCGCAGGCTGGTCTGAATGAAGCGCTCGGCCTTGCCGTTGGTCTTCGGCGTATATGGCTTGGTGCGGATGTGCTTGAGGCCGAGCCGCTTGCAGACTTTGCGGAAGGCAACGGATTTGTAGCAAGATCCGTTGTCGGTCATCACCCGCTCGACCTTGACGCCCAGGCTTGCGTAGTAGGCGATTGCGGCCCTGAGGAAGGCGACGGCGCAGCCCTGTCGCTCGCTCTTCATGACCTTGCTAAAGGCGATCCGGGAAGCATCATCGATACAGACGTGGACATATTCCCAGCCCGGCCCTTCGCCGCGGGCACGCTGGCTGCTCTGACCGGTGCGATCGCCGGTAATGCGATGGCCTACCCGGTTGAACTTGCCGAGCTTTTTGATGTCGAGGTGGATCAGCTCACCGGGATGTTCACGTTCATAGCGCCGCACCGGTTCGGCCGGTTCCAAGTTGCGCAATCGGTTCAACCCCAATCGTCGCAGGATGCGACTGACCGTCGCCGGAGAGATGCCGACCTCGGCCGCGATCTGCTTGCCGACGTAACGTTGACGGCGCAGCGCCTCGACTAAAGCGCATGTGGCAGGCAGGGTCTGGCTTGGCAATGAATGGGGGCGTGAGGAGCGATCACGCAACCCATCAACACCTCCCGCGCGGAAGCGCTTGACCCATTTGGCGACCGTCTTCGCTGTGACGTTGAACTGGAGCGCGGCTGCGGCCTTCGTCAGCCCGCCCTCGATCACGCTCCGTACCATCGCCTCTCGACCTTTCGGCGTCAGAGGCGCATTCTTATGGGTGTCCATTCGGTTCTCCGGGGATTGGCTAAAGCTTCGACAACTTCAGCTTCCTCGTTCAGGACCGGATGGACAACCTCCTGAGAGCTCACA
>NZ_JBWBWM010000150.1:0-1013 GCF_056174665.1 Bradyrhizobium sp. WYCCWR15520
CAATTGCGCAGGCAAACGCCAGCACGCCGCCAACGGCTAAAGTGCAAAAGGCCAATCCCCACGAGACTGAAGCGGATGTCATGTCGAGTGCCATGCCGAACGCTATGGGTGACACGGAACCCGCGCCAACGCCGAAAATTGACCGCAAACCAAGTGCCCGGCCCAGTTGCGATGCCGGCACCGCTTCAGTCATCGCGGAGGAAAGTACCGCCGAGTCGCCAATGACCGCGAAGCCGTAGATCCAGACCAGAGCAAGCAATAGCGCAGCATTGAGTTCACTCAGCCAGCCCAAGGCCAGCGAACACGCGGCACCTACCAATGCGAAGCCCACCAAGACTGGTTTCGCGCCGAAGCGATCAGCGGCGTACCCAGACAGGAAGGAGCTGAAGAACCCCGAGACGTGGAGCGTGACTGCAGTCCACAGACCAACTTCCACGCCCGTCATTCGACCCTGTGATAGCAATGATGCCGTCAGGAAAGCGGGAATCCATGTCCACACTCCGAACAGCTCCCACGTATGTCCAATGTAACCAATTGTGAGAAGCCGGGCCTGATGCTTCCATGGACGATCAGGTGCCATTGTGTCGGGGGCCGTGTGCACCAGCTGATCATGGGCATTCCTCGTCGCGGCAATACTGAGCGCCGAGCCGAGAATCGCGACGCCAGCTGTCACTGCGAACGACAATCGGTAGTCCGCGACTGCGAGCATCGCATTCGCAAGCACAATGGACAGGACGTAGCCGGCCGACATACCTGCGAGAACCCACCCGACGGCCGAAGCCTTGCGATCCGGTGACGCATTGGCCGAAACAAGCATGATGGCAGGCGTGTAGGTGGCACCCTGGGCCGCCCCCAACAGGGCCATGCATACAAGTGCGGTCCCGAAAGATCGCGCGAACGCCGCAAAAACGAGAGCTGAAGCGGCGCAGGAAACTACTGCCCAGGCGAACACGCGTTTCGCGCCGAACCTGTCACACAGAAAGGAGACGACAAGTAAGGACGTGGCAAACGAA
>NZ_JBWBWM010000151.1:0-986 GCF_056174665.1 Bradyrhizobium sp. WYCCWR15520
CGCCGCCGGCTACAACTTCCGCCGCCTCATCCGCTGGCTCAGGCTTTTGCTGCACCTCTTCCTGACCGCACTCTTCTCCGGCGGTCGGCTTAATCCAGCGTGAAATCAATCTTCTTCACGGACGACGGGCTGGTGTAGTGACGACGGGAGCGCCGACCACCGTGGACGTTCACCAGTTGCGAGAGCGCGCAGCAAACACCCCCAGCGCTACTCCTGCTCGGCTCGTCTATGTAATGCCACGACTGGCGCTGGGACGTCTGCGTAGACGTTTAGCGCGCTTGCTTGGCAAGCTTCTAGGAAGGATGCGCGGTGGAGGTACATTCCGTGGGCATGTTAGCAAGTGCCCACCAATTCTCATCCGAACGTCTCGAAGAGTTAAGACGCATATACAAGCGAGTTTTGGGGGGAGATCACTGCAGCAGAAGCCTCTGAGATAGCCCATCGCCCAATTGCGCTCTATAAGCTGCTTTCCTACCGTTTGCTTAGCGAGCACGAGACGCGATCTTCTTCGCCCCCACCTCCGGCTCAAAGCGCTCCCGAAGAAGTCTGATATTGTGCAAGATGCGCTGGCCATCTTCGGGTGTTTAGCTCGCGCCACAAATCTTGTGCCCACTCGGCACTTTTACCATCCAAAGTTCAACGTCCTCTTCGACTCCCCAGTGGCCGTCGAACTGACCCGACGGCGACTTAAGCACCGCCGTCGCGACTTGCTTCTAAATGATCTAGACTAGGACGCCGGCAGCGTAATTTGCACACTGATGCTGCCATTGTTATCGAAGTAGCCAATACAGCCATCCATCAATCGGATTGATTGTGACGTAGTTGTTAGATGTAGTCCCGCCGAGATACATCGACCGATTGACCTTGCCCCACGGGCTTAATCCAGCTTGAAGTTCGTTCTGGCCCACAACAAGGACCAGAGCATGAAGCGCAGCCGCTTTTCGGAAGAGCAGATCATCGGGATTTTGAAGGAGCATGAGGCCGGG
>NZ_JBWBWM010000152.1:0-970 GCF_056174665.1 Bradyrhizobium sp. WYCCWR15520
TTTGCAGCGAGAGAACGAGCGGCTGCGCATGGAGCGCGACATTTTAAAAAAGTCGATCGCGATCTTTGCTGGAACACGGACATGAGATTCCGCTTCATCGAAGATCGCCGCGCCGACTATCCGGTGACGCTCCTGTGCGACGTGCTCGGCGTCTCGCCGGCCGGCTATTATGCCTGGCGCTCGCGCCCGGAGAGCCGACGATCTGCTGCCAATCGTGACCTCGTCGACGACATCAGGCGGGTCCACCGCGACACCCGCGGGCGTTATGGCAGCCCGCGTATCCATGTCGAGTTGAAGGCTCAGGGCCGCGGGGCGAGCCGTGGTCGCATCGAGCGGTTGATGCGGCGTCACGGCATCAGGGCCATCATGGCGCGGCCACGCCGGGTGCGGACCACCGACAGCCGCCACGACCTGCCGATCGCCCCGAATCTGCTCGACCGCAACTTCATCGCCACTGCTCGGAACCAGATCTGGCTGGCCGATATCACCTACATCGAGACCGATCCGGGTTGGCTCTATCTGGCCGCCGTCATGGATCTGTACAGCCGCAGGATTGTCGGCTGGGCGATGGCGGATCATTTGCGCGCCGACCTGCCCTTGGCGGCTTTGCGGATGGCGATCTCGGCGCAGCGGTCAAGTGCCGGCCTGATCCACCATTCCGATCGCGGCGTTCAATATGCCTCGGCGGATTACCGCAAGCTGATGCAATCCGCCGGCCTCAGGGCGTCAATGAGCCGCAAGGGCGACTGCTATGACAATGCTCCGATGGAGAGCTTCTTTCACACGCTCAAGACGGAGCTCGTCCACCACAGGCACTATGCAACACGGGCAGAAGCCACACGGGATATCTTTGCCTATATCGAGGGCTTCTACAATCGGACTCGTCGTCACTCCGCCATCGGCTTTATCAGCCCGATCGAGATGGAGCTAAAAGCAGCTTAACCCTGTCCATTTTTTCGGGGGAAGATCA
>NZ_JBWBWM010000153.1:0-910 GCF_056174665.1 Bradyrhizobium sp. WYCCWR15520
GGCAACGATAGATATCCCCGGCATGATCATAGGTGAAGTCCTCGCGCGAGAAGGTCCCGTCGGTGCGGGCCGACTTGTCGAAGACGGTCACGTGCGGCTCGATCCCGTGCTCGTAGAGCAGCCACCCCAGCATCTCGGCGGAGCCATAGGCGCTGTCACCAAGAATCCGGCCCGGATAAAGATCGAACCGTTCGAGCGAGCGTTGGATCATGCGCTTGGCGGCCAACACTTCCGCCTGGCGGATCGCCGTGGTCGCCTCGACATCGACGATGATCGCGTTCTCAACGTCGATCAAGTAGTTCGTCGAATACGCAAAGTAAGCTTGTCCGCCGTGCGCTCCCGTCCAGCGCGCCGCCGGATCGGAGGGCGACACGAACTTCGGCGTGACCTCCGTCGCAGCACCGAACGCGGCGTCATCAAGAACGGCAAGGTATTCATCGATTGCTCGACCCGCGGCCTCCGGTGGAAGCCCCTTGCTGCCTTCGATACCCTTCTGCCGATTGGCATCCGCTTTGATCAGGCTCGCGTCGACCGCGAACCCTTCGCCACCGACTAGCCGCTCCCGGATGCAGTGGCGCAAAACGGCCTCGAACACGCGACGGAAGAGATCGCTCTCACGGAAGCGGCCGTGCCTGTTCTTCGAGAAGGTCGAGTGATCGGGGACAGCCCCGTCCAGTCCCAGCCGGCAAAACCAGCGGTACGCCAGATTGAGGTGGACTTCATCGCAGAGGCGACGCTCCGATCGTATGCCGAAACAATAGCCCACCAGGAGCATCCTGATCATCAGTTCGGGATCGATCGAAGGTCGTCCGATGTTGCTGTAGAACGGCGCCAGCTCCCGTCGCAGGTCCTCAAGCTCTACGAACCTATCGATCGACCGGAGTAGGTGGTCGGCCGGGATGTGCCTTTC
>NZ_JBWBWM010000154.1:0-869 GCF_056174665.1 Bradyrhizobium sp. WYCCWR15520
ACACCACGGTTCAGCCCAAGAACGTGACGTTCCCCACCGACGCGAAGCTTCTAAACCGGGCGCGCGAGAAGCTGGTGCGGCTGGCGCAGCGCCATGGGGTGATTTTGCGTCAGTCCTATGCGCGGGTGGGCAAGTTCGCCCTGATCGAGCACCAGCGCTATGCCCACGCCAAGCAGTTCAAGCGCGCCAACCGGAAGCTCAAGACGCTGCGGACCTATCTGGGCCGCGTGATCCGCGACATCGGCCGCAAGATCGAGGGTAACAGCGGGCTCGAGGCGGCGTTCGCAAAGCTGCTGGCGCTGGCGCGGCGCGTGCGCGAGCAGCAGCAGCGTCAACGTGGGCCGAAGGTTTATTCCCTGCACGCGCCGGAGGTCGAGTGCATCGGCAAGGGCAAGGCCCACCGGCCTTACGAGTTCGGCGTCAAAGTCTCCGTCGCCACCACGATCGGCCACGCCAGGGGCGGCCAACTCGTCACCCATGTGAAGGCACTGCCCGGCAATCCCTATGACGGTCACACGCTGGCCACCGTGATCCCGGACATGGAGGCGCTCATCGGCAACATCATCGCGCGCCTCCTCGCCGACAAGGGATATCGCGGCCACAACGCCCCACCCGATTACAAGTTCAGGGTCTTCATCTCCGGCCAGAAGCGAGGAGTGACACCAAGGATCAAACGCCAATTGCGCCGCAGGGCCGCTGTCGAGCCCGTCATCGGCCATCTCAAAGCCGAGCACCGCATGGGCCGCAATTATCTCTGGTTCCGTCGCGGCGATGCAGCCAACGCCGTCCTCGCCGCCGCCGGCTACAACTTCCGCCGCCTCATCCGCTGGCTCAGGCTTTTGCTGCACCTCTTCCTGACCGCACTCTTC
>NZ_JBWBWM010000155.1:0-832 GCF_056174665.1 Bradyrhizobium sp. WYCCWR15520
GAATCCTCAAAAGCAAAATTGCAAGCTTTTGGGCCCCCAAAGCCCGAAAGCTTGCAATCTCAAAACGCCTCTCGCCAGAAAATTCGACTCCCGCTCAATGGCTTGGAAGTTCTTCACGCACGACTAAGCCTCGAACGGCGATATGGATCTTGGTGCTCAGGCCGCCGCGCGAGCGGCCGAGCGCTTGATCTTCAGACCCCCTTTTTTCGCCCCGGCAGCATGCTGATGAGCCCGAACGATGGTGGAATCGACAATCAGACAATCAGATATTCGAAGTCCGGATCATCGGACATCGCATCGAAAATGCGCGCCCAAACACCCTTGACACTCCACCGGCTGAAGCGCCGGAACACGCTGTTCCAGTCGCCGAACACCTCCGGAAGGTCACGCCAGGGAGAGCCCGTGCGTACGATCCAAAGGACCCCCTCCACAAACATCCGGTTATCGCGCCCGGTCGACCCCTTCTGGTCAGGTCGACCAATGATCAACGGCGCCATCCGCTCCCAGGCCGCGTCGCTCAACACCAAACGGTCCATCACACTCAAGACTTGCTCCCAAAAAGAAGTCTTGAATCTGATTTGCCCTTAAATGGGAATCCCTAGAGTCCACACCGCCTAGGTGGTGTGGACACTTATCGCATCCATAGGACGATGGCAGCGAGAGTGACGACGGCACGGTAATTTCGAGCGGTCTTTTCGAAGCGGGTTGCGACGCGGCGAAACTGCTTGAGTTTCGAGAAGCAGCATTCGACGAGATGGCGCTGGGCATAGAGATGCTTGTCGAGCGGATATTTGAGCGCCCGTGACGGGTTGTTGGGGATGACGGCAAGCGC
>NZ_JBWBWM010000156.1:0-797 GCF_056174665.1 Bradyrhizobium sp. WYCCWR15520
ACACCATCAATGTGAGGGACGACCGCCCGCCTTCCAGGCAGGTCGCGCGAAGCGCGCCACCCAACACCGCCGTAGCAAGCGCGGCTTGCCTGGAGGGTGGACCGGGGCCCGTTACCCCATCTACGGACTGTATCCACGTCATTGCGAGCGCAGCGAAGCAATCCATAGCGCCGCATGCTGAGACATGGATTGCTTCGTCGCTGCGCTCCTCGCAACGACGGTTGAGAGACCGGCATCACCGTCAACCACCCTGCGGACTGACATGTGTGCGCTTGTGTGTAACTGCCCGGCGGGCAATCAATTCTGATTTTCAGAAATCGTGTCAAGCCCGGGAATCAAAAATATTCCGCTTAACACGTCACCCAAATCAGTCGCATAACTCCGCTCGTCTCACGGCAAGATGAGGGGCGTTGGCCATCGTCACGAACGCGCCGTGAGATGCGATGGACGCTGATGTCACGACGACGTACGTGACGGGAGGCGTACGGCGAAGTCGTGTGGTTCGGACGCCGCGGTGCTGGCGTTAAGTTCTTAAGAAGCGAAGCTTCTCAAGGACGACGGAGGCAAAAGAGCCGTTCTCCGGGGAGAGCACGAAGTAAGCCGTAAAGCCATTGCGCAGGGAAGGCCGGGATGCCCCCGCTGTACCTGTATGCTCGTGTGCGTTCTTTTTTATGCGCAACGGCACACGAGACCTCGGGTGCAGCAAGCACCCGGTCTTCCCTGCGCCCTTGTGTCCAGGAAATCTGTCAGAATGTGCGAACGGGCGGTTGCGCACCAACCGCCCGTTGCTGGAACTG
>NZ_JBWBWM010000157.1:0-788 GCF_056174665.1 Bradyrhizobium sp. WYCCWR15520
CTCATAGAACAACGCAGCTTGTTCGATTTGCCGATGCCCCATCATGACCTTCAGTCCTGCCAATTAGACAGACTGAATCACTGATATCTCTGCGTCGCAACAGCCGCCTTTTTCAACACAATCGGCCACTAGTGGACGCAGAACGGTGCTGAGCCCATCGCTACGCGCCAGATCGAGCTCACATGGTCCGCCAATAGCCTGTACGTGGATCGCGCGCGCGTGCCGTTCGGCCTCGTCGGTCGTAAGCCTTGCTCTTTCGCGCATCGGCTTGCTGTTCTCCTTTTGTCGAACCGTATTCCTACGGCGTTGGAAAATTCTGTCCCGTAGTGCATGTGCTCGCAATGTGCCGAACTTCTGGCGGTTTGTGTGAGTGGCAATATGAGCAGCTTTCGTCGTGTTCAGACTTTGCTTCAAAGCGTTGATGAGATGGCCAAGCTGATTGCTGAACTCCATGACCTTCGAATGCGGGTTCAGCGGGCCGAGGCGACAGCGCTTGCCAGGCGGCGTGTCGCCGCAAGAAAGTCGGGCGGCGCTGTTGCCGATTTGACCCGGCGGCCGGTTGCGGCGAGGCTCAACCGGGCGGTTGGCGCGACACAAAATCCAATCGGTCAGAGGTGCTCCCGAAAGCGGACGTCGCCAGCGCCGGCGGTCATGTTGGCTTTTGGCCGATTCCGTTGAAAAAGGCGGCAGTAGTTTCGTCGTGAACGCCCGCTGTTCCGCGGACGAGTCGGCTTGATGAGGCTCACGCGGGCATCGGGATCAGCTTGGCCATCTTACGAAGGTTCTGA
>NZ_JBWBWM010000158.1:0-771 GCF_056174665.1 Bradyrhizobium sp. WYCCWR15520
GGTCGAGTGACTCTGCGCCGAAAATGTACCGGGGCTAAACGTATCACCGAAGCTGCGGACTGTTCTTACGAACAGTGGTAGGAGAGCGTTCTAAGGGCTGTGAAGCGAGACCGGAAGGACTCGTGGAGCGCTTAGAAGTGAGAATGCCGGTATGAGTAGCGAAAGAGGGGTGAGAATCCCCTCCACCGAATGCCTAAGGTTTCCTGAGGAAGGCTCGTCCGCTCAGGGTTAGTCGGGACCTAAGCCGAGGCCGAAAGGCGTAGGCGATGGACAACAGGTTGATATTCCTGTACCACCTCCTCACCATTTGAGCAATGGGGGGACGCAGGAGGATAGGGTAAGCGCGGTATTGGATATCCGCGTCCAAGCAGTTAGGCTGGGAAATAGGCAAATCCGTTTCCCGTAAGGCTGAGCTGTGATGGCGAGCGAAATATAGTAGCGAAGTTCCTGATTCCACACTGCCAAGAAAAGCCTCTAGCGAGGTGAGAGGTGCCCGTACCGCAAACCGACACAGGTAGGCGAGGAGAGAATCCTAAGGTGATCGAGAGAACTCTCGTTAAGGAACTCGGCAAAATGACCCCGTAACTTCGGGAGAAGGGGTGCTCTGTTAGGGTGCAAGCCCGAGAGAGCCGCAGTGAATAGGCCCAGGCGACTGTTTAGCAAAAACACAGGTCTCTGCGAAGCCGTAAGGCGAAGTATAGGGGCTGACGCCTGCCCGGTGCTGGAAGGTTAAGAGGAGCGCTTAGCGTAAGCGAAGGTGCGAATTGAAGC
>NZ_JBWBWM010000159.1:0-763 GCF_056174665.1 Bradyrhizobium sp. WYCCWR15520
CTAGGTGGTGTGGACTCTAAGGATTCCCTTTTAGGAGCAAATCAGATTCAAGGCTGCTTTTTGGGAGGCAGTCTTGGGTGTGATGGACCGGTTGGTTTTAAGCGACGCGGCGTGGGAGCGGATGGCGCCGCTGATCATAGGTCGGCCTGACCAGAAGGGTTCGACCGGACGTGACAACCGGATGTTCGTGGAAGGTGTGCTGTGGATCGTGCGGACGGGCTCTCCCTGGCGTGATCTTCCGGAGGCGTTCGGGGATTGGAACAGCGTGTTTCGGCGTTTCAGTCGATGGAGCATCAAGGGTGTTTGGTGGCGGATCTTCGAGGCGATGTCCGATGATCCGGACTTCGAGTATCTGATCGTCGATTCCACCATCGTCCGGGCGCATCAGCACGCCGCTGGGGCGAAAAAAGGGGGTCTGAAGATCAAGCGCTCGGCCGCTCGCGCGGGGGCCTGAGTACCAAGATACATATGGCCGTTCGCGGCTTGGGATGTCCGGTGCGGTTCACGCTTACCGCAGGTCAGAAGGGCGATGCCCCACAAGCCGCCGCATTGATCGAGGGATTACCCGCCGAGGTCGTCATGGCCGATACCGCCTATGACGCCGATCACCTGCGCCAGGCCATCGCCGCCAAGGGGGCGCTTGCCGTCATCCCCAACAACCCGTCACGGGCGCTCAAATATCCGCTCGACAAGCATCTCTATGCCCAGCGCCATCTCGTCGAATGCTGCTTCTCGAAACTCAAGCAGTTTCGCCGCGTCGCAA
>NZ_JBWBWM010000160.1:0-759 GCF_056174665.1 Bradyrhizobium sp. WYCCWR15520
TTCGGGATGCGCCTCGGGTTCGAACGCCGACGGCGTCATCACGAGCCGCGCAATCGGCTTTCCGCGGCCGGCATAGTCGCGGATCACGTCCTCGACGTCATCGATGCCGCCGAGCACCGGGACGTTGCGGATCGATTGCCCGCGGTCCGCAGCCGACGGCGACAGCACGCCGACCGGCCAAAGCTGCTTGACGGCTCCGCTCTCGATCGCGCGCAGCAGCACCTCCGCGTCGGCGGCGCGTCCGATCAAAAGGGTCGGCGACGCGCCTTCGGTCCGGGCATGGCGGCGAACCCGCGTGTAACGGAAATAGCGGTAGCCGAAACGGAGCGCGCTCAGCGCGAATATCTGGAGAAACCAGTAGAGAACGATGGTGATGCGGCCGAACAGCACCGGCGCCTTGCCGTTCGATGCCCCGAAGATGAACGCATAGTCCAGCACGATGAGCGCGACCGCCAGGACGCTCGCCACGCGCAGGATGTTCAGCGCATCGGGAAGCGAAATGAAACGCCATTTCGTCGTTGTCAGGTTGAAGACGTAACAGATCACGACGCTGAAGATGACGAACAGCGGCAGGATGCGCAGCAACAGCGGCAGGCGGGCATAGAAGGCCTCGCCGCCCTCGAAGCGCAGGTAGAAGCTCGCCAGCAGCGCAAGCGCCGTCGCCAGCCCATCATGCGCTGCGATCAGGAAATTGCGGCGGGTCAGTTGCGAAAGAGGCGTCATTCCAATGGCCGGATGCGGGAACGATCGGGATTCGCG
>NZ_JBWBWM010000161.1:0-754 GCF_056174665.1 Bradyrhizobium sp. WYCCWR15520
CTTCGAGCTGTTGATCGGATGTGCATTAGCCCTTGTGTGGCCGATGAAAAGACTGTCTGGGAACAGGCTCCCAAGCAGCCTGAAGCACGCGTTGCACGGAACTGAGCTTGCCGCTTTCGCGTTGCTTATGATGAGCATTTATTTTGTCGATGAATTCAGCCCGTTTCTTTATCACGGCGGAATGCTTCTGATCAGTATAATCGCAGCGATTTTGATTGCATGCGTCAGTCATCCGAGCAGCTTCCTGGGCTTTGTCCTTTCCGTGAAGCCGCTGCGCTGGATCGGGAAAAGGTCGTACGGCATTTATCTTTGGCACTATCCCGTCATCGTGCTGAGCACGCCTGTTCAAGAGATTGGAAATCCGGTGTACTGGCATGTTGCGATTAAAGTCGCAGTTACGTTTATTCTGGCGGAACTTTCGTATCGCTTTATCGAGAAGCCAATCCGAAAAGACGGTTTTAAACCGTTTGTCAGCCGGGTTTTTCTGGATAAGATCACGGAATGGAAAACCGCTTCCGTTCCCAGCAAAATATCAATCGGACTGATGTTTGCCGCACTCCTCATTTTTGCAGGAGGCCTGTCGGGATTGGCCGACGAAAAGAAACAGCCGCATCAGGCCTATTCCAAATCCTACGAGGCAAGCGCCTCGGCGGATCAGCCGGCTGATAAAAGTGAAGAACGGCAGGACGATAAGAAAGCGCAAGCTGAAAGCGGTAATGAGGATGAAACTGAAAGCCAGCCGAAAGCCGGCGGG
>NZ_JBWBWM010000162.1:0-750 GCF_056174665.1 Bradyrhizobium sp. WYCCWR15520
ATTTTCGGATCGGTCAACGTCGCCGACGCGGCGATGGCGGCGGGCGCGACCGCGATGGTGATGATCTCGACCGACAAGGCGATCGAACCGGTCTCGATGCTCGGCCTGACCAAGCGCTTTGCCGAAATGTATTGCCAGGCGCTCGACCATGACCTGATGACGCAATCGGCGGGCAAGCCGCACATGCGCCTGATCTCGGTGCGGTTCGGCAACGTGCTGGCCTCGAACGGCTCGGTGGTGCCGAAATTCAAGGCGCAGATCGAGGCCGGCGGCCCGGTCACGGTGACGCATCCGGACATGGTCCGCTACTTCATGACCATCCGCGAAGCCTGCGATCTCGTGCTGACCGCAGCGACGCATGCGCTGACGCCGGCACGGCCCGACGTTTCGGTCTACGTCCTCAACATGGGACAGCCGGTCAAGATCGTGGAACTTGCCGAGCGGATGATCCGCCTGTCTGGCCTCGAGCCCGGCGTCGATGTCGAGGTGGTGTTCACCGGCATGCGGCCGGGCGAGCGGCTGAACGAGATCCTGTTCGCCAGCGAGGAGCCGACGGTAGAGATCGGGGTCGCCGGCATCATGGCGGCCAAGCCGAATGAGCCGCCGATGCAGACCTTGCGCAAATGGATCGCGGCGCTGGAGGATGCGATTGCGCGGGATGACCGTTCCACCATCCGCGCGGTGCTCAAGGACGCCGTGCCCGAGTTCGGCTCGAACGCCGCCTGATCTTTTTTCGGTGTCCGCCGGCCA
>NZ_JBWBWM010000163.1:0-738 GCF_056174665.1 Bradyrhizobium sp. WYCCWR15520
CCTGCCACGAGGCCGGCATCACGGTAACTCTGCCCAAGCCGCAGACGTCGGGTGCCAAGTCAGATGGGCGCTTCGGCAAGCAGGACTTCATCTATTTACCGGAGGAGGACGCCTATCGCTGTCCCGCCGGCGAGCGGCTGCTATATCGCTTTACGGGCGAGGAAGATGGTAAGCGGATTAGGCGCTACTGGACCACAGCCTGTCAGAACTGCTCGCTCAAATCCCAGTGCACGACAGGACCAGAGCGGCGGATTCCACGATGGGAGCATGAGCATCTGCTCGAGGCTGTGCAGCAGCGCCTTGATGCAAATCCACAAGCCATGCGCCAGCGTCGGGAGACGGTCGAGCATCCGTTCGGCACGATGAAGGCCCGCATGGGGGCGACACACTTCCTGACCAAAACGCTTCCAAAAGTAGCCGCCGAGATGGCGCTCTCGATCCTGGCCTACAATCTGACACGGGTCATGAACATCGTCGGGACCAAGCCGCTGATCGCTGCGATCGTGGCCTGAGACCGAGCCGATCCTTGCTTCTCACCGGCTTCCCTGGGAAGGATGTTTTTACACGGCCAAGACCCGGAGCGGACATCTGTCTCTTACACCGCGCTCCCCCGGCTACACAAAAAAGCCCGTAGTGCGCTCAACCAGCCAGTAGGCCGCTACGATGCCTATGGCGTAGGCGACGGCCACATCCAGCCGGTCAAGGGCTGGCTGTATCCGCACTGGCTGCAATAATTGT
>NZ_JBWBWM010000164.1:0-727 GCF_056174665.1 Bradyrhizobium sp. WYCCWR15520
ATTGGTGATGAAGTAGGGCGAGACATAGCCGCGATCGAACTGCATGCCCTCGACCACGTCGAGCTCGGTCCCGAGCGACTTCGCCTCATCGACCGTAATCACGCCCTCGTTGCCGACCTTCTTCACGGCCTCGGCCAGCAACCTGCCGATTTCGGCATCGCCATTGGCGGAGATGGTGCCGACCTGCGCGATCTCGTCGTTGGAAGTGATCTTCTGCGAGTTCTTCTTGAGATCCTCGACGACCGCCTCGGCCGCAAGGTCGATGCCGCGCTTCAGGTCCATCGGATTCATGCCGGCGGCGACTGCCTTGGTGCCTTCGCGAACGAGGGAAGCCGCCAGCACGATTGCAGTGGTTGTGCCGTCACCGGCGACATAGGAGGTCTTGCTCGCGACCTCGCGCACGAGGCGCGCCCCCATGTTCTCGAATTTGTTCTTGAGCTCGATATCTCCGGCGACCGTCACACCGTCCTTGGTAATGCGGGGTGCGCCAAACGACTTTTCCATTACCACGTTGCGGCCCTTGGGCCCGAGCGTCACCTGCACCGCGTTGGCGAGAATGTCGACACCGCGCAGCATGCTTTCACGCGCCCTGCCGGAAAATGCGATTTGCTTGCCTACCATGGATGGTTCCCGATTTGACCAGGTGACCTCGCGGGCGCCGCGGGCGTTCTAAGTCCGAATTTGCGGTCCTCCCTTGCTTGCCCGCACAGCAGCGACCCTCGGAGCG
>NZ_JBWBWM010000165.1:0-722 GCF_056174665.1 Bradyrhizobium sp. WYCCWR15520
TTTCGGCAAAGCGCTTGGTCAGGCCGAGCATCGAGACCGGTTCGATCGCCTTGTCGGTCGAGATCATCACCATCGCGGTCGCGCCCGCCGCCATCGCCGCGTCGGCGACGTTGACCGATCCGAAAATATTGGTCTTGACGCCCTCGCTCCAGTCGCGCTCGAGGATCGGCACGTGCTTCAGCGCAGCGGCATGGAACACGATATCGGGCCTGAATTCCCGCATCAGGTTCATGATCCGGTCGCGATCGCGGATATCGGCGATCCGGCCTTCGATCACGGCGTTGGCCGCGCGCGCCGTCAGCGCCTCCGTCACCGCGTAGAGCGCCGGTTCCGAATGTTCGATCACCAACAGCCGCGCGGCGCCGAAGGTCGCGACACGGTCGCATATCTCCGAACCGATCGAGCCACCGCCGCCGGTGACGATCACCGCCTTGCCCTTCACCAGCGTTTCAAGCCGCGCGTAATCGATCTTCTCGCTCGGCCGCAGAAGGAGGTCTTCGACGGCGACGTTGGTCAATCTCGGCACGTCGCCGCTTTCGAGCGACGGCAGGCGGCTGACGAACAGGCCGAGCCGCTTGGCACGCATCAGAACCGCTTCGGGATGCGCCTCGGGTTCGAACGCCGACGGCGTCATCACGAGCCGCGCAATCGGCTTTCCGCGGCCGGCATAGTCGCGGATCACGTCCTCGACGTCATCGATGCCGCCGAGCACCGGGACGTTG
>NZ_JBWBWM010000166.1:0-722 GCF_056174665.1 Bradyrhizobium sp. WYCCWR15520
TTTCGGCAAAGCGCTTGGTCAGGCCGAGCATCGAGACCGGTTCGATCGCCTTGTCGGTCGAGATCATCACCATCGCGGTCGCGCCCGCCGCCATCGCCGCGTCGGCGACGTTGACCGATCCGAAAATGTTGGTCTTGACGCCCTCGCTCCAGTCGCGCTCGAGGATCGGCACGTGCTTCAGCGCGGCGGCATGGAACACGATATCGGGCCTGAATTCCCGCATCAGGTTCATGATCCGGTCGCGATCCCGGATATCGGCGATTCGGCCTTCAATCACGGCATTGGTTCCGTGCGCCTGCAGCGCCTCCGTCACCGCGTAGAGCGCCGGTTCCGAATGTTCGATCACCAACAGCCGCGCGGCGCCGAAGGTCGCAACACGGTCGCATATCTCCGAACCGATCGAGCCACCGCCACCGGTGACGATCACCGCCTTGCCCTTCACCAGCGTTTCAAGCCGCGCGTAATCGATCTTCTCGCTCGGCCGCAGAAGGAGGTCTTCGACGGCGACGTTAGTCAATCTCGGCACGTCGCCGCTTTCGAGCGACGGCAGGCGGCTGACGAACAGGCCGAGCCGCTTGGCGCGCATCAGAACCGATTCGGGATGCGCCTCGGGTTCGAACGCCGACGGCGTCATCACGAGCCGCGCAATCGGCTTTCCGCGGCCGGCATAGTCGCGGATCACGTCCTCGACGTCATCGATGCCGCCGAGCACCGGGACGTTG
>NZ_JBWBWM010000167.1:0-681 GCF_056174665.1 Bradyrhizobium sp. WYCCWR15520
ATCTATGAGGTCGACGCATCAGGCGAACGCAACTGGGCGAAAGCCGTGTACAATTTCCAATGGACTCCACAGACCGATCCTTCGGGCGTCGTGCACAAAACCATCGACTATCCCGGCGTTCCGGTCGATCACTCCACAATCAAGGAGAACCACGGCATCCTGAAGAATGTGCGCATTCCGATACGTCCGCATTTCGGCGTCATCGGCCTGGCACCAAAGGAAGCCGATATCGTCGATTCAATTCCGCCGAGCTATACCGGAGGCAACATCGACAATTGGCGGATCGGCAAGGGCGCCACGATGTATTATCCGGTCGCGGTCGAAGGCGGCCTGCTGTCTGTTGGCGACCCACACGCTTCGCAGGGAGACTCCGAGCTTTGCGGCACGGCCATCGAAAGCTCGCTGAACGGCACCTTCCAGATCATTCTGCACAAGAAAGCCGACCTCGTCGGCACGGCTCTCGAAGCCCTCGACTATCCGATGCTGGAAACCAGGGATGAGTGGCTGGTGCACGGCTTCAGCTTCGCCAATTATCTCACCGAACTGGGAGACAAGGCGCAGTCAGACATTTACTCGAAATCGTCGGTTGACCTGGCTTTGCGCGATGCTTTCCGCAAGATGCGCAAATTCCTGATGACAACCAAGAAGCTGACCGAAGATGAGGCAATCTCCTTGATTACG
>NZ_JBWBWM010000168.1:0-673 GCF_056174665.1 Bradyrhizobium sp. WYCCWR15520
AGCAAAAAGACGTTCCCGTTCACCTTTTACAAAATAACCGCTCTCAGGATCTGTCGTACTTTCTTTTATTTCCCGTTCTTCTGAGCATTGCCTGGGCTTTAAGGGCTTTTTGCCGTTGGCTTCGCGATCGGCATTAATTTCTCGATCTAATTGTTCCTGATAAGCTCTTGTTTCTTTTCTCACAATCTTCTTCACAAACTTTTTCTTATTCGCATTGGCTTTGACATGGGTTCCATCGATAAAGGCGACCGACGGGTCGACAAGACCGAGATCCATGGCCTGACGCAAGATTTTATAGAAAATTGTTTCAAATAGGTCCGTATCATGAAAACGGCGCTCATAGTTTTTACTGAAGGTTGAAAAATGAGGGATTTTTTCAGAAAATCCATATCCAATAAACCAGCGATAAGCGACATCGGTTTCGATCCGTTTAATGGTTTCGCGCATCGAGCCCTGGGGTTTCTTCATCGTGATGGGCCTCGTGATCGCCGGCGTGGTGGGCACGCTGTGGCTGCGCCCGCTGATGTCGCTGGGCTACACCGTCATCCAGTTCCTGCTCACCCCGCTCACCGCGCTGATCCAATGACGATCCCGCTGAGTTGCCGCCGGGCGCACTGGCCTGGGACGCGCCGGGTGCGCAGGCCGCCGGCCATCCAGGGCACCGTACCAGGCA
>NZ_JBWBWM010000169.1:0-664 GCF_056174665.1 Bradyrhizobium sp. WYCCWR15520
CCCTGAGTGAAAATGTAGACAGCGACGGAATTCTGAACATTAAAGGAGAGGACGGCAGGCTGCTTCAGGCCCTGCAAATCGCAGAACCATTCAGCGCGGAAATATCAAGCGGCACAGATGCTGTTCAAGGCCCGCCGCAAAGTAAAGGCGGATTGTATTTATTTGTGTTCGGCCTAATCGGTTTATTGACGGCCAGCTATGCGGTCAAACGGATGAGGCAGCTGTAATATGATCAGGGAAGAGGCGTGCCGGCTCACAAGCCGGCCGTTTTTTATTTGCCCTGAAAAGCCAAATTTATCTTATAATGGAAACAAGCCAATGAAAGGGGACGGGAACAATGACATTTCATCAACTTAAAGATACGTGGGATCTCGAGGTTTTCTTTAAAGGCGGGAGCGGCTCCGTCGAGTTCCGTCAATATTTAAATGAAATTAAAGCACTGCTTTCAACTTTTAAACGCTCTGCCGAGGCTCTTACCGTCTCAAAAAGCGGTCTTGATGAATTGAAGGAAACACTGGCGCTTTTTGAAACAATTGATGTTAAAATCCGCGAAGCAGACGCTTTTGTCGGATGTCTCCAAGCGCAGGACACTGCGGATTTAAAGGCGAATGCCCTTAATTTTGAGGTCACCCAGCTCGCTGCCGATGCTCAGAAGGCGCTGGTC
>NZ_JBWBWM010000170.1:0-654 GCF_056174665.1 Bradyrhizobium sp. WYCCWR15520
TGGGGCCGTTTGTCGGGGCCTTGGCGGGTGAGATGATTGTCCATCAGAAGGATTTGAAAACAGCGGCCAGAATCGGGATCGGTTCATTGATCGGATTTATTTCAGGCGTTTTTGCGAAAAGTGTGATTCAGCTGATAATGATCGGCTACTTTTTATATACTGTGCTCTAAAATTTTCCCGTCCATGTTTAAAAAGAAGGGGAAAAGGATAAAGTTTAGTGAGCGCTTGAAATGCAACTGTGATCATTTTGTGAGCATTTCCATTGAAACAAGCCTTTTCTTTTGATACATTGAAAGAGGAAAGGCTTGCTAAAGGCGGCATTTCAATACATACAAATTAAGGAGGAATTGATATGGCTTACAAACTTCCAGAATTACCTTATGCTTACGATGCGTTAGAACCTCACATCGACAAAGAGACGATGAATATTCACCATACGAAGCACCATAACACATATGTTACAAAATTGAACGAAGCGGTGGCAGGCAAACAGGATCTTGAAAGCAAATCTGTTGAAGAGCTTGTTGCAAACCTTGATGCTGTACCGGAAAACATCCGCACAGCTGTCCGCAACAATGGCGGTGGACATGCCAACCACTCATTGTTCTGGAAACTTCTTTCTCCAAACGGAGGAGGCGCTCCGACTGGTGAATT
>NZ_JBWBWM010000171.1:0-649 GCF_056174665.1 Bradyrhizobium sp. WYCCWR15520
GCCGGGCCCGCGGCGGGCGGCGGCGCGGCGTTCGAAGCGCTTGCGGTGTTGGCGGGCGGCGGGCTGCCGGGCATCACCACCACGCGGGTGCCGACCTTGGCGCGCTCGAACAGGTCCGAGACGTCCTCGTTCAGCATGCCGATGCAGCCCGAGGAGACGAACTTGCCGATCGTCGACGGCTGGTTGGTGCCGTGAATGCGGTAGATGGTCGAACCCAGATACATCGCGCGCGCGCCGAGCGGATTGCCGGGGCCGCCGGCCATGAAGCGCGGCAGATAGGGCTGGCGCTCGATCATCTCGGTCGGCGGATGCCAGTCCGGCCACTCGGCCTTGCGGCTGATCTTCTGCACGCCGTTCCAGGTGAAGCCGTCGCGGCCGACGCGAACGCCGTAGCGGATCGCGCGTCCGCCACCGAGCACGTAGTAAAGGTGGGTATTGGCGGTATCGACGACGATGGTGCCCGCGGGCTCCTTGGTCGCGAAGGACACTTCCTGGCGGCGCAGGTGCGGCGGAAGCTGCGCAGGGCCCACTTCCGGCTGCTCTTCCGGCGGCAGCGCAGCGAGCTGCACCGGCCTGCCGTCGGCGCCGACGGCGGGTTGCTGCGGCTGCGGCAGCGCGCCGGTGGCGGCGGGTGCCTGCGCCGGTGCGG
>NZ_JBWBWM010000172.1:0-645 GCF_056174665.1 Bradyrhizobium sp. WYCCWR15520
CACCACGTCCATGCAGGCCTGCATGATGCCGATCGGGCCTGCCGCCAGCACCGCGCGCTCGTAGTCGAGGCCGGACATCAGCACGTTGACGCCGCGGCCGACCTCGCTCAGCACATTCTCCTCGGGGACTTCGCAATCCTCGAACACCAGTTCGCAGGTATCGGAGCCGCGCATGCCGAGCTTGTCGAGCTTTTGCGCAGTGGAAAATCCCTTCATGCCCTTCTCGATGATGAAGGCGGTCATGCCGCGCGGGCCGGCATTGGGATCGGTCTTGGCGTAGACCACGAGCGTATCGGCCACCGGGCCGTTGGTGATCCACATCTTGTTGCCGTTCAGCACAAAGCGGTCGCCCTTCTTGTCGGCGCGGGTCTTCATCGAGACCACGTCCCTTCCGGCGCCGGGCTCCGACATCGCGAGCGAGCCGACATGCTCACCGGAGATCAGTTTCGGCAAATATTTGCGCTTCTGCGCCTCGTTGCCGTTGCGGCGGATCTGGTTGACGCAGAGGTTGGAATGGGCGCCGTAGGACAGACCCACGGAAGCTGACGCCCGCGACATCTCTTCCACCGCGATGCAGTGCTCGAGATAGCCGAGGCCGGCGCCGCCATATTCCTCTTCCACCGTGATGCCGTGCAGGCCGAGCGC
>NZ_JBWBWM010000173.1:0-634 GCF_056174665.1 Bradyrhizobium sp. WYCCWR15520
AATAATGCTCGCTGCCCAGAGACCGAAATGCGTCTGAATAACGCCTCTGAACAATATTTCCTCTGCAAATGCAATGAAAAGGGTAAGAATCACGATATGCGGGTACGAGCGTTCACGAAAAAGCTTTTCATTTATCCCTTCATCGTCATACATATGCTTCGGAGCCCATTTCATCACCATCAGGTCGGCGATAATCACGAGAGCCGCGAGCGGCGCCCCGTATTTCAAGATGCTCAAGTCCGATGGATTCCAAAGCGACAAAAAATCGTCTGCATCATCAAATAAAAAGATTGTCCATTTTTAAAGGATTCTAAATATGCGGGTTCCCTTCATAAAATCGTGGTAACTTTAAAAATGGAGGTTCAGCAGATGCAAAGTTTTCATTCGCTTTGCCAGCAGTTTGGACATATTTTAAATGGGGAGCCGCACATTGAACACGGTGTCTGTTCTGTCAGCATCAAACGGAATTTGCGCGTCACGATTCAAGGAAGGCCAAGCCGGGGAGTCGGCATGGAAGAAGTCATGTTCGAGTCGCTCGATCAAAACGGAATCGCCTTGAATATGGCCGAAGTTGCCATTTTGCCTGAAGAAATTCCGTTGTTTACAAAAAAGCTTGTCGATCAAGGCATCATTC
>NZ_JBWBWM010000174.1:0-628 GCF_056174665.1 Bradyrhizobium sp. WYCCWR15520
ATGTGCGTGATCGGCCGTGCGCTGATGTCGCGCCCGAAGATGATCCTGCTCGACGAGCCTTCGATGGGCCTCGCGCCGCAGATCGTTGAAGAGATCTTCGAGATCGTGAAGGATCTGAACGTCAAGGAAGGTGTCTCGTTTCTTCTCGCCGAGCAGAATACCAACATGGCGCTCAAATACGCCAGCTACGGATATATCCTCGAAAATGGCCGCGTGGTGATGGACGGCGAGGCGCGGGCGCTCGCTGCGAATGAGGACGTCAAGGAATTCTATCTTGGCGTCGCCGGGGAGAAGCGAAAATCATTCCGCGATGGGAAGCACTACAAGCGGCGAAAACGCTGGCTCATTTAGGCAATGGCGCTAAGCGATCGGCGCGCGTTGAGTGTGCCCGCCGCGATCCGCGGGCGCAAGACCAGACCGTGGTTTGTCTCACACCGGCATCCGATCAGTGCGACATCAATGTCGGTTTGGTCATCGAGGCAAGCATACCACGTGTCGTTCCGCCAAGAATAAATTCCCGCAGCCGGGAATGCCCGTACCCGCCCATGACAATGAGGTCGGCACCTGTATCGGCTGCATATGACAGGATTGCATTGGAAACATCGATCTTGCTGACGGGAATGCGCTC
>NZ_JBWBWM010000175.1:0-624 GCF_056174665.1 Bradyrhizobium sp. WYCCWR15520
CCTTCGAATTTGTCCGCCAGGTTGTCAAGAATGTCAGAGGCATTGCTTCCGGAAGAACTCCATGGGGCAACAGCTTCCACGACAAAATCAATATCGTGGTCGCGGTTAAACATTTCGTCCGCCTCTTCAACGATGTTGACGATTCTCGTTTTCCAGTCTTTGTGTTTCTGCCGGTACTGCTTATCAGCCACCGCGAGGACACTTATCTTTTGCTTGCCCGTGCTTGCCTGAGTCGAAAATTTACCGTTGTTTACATTCTTTTTAAATGTGATCGTACTCGTTTCATTTCCTTTCTCATCCAGCACTTTTGTTTTCGTTGTTTTTTCAATGTGAACTTTGCCTGTTAAATCTTTATAACCTTCCTTAGGTTTAGGCAATGCTTCCTTATGAATCCCTTTTGTTTCATGAGTATGCTCATGACCGCCCGTTTCCGCGACTCCGGCCGCCCCGGGTATTAAACTTGCAGAAAGCAATAAAGTAAAGAATAAAGACCGTTTTTTCATTTGAAAAATTTCCTCCTTAGTTTTTAACAGACTAAAGATTCGTCTAGTTAACTAGAAATCCCTTCTTTCTATCCAAAAAGAGGAAAATATACATAGGTTCTTATGACAAACCTTTCAATGT
>NZ_JBWBWM010000176.1:0-621 GCF_056174665.1 Bradyrhizobium sp. WYCCWR15520
AATGGAGTGTCGCACCCGAACGAACTGGGATGGCGGCATGAGGCGCGTCATCGTAGGCTGGCCGGCTCGACTGCGGTCTCGGCGTCCGCAGTATCGGCGTGGATAGCCTCCCGGATCAGCCGCTCCGTCGTCTGCTCGAAATAGAGCCAGAGGTCCGTGTGCAGGTCAGAAAACTGCCGCCACACCACGGTGTCGAAAAAGCGGCGCGGCGCCCTGACCATGATCGTCGTCGAGCGCTGCCGCGGATATCGGAACGGCCGAATGCCATAACGCCTGCACAAGGCGATGAACAATCGGACCGACCATTGGTCCGGCAAGCTGAACTTCATCTCGACGGCGGGATCGCGGCGGCAGGCCTCCTCGAGCTTGGCCTTCAGCCGCTCTGCTGCGGCTTCGGCGGCATCACGTTCTCCCGCAGTGGTCGCGCCGAAATACAGCGCCTCCACCTTCTTTAGCCGCTCCCGAAGCTGCTCTTCGATCAGCATAACCTCGCTCCTTGATAGAAACGAGGCCATCGCACGAACCGGCCGTCAATCGCGGAAAATACGCCGTCCACACATCATTGCACGGCCGGCCTGGAGTTCGGACCAGAGTCTCCCGCGGCCTTGGGCGGATGCTTAC
>NZ_JBWBWM010000177.1:0-617 GCF_056174665.1 Bradyrhizobium sp. WYCCWR15520
AGATCGCGCGAACGCCGCAAAAACGAGAGCTGAAGCGGCGCAGGAAACTACTGCCCAGGCGAACACGCGTTTCGCGCCGAACCTGTCACACAGAAAGGAGACGACAAGTAAGGACGTGGCAAACGAACCTGTGAATGCTCCCTGAACGATCCCGGCCCGAGTTGCTGTCATTTGCCAAGCTGCCATGAGCCAGCTCAGACACGCGGGATAGGTCATGAATACCGCGGTTGTACATGCCCGAGCCAGGACAAGCATCGGCATGTTCACGGAAGACGATTTGACGCTCGACATGGTCGGCTCCGAGGCAGGGCTCGCTGCCGCCCTTGACTGTCCTCTATCCTATAGAGGAGCCGGCAAACCACCAGCATCTGTTGCTCGCGCGGATCATGTCTCAGATTGGCATTTTTCGGACGCTCTGCGGCAGTCTCCCTGATGTCCGCTGTTGGGGGTTGAGCAGACCTAAATCAGCTGCGCCCGAAGGTCGCCTTTTGACCGATTCCGTTGAAAAAGGCGGCAGTAGTTTCGTCGTGAACGCCCGCTGTTCCGCGGACGAGTCGGCTTGATGAGGCTCACGCGGGCATCGGGATCAGCTTGGCCATCTTACGAAGGTTCTGAGC
>NZ_JBWBWM010000178.1:0-616 GCF_056174665.1 Bradyrhizobium sp. WYCCWR15520
TTCAGCGAGTTTATATACCATTGCCCGTATTGAAGGCTCTCTTTTCCTGCAAATAATTCTCTATAGTGATCCAATGTCGGATTTGCCGGAATGATAGAAGTACTGACCAAACTGTTGCCGGGATTAAAGCTGGCTCCCACCGTCCAAAGCAGAGGATATATGATAACGGCTGTCATAAAAACCAACAGAGAATAGGTCAGAAGGAGCCGAAAGAATCTTCTTTTCTTCATATGTTAAGCCCCCTCTTTGAAAGAATTTGTCCGTCTGAACTGCCACAGCGCGATCGAGATGACAAAGACCGACAGCAGGATCGTCAATGCGGCGGCTAAAGAGTACTGGCTCGACTGCATCGTCAATTTGTAAATCCAGGACACCAGAATGTCGGTTCCTCCCGCTGTTGACCCGGGAACAGCCGGACCGCCTCCATTGAATAGATAGATAATGTTGAAGTTATTAAAGTTAAAAGTGAATTGCGTGATGATAATCGGCGCCATTGCGATTAAAATCAGCGGCATTGTGATATGCCTGAATTTCGAAAACGCGGACGCGCCGTCAATTGTCGCCGCTTCATACAGGTCGTCCGGAATCGACTGCAGAACACCGGTCGTCACAATAA
>NZ_JBWBWM010000179.1:0-595 GCF_056174665.1 Bradyrhizobium sp. WYCCWR15520
GCGTTACTAAAGGGGAGGAACGTGATGGACAAGGAAAAACAGCAATTGAGCATTGAAGCTGCGAGGCTCTATTATCAGTCTGACTACAGCCAGCAGCAAATCGCCGAACAGCTGCAGATTTCAAGACCGACGGTATCAAGGCTGCTGCAGTTCGCCAAGGAAAAGGGGTATGTCCAAATCCGCGTCATGGATCCGTTTGAAGATATGGATGCGCTCGGTGCGATGCTTGAGGAAAAATACGGGCTCATGGAAGCACATGTTGTTTTTTCGCCGACCGCGGATTATACGACCATCACGCATTATCTCAGCCGCTTCGGAGCCGAATACATGCACGGCGCAGTCAAGGACGGCGACATTGTCGGCGTCAGCTGGGGAACGACAATGTACCAAATCGCCCAAAATATGCAGCCCAAACAGGTGAAGGGCGCAGAGGTCGTACAACTGAAAGGCGGAATCAGCCACTCAAGTGTCAACACCTATTCGTCTGAAACGATTCAGCTGTTTGCCGAAGCCTTTCAAACGATGCCGAGGTATTTGCCGCTTCCGGTCGTGTTTGACAATCCGGAAGTCAAACAGATGGTAGAGCGGGACAGGC
>NZ_JBWBWM010000180.1:0-592 GCF_056174665.1 Bradyrhizobium sp. WYCCWR15520
TGCTGACGATCCAGAAACGCGTGCCTTTTACCTTTTCCGTGCTTGAGGTGAGACCGGTATTCTTTTTTATTTGGCCGGCGGCATTTTTCGTGGTCTTTTCGTCATTAAAATATCCCGATTTCACATTGTAAAGCTGCGCCGGCTGACCGGCGGCTTCATATGCCCCTTTGACCTTGAGCTCTTTTTCAAACTGCTTCAGCAGATTTTTTGCGTTTGTTTCGCCTTGTATCGCACCTGTCACAATTTTATATCTGGGCTGTTGTTTCTTTACTGTTTCTATCGTTCCTTTAAGAGCGGTTTCTTTTTCAAATTGGACAAGCAGGCTTTTCGCTTTGCTCTCATCTGCGATTTCTCCTGAATAAAGCTTGACGATCGCTTGTCCCGCTCCGTATGGTGCGTACGACGCTTTGAGGCCGGTCGCTTTTTGAAAACGATCGAGGATGGCTTTCGTGTTGTCTTCGCCTTCGATTCCTCCGGTGGCAACCTTCACGTATGCTTCCCTGTTCCCTGCAAGTGTATAGGTTGCTTTCAGCCCCGTTTCTTTTTCAAATTGGAGCGCCCATTCCTTGGCTTTTGCTTCACCGGCAAATTC
>NZ_JBWBWM010000181.1:0-576 GCF_056174665.1 Bradyrhizobium sp. WYCCWR15520
CAGCGGCTTCCCGACCCGATTGTCAGATCAAAAAAACATCAACACGAAAGTCAGCTATTCGATCAGTGCGAACGGCACGTACAATGCCGCATATGACATTTGGCTCCACAATACAAACAAGGCAAGCTGGGGTTCGGCTCCAACCGATGAGATTATGATCTGGCTCAATAACACAAATGCCGGACCTGCCGGTTCTTATGTCGAAACTGTTTCGATCGGCGGGCACAATTGGAAAGTATATAAAGGCTATATTGATGCTGGAAGCGGCAAAGGATGGAACGTGTTTTCATTTGTCAGAACGGCAAACACCCAACGTGCGAACCTGAATGTTCGGGATTTCACGAATTATCTTGCCGACTCCAAACATTGGCTTTCCAAAACAAAGTATGTCAGCAGTGTGGAATTCGGGACGGAAGTTTTCGGAGGCACAGGACAAATTAATATTTCCAATTGGGACGTAACAGTCCGCTGATGGATTCACACCGCTCTTTCACAAAAAGAGCGGTGTTTAATTTATTCCTAATGTTCTTTTTTAGGCGTTCGCAACTGAAATATTACGATACCATCCTTACGTAT
>NZ_JBWBWM010000182.1:0-561 GCF_056174665.1 Bradyrhizobium sp. WYCCWR15520
TGAGTTCGGTGCCGTTGTCGCTGACCACCGTCTTGGGCTTGCCGCGCTCGATCACCAGCCGGTCCAGCTCCCGCGCCACACGGGTGCCGGAGAGCGAGGTATCGGCCACCAGTGCCAGGCACTCGCGCGTGCAATCATCGACAACGGTGAGGATACGGAAGCGGCGGCCGTCGGTGAGCTGATCCGACACGAAGTCGAGCGACCAGCGGTCGTTCGGCGCCCTCGCCACCGTCATCGGCGCCCGGGTCCCGATCGCCCGCTTGCGGCCGCCACGGCGGCGCACCGCGAGCCTCTCTTCCCGGTACAGCCGGAACAGCTTCTTGTGGTTGACCAGATAGCCCTCCCGCTTGAGCAGCACGTGCAGGCGTCGATAGCCGAAACGACGACGTTCCTGGGCGATTGCCCGCATGCGCTGGCGAAGGCCGGCTTCGTCGGCCCGGGTCGTCTGGTATCTCATGGTCATGCGGCAGCAGCCGATGGTTTTACACGCCCGCCGTTCGCTCATCCCGAAGGCGCCTCTGAGATGGGCGACAGCTTTCCGCTTGGCCGCGGGCGTCACCA
>NZ_JBWBWM010000183.1:0-560 GCF_056174665.1 Bradyrhizobium sp. WYCCWR15520
ACATGCAAAGCGGGCGACCCGGACCTCTTCCTCCATTCTCATCGTCGGCGACACCGGAACCGGAAAAGAACTGTTCGCCCAAAGTATACATAACGGAAGCCAGCGGTCGACTGGCCCATTCATCTCACAAAACTGCGCAGCCCTCCCGGAAAGCCTCGTCGAAGGCCTTTTATTCGGCACGGCCAAAGGCGCATTCACGGGTGCCGTCGATCGCCCGGGTCTTTTCGAACAAGCAGACGGCGGCACACTTCTCCTTGACGAGATCAATTCTTTGGACTTCAGCTTGCAGGCAAAGCTTTTGCGCGCCATTCAAGAAAAAACGATCAGGCGGATCGGCGCTTCGAAGGATACTCCGATCGATGTCAGGATCATCGCGACGATGAACGAAGATCCAGTCGACGCGGTCAGCGGGCAAAGACTGCGAAAAGATTTGTATTACAGGCTGAGTGTCGTCACCTTGTTCATTCCTCCATTAAAAGATCGAAAGGAAGATATCATGCCGCTCACCCAGCATTTTATCGACAAATACAACGCATTGTTCCAAATGGAGGTCAAAGGTT
>NZ_JBWBWM010000184.1:0-531 GCF_056174665.1 Bradyrhizobium sp. WYCCWR15520
GGCTTCAAGAATGAAACACCCTTCGGCTGTATAAAATAAGAGCATGGACGGATAAAAAATAAATACCCCTTAACCATCAAATGATAAAACCGCCTTGCAAAAAATATTCAAACAAAGTATACTATTTTTCGTGAACTTCTAGTTCGTGAGCGCTTCGGCATTACTTAAAGGGTTAGGACCTCTCCGGACTAACTTTCCCCCGTGGTAAATGACCGGTTCAGTTGCTTGGAAATTCACTTTTCTAATTCTTGTTAAGGGGGGTCCATGCTATGGAAACAATGGGGCGTCACGTTATCTCCGAACTGTGGGGATGCGATTTTGATAAGCTGAATGACATGGATTTTATTGAAAAAACGTTTGTAAATGCGGCACTGAAGTCAGGTGCTGAGGTACGTGAGGTAGCCTTTCATAAGTTTGCACCTCAAGGTGTAAGCGGGGTTGTGATCATTTCTGAATCTCACTTGACCATTCACAGTTTTCCTGAACACGGATATGCCAGCATTGATGTTTATACTTGCGGAGATTTAGATC
>NZ_JBWBWM010000185.1:0-531 GCF_056174665.1 Bradyrhizobium sp. WYCCWR15520
CACCGCTTTGATTCTCGCCACAAGCGCCAAAGGGCTGAACGGCTTTGTCACATAATCATCAGCCCCAAGTTCAAAACCGAGCACCTGGTCTGATTCCGTATCCTTTGCCGTCAGCATAATAATCGGAACCGTGCTCTCTTCCCTGACCTTTTTGCAGATCGTGACTCCGTCATCGACGGCAGCATGATATCGATGATCAGCAAATCCCAATCATCCGATTTAAAACGGTTATATCCTTCAAGTCCGTCATGGACGAACTCTGTTTCAAATCCTTCTTTTGCAAAAAACATTTCTGTCATTGTACATACGCTTAAATTATCTTCGATCATTAATATTTTCATCGTCAATATGCCTCCGCTAGCCAAACGTTAGATTCATTTTACACAGGGCTCAGCCATTTCTCAATTCGATTCTGAACATTTAAAGGACTGGCAACAGTTTGGTCATAATTTATTCATAAGTAGCGGCTAAGATGAAATCAAGCATAAGGCAAAAATCCTGCTGCCGTTTGACTTCGCAGCCATAATAAAT
>NZ_JBWBWM010000186.1:0-529 GCF_056174665.1 Bradyrhizobium sp. WYCCWR15520
GAACGGCTGGTCTTCATCGACGAGACCTGGACCCGGACTGATATGGCTCCCTTGCGGGGATGGGCGCCACGCGGGCAAAGGCTTCCCGCCAAGGTTCCTCACGGCCGCTGGAAGACCATGACCTTCCTGGCGGCCCTGCGCCATGACCGGATCGATGCGCCATGGTTCATCGAGGGGCCGATCGATGGCGCGAGCTTCCGGGCCCTATGTCGAGAAGGTTCTGCTGCCCACCCTTCGGCCCGGCGATGTCGTCATCATGGACAATCTCGGAAGCCACAAAGGCAAGGTCGTGCGTCAGCTCATTCGCGCCGCCGGCGCCAAGCTGTTCCTCCTGCCAAAATACTCACCTGACCTGAACCCGATTGAACAGGTCTTTGCCAAGCTCAAGCATCTGCTCCGAAAGGCTGCCGCCCGAACCGTCGATACGGTCTGCACCGCCATCGGTGAGGCCCTCGACGCCTTCACACCCGAAGAATGCGCCAACTACCTCAAAAATTCAGGCTATCAACCTAATGCCATCGCGCTTTAG
>NZ_JBWBWM010000187.1:0-526 GCF_056174665.1 Bradyrhizobium sp. WYCCWR15520
CCCGCGTCAGCCGTTCCGGCATGAACACGTCCTGCACCCGCGAGATCGGCAGGCCGAACAATTGTCCCCCGATCACGGCGGTGACGTATTCGGCCACGGTGCCGTCGATGGTGTCGGTCTTGGTTGTTGTCATGTGTTGGGTTCCTTAGGCCGTGCGGCTGAACTTGTTCGTGCCGGGCTGAACTTGTTCATGCCGCGCGCCTGTCGTCGGCGGTCTGTTCCTTCAGCGCCGCGATCAGGCCGGGACGGTCGAACTTGGCGACATAATCGTGGAAGCCGGCCTGCCGCCCGCGCTCGATCGCCGCCGGCGACACCAGCGAGGACAGCGCGATGATCGGCAACTGGCCCAGATTGTGGTCGGCGCGGATCGTCTCGGCGAACTCGAAGCCGTTCATGTCGGGCATTTCGATGTCGGTCAGCACCACGTCGAAGTTGTAACCCGAGCGCAGCGCAGACAGGCCCTCCTGGGCGTTGACGGCGACCCGCACCTTGTAGCCGGCGGCCTTCAAGACCGGGGCCAGCATGT
>NZ_JBWBWM010000188.1:0-523 GCF_056174665.1 Bradyrhizobium sp. WYCCWR15520
AGAGCATAAAGCTGATGAATATGCGGTTTTTAAACGCAATGAACATTATTGGGGTGAAAAGCCAAAAGTCGAGAAAATCAAGGTGAAAGTCATCCCGGACGCCGAAACAAGGGTGCTTGCATTTGAAAAAGGCGAGCTTGACCTCATTTACGGCGAAGGCGTTATCAGTTTGGATGCATTCAAGCAGCTGCAAGCGACAGGCCAATATGAAACAAGCCTTTCTGAACCGGTGGCGACGAGACAGCTTGTCATGAATACGAAAAAAGAACAGCTCTCTGATGAGCGCGTGCGTCAAGCCCTCCACTATGGTTTTGACAAAGAAGCCTTGGTAAAAGGCATCACCTCCGGGTTAGAAGAAAAAGCAGATCATATTTTGCCGACAGACTTCCCATACACGTCTGATATTGATGTAAAGCAAATCAACTATGATCCAGAGAAAGCAAAAGCGCTATTAGATGCGGCAGGCTGGAAGCTTCCGAATGGCAAGACGGTGCGCGAGAAAGACGGAAAGCCTCTTGAATTT
>NZ_JBWBWM010000189.1:0-521 GCF_056174665.1 Bradyrhizobium sp. WYCCWR15520
CGGTCGGTGCGGTTGGCGCGGCCGTTGGCGCGCCTGCGGCGGGAGGCGCTGCGGTCGGTGCGCCAGCGGCCGGAGGCGTTGTCGGTGTCGGTGTCGCACCGGGACGCGGCGGCGGCGCGGCTGTGCTTCCGCTGGGCGGAGGCGTGGTCGTTGGCGATGCCGCTGGCGCAGCCGGTGTGGCGGCAGGCGCGGGTGGCTGCTTGGCGCCGGCAGCCGGTGGCGGCACAGGCGAAGGCGTCCCCTTCTGGGATGAAGGCGGCGGTGGCGTCGGTGTCGGGGCAGCAGGTTGCTTCGGCGCTGCAGGCGCTGCGGCCGGCGGCGGAGGAGGCGGTGTCGTCGGACGTGCAGGTGCCGCCGCGGGAGGTGGCGGAGGTGCTGCCGGCGCCTTGGGGGCGGCGTCCGAGGGAGGTGTCGGGCGCGCAGGTGCAGCCGCAGGCGGCGGCGGGGCCGGCGTCGGACGTGGTGGTGGGGCCGCCGCGGGCGGTGGCGGCGGAGGCGTGGGACGCGGCGGCGGCGCTGCC
>NZ_JBWBWM010000190.1:0-514 GCF_056174665.1 Bradyrhizobium sp. WYCCWR15520
GATTGTTGATCAAAGAAAGAACATTTGTTTCTCATTCGATCCCATCATATAATGAAAAGAGACGGCTCGAAAAAGGAAGGGGTGACAGAAATGCCTTTTGTTCACCTGCAAGTACACAGCGGTTACAGCTTATTAAACAGCGCCGCTTCCGTAGAGGACCTCACGGCCAAAGCCAAAGAGCTGGGCTACAGCGCAATGGCGCTGACGGATGATGAGGTCATGTACGGGGCGGTGGAATTTTATAAATCATGCAAAAAACGCGGCATCAAGCCGATTATCGGGCTTACAGCCTCAGTTTTAACAGATGAAAAAGAACAGCTTTCATATCCGCTCGTTCTTTTGGCGAAAACAAACAAAGGCTACCAAAACCTGCTGAAAATCAGTAGCGTGTTGCAGTCGAAATCAAAAACCGGCATCAAAGAAAAATGGCTCAAAAGTTATCATGAAGGGCTCATTGCGCTGACAACGGGCGGGACAAGCCATGTTGAAGCGCTGTTGAAAGAAGGGCTGATCG
>NZ_JBWBWM010000191.1:0-508 GCF_056174665.1 Bradyrhizobium sp. WYCCWR15520
GGAGCTGTAAGCAAGCTTTGATCCGGAGATTTCCGAATGGGGAAACCCACTGCTCGTAATGGAGCAGTATCCATATCTGAATTCATAGGATATGAGAAGGCAGACCCAGGGAACTGAAACATCTAAGTACCTGGAGGAAGAGAAAGCAAATGCGATTCCCTGAGTAGCGGCGAGCGAAACGGGAACAGCCCAAACCAAGAGGCTTGCCTCTTGGGGTTGTAGGACACTCTGTACGGAGTTACAAAGGAACGAGGTAGATGAAGAGGTCTGGAAAGGCCCGCCATAGGAGGTAACAGCCCTGTAGTCAAAACTTCGTTCTCTCCTGAGTGGATCCTGAGTACGGCGGAACACGTGAAATTCCGTCGGAATCCGGGAGGACCATCTCCCAAGGCTAAATACTCCCTAGCGACCGATAGTGAACCAGTACCGTGAGGGAAAGGTGAAAAGCACCCCGGAAGGGGAGTGAAAGAGATCCTGAAACCGTGTGCCTACAAGTAGTCAGAGCCCG